>CAXNDZ010000119.1:0-6165 GCA_964201225.1 Chitinophagales bacterium | reverse complement strand
TGAACCGCATACCCATGTGAATGAGGAAATTATATTAATGCTAGATGGCAATGCTGAAGTCCAAATTGGAACAACACATCAAAAGGCTAATCCAGGAGATGTTATATTATATGGATCAAATATATTACACAACATTACCAATGTTGGCAGTATCCCTTGCTTGTATTTTGCTATACAATGGAATTAAAGATGCTTTTGCACAAAATCAGCACAATACTTTTTGATTAAATCTCTGGTAGAATCAAAAGAATTATTGATTTCTTCTTCTGTACCTGTTGCTTTAGCAGGATCTGGAAAATTATAATGAAACTTGATTGCATCACATGGAAAATAAGGGCAACGCTCCTTAGCATTATCGCAAACGGTGATAATAAAATTAAAGGGAATATCTTTATATTCTAATACATTATTGGATGTATTACCAGCTATATCAATCCCATCTTCCTTCATGGTAGCAATTGCTTTTGGATTTACCCCATGTGTTTCAACACCGGCACTATACACATTTGCTTTGCCATTAGCAAAATGTTTTAAATAGCCATCTGCTATTTGACTACGGCAACTATTGCCTGTACATAACACTAATATATTTTTCATCCTATACTTTTTAATTTATATTTTTTTATTAACAACATCCTCCCCCAGGTACACATTTTTCTGCCATTGGTTTTTTTGCAAATACGGTTACACTAAATATGCCAGTGGCACCGTTTTTAAATGCAGCGATTTGATCAGCAGTTAAATAATTGATTAAAATATCATCAGGAATGATAATTGGTTTTTCCTTTTGAATGGTTACTTGCTCAAATCCATTCGCATGGATTAATTCCATATATACTTCTTTTTGAATGGCACCTGAAACACAACCCGCATACATTTCAGCATCTTTTCTTAATCCTTCAGGCAAGGCCCCTACCAAAACCACATCCGAAATACTAAAATGTCCGCCTGGTTTTAACACCCTATAAATATCTTTAATAACAGCATCCTTGTTGGGCACTAAATTTAAAACACAATTACTTACAATAACATCAGCGGTATTTGCTGTTATTGGCATGGACTCAATATCACCTTGTCTAAATTCAACATTATTAAATCCGCGAACTTCCGCATTTGCCCTTGCTTTATCAATCATTGCAGGGGTAAAATCAATACCAATCACTTTGCCAGTTTCCCCTGTTTCGTGTCGTGCAATAAAACAATCATTGCCGGCGCCACTTCCTAAATCAACTACTATATCCCCTTGTTTGATTTGAGCAAACTGGGTTGGCAAGCCGCATCCCAATCCCAAATCGGCATCGGCATTATAGCCATTTAAAGTAGTATAGTCCTCGGACATGATATTGTATACCTCAGTGGAACAACCACCAGCACCACAGCAGGATGACATATTGGTTTCTTTGTCCTGTAAAGCAATTTCGCTATATTTTTTCTTTACGATTTCTTTAAGTTGTTCTTCGGTTTGCATAAAATTTATTTTAATTTTTATAATATTAGGAGCAGCATTTCGCTGATTTAACTTCTATTTTTTCAAATAACACATTCAATTGTGCTTGGGCTTTGATCCATTCTTTTTCATCAATACAATAACATACTGAAGCACCATCAATATTACCTTTAATTAAGCCAGCTTCCTTTAATTCCTTTAAATGTTGCGAAACCGTTGATTGAGATAAAGGAAGTTCGTCCACAATATCCCCACAAATACAAGTTTGCTTTTTTAACAATAAATTTAAAATGGCAATTCTGGCTGGATGCGATAACGCCTTTGCGTATTTTGCAATACTTAATTCCTTTAATGAATATTCGGCTGTTTTGGTGGTTCCCATATTAATCGTAAAATTACGATTAATAAATTAATTAAAAAAATATTTATCTAGCGACCCGGCCTCCATTTATTACTCAAAGGGAATCTTAAATACCAAGGCTTCCGCGATGCCTATTTAAATTTCAGTATACTCCCTACTTATAATAAATAGCGATATTGATAGTTTTAGCTGGTATTGGGCTATACGCTTTACATTGCGCACAGGTTTGTGCCACAGGATTTTTAGGGATGGTAAAATAAAATTCATCCCCTTCTTTTATTGAAGAAGGAAAGGTGCAAATACTCGCTAACCCAAATACATTTTTATAGGTAGTATTGGTGAAGGGATTCACCCAACTTTGTTCATATAAGGTTGGGTTAACAGGCCCTTCCACTATTTGTATTACGTAATTCATACAAATACCTTGTAGGACTAATTTTCCTTTAAAAATTTCTACAGCAGGTTGGTCCGCCTTATTACAAAGTATATTTAAAAGGATAAAAAATGTAAATAAAAATTTCATTTGAAATAAATTATTAAGCGTGAATCATTACTCAAAAATAAACAATAAATTTTTCTATTAAAAAATTATCTTCTGCGATTGAAGCCTTTTTTTACAACTGCTTTTGGATTGTAGGCTGGAGTTGGTCCAAATTCAGCTGGTACAGTTCCTTTGAAAATTGGCTCACCTAAAAGTTGCTCTATAATTGCACATTTACCTTGTTCATTTTCGCTAACAAGTGTAAATGCAGTACCTGAAGTAGCAGCACGTGCCGTTCGACCAATGCGGTGTATATAATCCTCACCATCATTAGGGACATCATAATTAATAACCAAATCAATGTCGTCAATGTCAATACCTCTGCTTAATACATCGGTTGCCACTAAGATATTTATTTTTTGATTTCTAAAATCCTGCAAATATTGTTCTCTGCTTTTTTGATCTAAGTCAGAATGAATTTCAGCAACAGCTAATTTTGCGCTTTTTAATTTTACTGTTAATTGTTTGACATTCAATTTTTTTGAACAAAACACAATTACTTTGGAAAACTTTTTTGAGCTTAGCATATCAATTATAATGGGCACTTTTTGTGCTTCATATAAAATAAATGCTTTTTGAACTATTTGTTCAGGTGGTTTTGAAATGGCAATGTTTATTTCAATCGGATTGTTTAATAGTTTTTTTGCAAGCACCCTCATTTTAGCAGGCATGGTAGCTGAAAATAATAGGTTTTGGCGAACCACAGGTAAGAAAGTAAAAATCTTGGATAAGTCATCGCTGAAACCCATATCTAACATACGGTCAGCCTCGTCCAGCACACAATATTTAAGCCCTTTTAATTTAACATAGCCCATATTTAAATGCGCTATCATTCTGCCTGGTGTACAAACCACAATATCAACACCGCTGGTTAAAGCCTTTTTTTCAGTAACAAACGAATTCCCATCACCACCACCATAAACCGCTATGGAGCTAACATCGGTAAAATAGGAAAGGCCTTCAATACTTTCAGCTATTTGTATGGCTAACTCACGCGTAGGCACAATAATCATCGCATTAATATCACCTGCATGATGCGGAGAAGTGAGTAATCGGTGTAATAAGGGTAATAAAAAAGCAGCCGTTTTGCCAGTGCCTGTTTGCGCAGCAGCAATAATATCCTTGCCTTCCAAAATGGGGACCATTACCTGTTGTTGAACGGGTGTGGCGTTTTCATAACCCATTGCGTCAATCCCTTCTAAAATGCGCGGGTCCAAACCTAAATCTGTAAACTTCAAAATTAATTGTTTAATACTTGTATAAACAAAGGTACGATAAAATTAAAGCTAGGCCTATTAATTAGATTTGTTCAAAAACAAAAGTTTTGCTTGCACAAATGTGGCAATAACTTGAATAATCCCCATGGTTAAAAACAAAGCATCAAAAGAGATATAATTAGCAATTAAGCCGCCAATGGCAATTGCGATACCTGATACAAAATGCGTGTGCCCGCTTGCCAAGCTCCAGTGAAAAGTGTTATCGGTATCTTCCATATTACTTGCAAATAAAGAATCCCAAATTGGAGCACTTAAGGCTTCCGCAATACCTAATCCAATTTGTAATAGAAATAGTTGGGTAGGATTAGAAACAAACATATAGCCAAAAGTTAGTAAAGCATTTAAACCATAGCCCACAATCATCACATGTTTTTTATACGCTGAATTATTAAAATATTTTCCAATAATAAAATAAAAAACACCTGTGGTCACCAAATAAAATGCCCATGCCCAAGTGATGTCTAATAAATCACCACCAATTTTTTCAGCATAAATGGCAAAAAGGGGTCCAAATAAACCTTCCCCAAAATACCATAAGCTGGAAGCGATTAATAATATTTTTGTGGTTTTAGTTAAAGGCATAATTAAAATTTATAAGTAAGCCCAATTTGAAAATAAAATTGATTTTTTAAATATAATTCAGAATATGGAGTTGAATTAATTTTATTTGTAGTGGTGCCAGTTACTGAAGTTATCGTGTTTGTAGTAAGAGTTTCAATTTTATTGAATGGAATTGAATAAGTTGGCGTGAAGGTGGCAAGCCAGTGACTACCCTCATATGATAATGGGACTGAAAAATCTGTGTTCAATAATTTAAACCCTTTGTTTTGAACCACTGTGCTACTTGTTAATTGGGTTCCGGTGGCTTGTCCTCCTCTTGGGCCTCTTGGACCATTTAAACGGCGACTAACATTGGACTCATAATAATTTACAGAACTAAAATTGGAGTAAACATAAGGATTGATACTCCAACTAGACTCACTATTACTTGAAAAATAAATAGTTTTTTCTATACCAGGCGTAAATTGTATATCCGATTTATTCGTAAAAAATACATCAATAGTATTATTAAATTGAAAATAATTAAAATCATAATTTAAACTTGCTCCAATATCACTTGAAATATTTCCGTTAATTAAATTAGATCCGCCTGAATAAAAATATTTAGTCCCGTATAGTTCGCCATATATTTTTTTACCAATCTTATATTCATATCCCAAATCCAATTCGAAAAAATCAAAGCCTTTCATTCCTGGGGTTAGTAAATAACTAGCACTGAAATTAGAGAATAAACCATTGGCTAAGTGTAATGAAGCAGTGGTTGTTTGGTAGGGGTATTTAATAGAATCGGCTCTGCCATTATAAATATAGTCACTTAAATATTCCGATTGTATTGAAAAAGTAGTGGAATCCGATGATTTTTTGGTCTGCGCCTGTAAATTACTCACAATAAAAAAAGGGAGTACAAGGGTTAGGTATTTTATCATGTGGCTGCTCATGCTATTATAATTAATTTGACACTAAATTAAGTAAAAAGTTTAAAAGCCAAATTAACAAAATTAAAGTATGAATATTTTATTTTAACTTAGATATTATGTATTTCATCGCTTATAGTTACAATATATTATGCTTATTAGCTAGGATGCTATTTGGTTTAGCATTCTCTGAGAGGAAGACTGCGCAATTATTAAAAAATATTGAAACGAAATTTAATGGCAGGTTTTCGCCTACAACTTTTAAAAAAATTAAAAAGTTTCAAGGTATTCAGCAATATATTATCAATGATAGCTTTGCAAAATTCGAAAACAGAACTACTAATACAAACGAAAGGGAAAACAATAAACTTTATTTCGTACTTGCCAGTTTATACGATGACTTGATGGATGAAAATATAGTAAGTCAAGCCGTTTTGAATGAAATGTTTTTAAACCCAGCACAAGCCAAGCCTGGTAGTTTTAGTGAAACTGTGTTAATTGACACCCACCTAAAATTACTCAGCCTAATGCATAATAAGGAAGCATATCAAAAAGTGCTCAATAATATTCATCAAGCACAAATAGATTCATTAGAACAATTAAAAAGCGATATTTCATTAGATCGTATTTTATCTATTACCGAACGAAAAGGCGGTTATAGCTTATTAATGTGCAGGCATTACATTGAAATGAGCAACAATGAAAATATTGACAATTGCTGGTATCAGTTGGGCGGAATGATACAAATGACGAATGACTTATATGATATATATAAAGATACAGTTGCAGGCATACATACCTTTGCCAATACACAAAATGAATTTGATAAAATAAGAGATCAGTATGTATCACAAATTCATAAGTACAAAATAAGTGTTGAAAAGCTAGATTACGATGATGCAAAAAAATTAACATTTCAAATTAAATTATCACTAATACCTGCATTGGGATATGTTGCATTAGAGAATTTAAAGCAATTGCAAGGGAGAGCTGATAGATTAAAACCTTTTGCCGCCTATCCAAGAAAAGATTTGATTATAGATATGGAAAAAATAAAAAATATA
>CAXNDZ010000118.1:0-6236 GCA_964201225.1 Chitinophagales bacterium | reverse complement strand
CAGATCGTTTGGAGTTCAAAAAGTATAATTCAATTTTGAAAAAAGTAACAGTTCACAAAGAAATTAAATAATCATGGCAAAGTCAGCATCGAAAAACGCGAAAGTAAAGGATCTTAAGGCTTCTGCTGAAGCAAAAAACTGGACTAAAGTAATTAAAGCGATACGTAGCCCTAAAACTGGTGCTTATACCTTTAAAGAGTCTATCGTTCACAAAGATCTTGTTAAAGAGTTCTTAGCGAAGTAGTAATATCATTGTCCTTTCATTAGGCAATGCTTTCTACAATAAAATTTTGAAGTCCTCTCTCGTTATTCGAGAGGGGATTTTGTTTTTATTGGCAACGAGCATAAAATCGACTGCAGGAGGAATGTTATTTTACTTAATTTTACACCATGAGTTTTTTAGGAAAGTTATTTGGGAAAAAAGAAAAGGAGTCCTTAGACCAAGGATTAGAAAAAACTAAGCAAGGTTTTTTTGAACGTATTTCTAAAGTCATCATTGGAAAAACAACGGTGGACGATGCTTTATTGGATGAATTAGAGGAAGCATTAATTGGGGCCGATGTAGGTGTAGATACAACACTTTCACTCATAGAACGCATACAGGAACGCGTAAAAAAAGATAAATACCTATCCACTTCAGAATTAAATAAAATATTGCATGATGAAATAGTTAGTTTGTTAGTGGATGCACCATCAGATCAGATGGGCTTTCAACCTCCTGCAAATAAAAAACCGTATGTCATACTAGTGGTTGGTGTAAATGGCGTAGGTAAAACCACCACCATTGGCAAATTAGCACACCAATATAAGCAAGCGGGGAATCAGGTAATTTTGGGCGCTGGAGATACTTTTAGGGCTGCTGCAGTAGATCAGTTAACGATATGGAGTGAGCGTGTTGGGGTATCAATCGTAAAACAAAATATGGGTTCAGATCCAAGTGCAGTTGCATTTGATACGGTACAATCTGCGATTGCAAAAAATGCGGATGTTGTGATTATTGATACTGCTGGACGATTGCATAACAAAGTACATTTAATGGATGAGTTGAATAAAATTATGCGTGTTATACAAAAGCAATTGCCAGAAGCGCCGCATGAAGTATTATTGGTCCTTGATGGTTCCACTGGTCAAAATGCTTTAGAGCAAGCCAAACAATTTATGGCGGTGACGAATGTAAATGCTTTGGCAATAACAAAATTAGATGGCACTGCAAAAGGCGGTGTGGTATTAGCGATTGCACATCAATGTAAAATTCCAGTAAAATATATTGGTGTTGGTGAACAAATTCAAGACTTGGTTTTATTTGATAAAAACGAATTTGTGGATTCCTTATTTAGCTTAAAAATGGAATAAACGCGAAAGGTGATTGCTTTAAAAGTCCAATCCTTATTTAATAGTGTAGCGAATACCAATGCCTCCCCAACCTAAATCAAAATAACTTGCACCTACAAAATTAAACGCAGGTTGTATGTCCACACTTAAGTTAATGGGCGTGTTTTTTAATTTATAATCAAGCCCTAACATACCATCAATTCCTACAGCGACTCCCGCACTTTTTGATGGGTTGTTGAGTTTATATCTTTCACTCCACAAATTAAAATGACCACCATAACCCATATACCAAGTTAAATTTTCGGCATTGGCAAAAGGGGTAAATTTTTCATTTAATATAGTTAGTTGAAAACCATCTAATGATATAAAACCAATTCCTTCTACCGCTTTATTTCTTGTGTAAAAGCTTCTATAACTGATGGCGCCTGGGTTCAATTTAAAACCGATCGCTTTTTTATAGGGGCTTGTATATTGTTCTGTGCTAACTTGGCTATTTGCAAAGTAGGCGATCAATAAAAAGCTAATGGTAGTAATAAATCGGGTCAATTTCATAAGTAATCTTTAGGGGTATACAAATTTAAGGGGAAAAGGATTTTAAATTTGTTTAATATTTGCTAAAATGGGTAAAAACAAGAAGGAGTGGGGCTATGAAATCTTGTGAATAATGTTTAGGTTTGTAGCATGTATAGTTTTCAAGAGTTATCAGAAAAATTTAATAAGGAATTTGACCATCCTCATTTTCCTGAAAGCCCTACTACCTTGTATGCGCCAGGTGATTATTTTTTAAATATTGGTGGCAAACGAATAAGGCCTGTGATGTGCTTATTGGGCAATGAACTATTTAGTGATTTACATCCTGACGCATATCAATTGGCCAACGCAGTTGAATTGTTTCACAATTTTACATTGGTCCATGACGACATGATGGATGCAGCAAGTTTGCGAAGGGGTAAAACTACAGTACATATAAAATATGGCGATAATACCGCTTTATTGGTAGGGGATGTGATGATGATTCGTGCATACGAGTATATCCAAAAAATTCAGTCTGCGCATTTATCTAAAATTTTACAAATTTTTAATACTACCGCTAAAGAAGTTTGTGAGGGGCAGCAATTGGATATGGATTTTGAAAAAATGGAAAAAGTGAGTTTGGATGCATATATAGAAATGATCACTTTAAAAACCTCGGTATTATTAGCTGCAAGTTTGGAGATGGGTGCAGTCATCGGAGGAGCAAGTGAGAATAATTGCAAACAATTATATGAGTTTGGTAAAAAAATTGGAATCGCATTTCAAATACAGGATGATTATTTGGATGCTTTTGGTGATGCTGCTCTTTTTGGAAAAGAGCCAGGGGGTGATATAAAACAAAATAAAAAAACTTTTTTATTAATACATGCGTTAGAAGTTGCTAATGAAAAACAAAAAGCAGACTTACATGATTTAATAAAATCTAATCCGGCGGATAAGGTGGAGAAAGTTTTAGGTATATTCAAAGCTTGTAAAGTAGATGATTGGGCGGAACAGTTAAAAGCCAGATACATGAATGAAGCATTTGCACATTTGGAAAATATTGCTGTTGTAGAAAAGCGCAAACAACCCATCATTGAGTTGGCGCATTATTTAATGAATCGAACAAAATAAATTATTTTCCATATGTCTATTTTCAGAAAAAAGTCAATCGATAAAATTGTACAGGATGCTGCGGCTGGATTGAGTGATGGACATAGTTCAGGTGGATTAAAAAAAGTACTAGGCGTTCGCGATTTAACTTTTATGGGTATTGCAGCGGTGGTAGGTGCAGGAATATTTTCAACCATTGGGACCGCTGCATTTCATGGGGGGCCTGGAATTTCATTATTATTTGTTATTACAGCAATCACTTGTGGGTTTAGTGCTTTATGTTATGCCGAATTTGCAAGTAGAGTTCCCATTGCAGGTAGTGCATATACTTACGCTTATGTTACATTTGGAGAATTAGTTGCTTGGATCATCGGGTGGGCTTTGATTTTGGAATATTCCATTGGCAATATCGTTGTGGCCATTAGTTGGAGTGGGTATTTTGTAAATTTATTGGAAGGGTTTCATATTTATATACCAGGTTGGCTAGCGACTAATTATGAACAAGCGCAACAAGGTTATGAGGAGGCGTTAAAACATTTGGCAGCAGGCGGTATACCAGCAACGTTTAGTAAACAAGCCCGTATCGGATATGATGCCATCAACAATGCACCGATGATTGGAAGCTGGAAAGTGATATTAAATATACCAGCTTTCGTTATTGTACTTTTAATTACCATATTAGTATATCGAGGAATAACGGAGAGTAAAAAAACTACGAATGCGATGGTGGTATTTAAAATCATCATTATTATTTTTGTGATTGTTTTAGGTTCGTTTTATGTGGATACCTCCAATTGGACGCCGTTTATGCCCAATGGATTCACTGGTGTATTAGCAGGGGTGTCTGCAGTATTTTATGCTTATATCGGTTTTGACGCAATATCAACCACCGCGGAAGAATGTAAGGACCCGCAAAGAGATTTGCCTAAGGGGATGATTTACTCTTTACTTATTTGTACGGTGTTGTATATTTTAATTGCACTTGTCCTCACCGGAATGGTCAACTACTCATTATTAAAAGTGGATGATCCTTTGGCATTTGTTTTTGAAAAAATTGGCATGCATAAAATTGGATATTTAATTTCAATTAGTGCGGTAGTAGCAACCACTAGTGTATTACTTGTATTTCAATTGGGTCAACCAAGAATATGGATGAGTATGAGTAGGGATGGTTTGTTGCCCAAAAAATTCTCAAAAATTAATTCAAAGTTTGGAACACCTGGCTTTGCCACGATTATTACGGGCGTATTTGTTGGCGTACCCTCCTTGTTTATGAGTATTAGTCGTATGACCGATCTTACCAGTATTGGCACTTTATTCGCCTTTGTATTGGTTTGTTTTGGGGTATTGGTATTGCCAAAATTATCGCCCGATGTTAAAAAGAAAGCATTTCAGTTACCTTATATTAATGGACAATTTATTATTCCTGTATTAGCTGTTATATTCATTTATTTTGGGCTAGATCGGATATCTAATGCATTTGCTGCATTGGCTACAGAAGGATATCAAGAATTTTTGTATTTAATTTTCGTCTTTGTATTAATCATTGTTGCAGTGCTTAGTTTTATTCGCAAATACTCGGTCATTCCGGTAGTAGGTGCCATGTGCTGTATGTATTTGATGATTGAGATACCACCTGTTAGTTGGGTATGGTTTTTTGTTTGGATGACCATTGGTTTGGTTTTTTATTCCTTTTACGGTCGTCGTAAAAGTTTATTGGCAAAGGATGAAGAGGTTTCGTAAATTTTGAATTATGAAGTATCAGGTAGGGGATGAAATTTTAGTTTTATTGAGTAACGAGGAAGGACGTATCATTGAAATCATGGATGATAAAATGGTCATGATTGAAGTACGTGGGGTTAAGTTCCCTGCGTATATGGATCAAATTGATTTTCCTTATTTTAAAAGATTTACGGAGAAGAAGTTATTCCAAGAAAAAAAAGCACCACAAAAAATTTACGTAGATCAAATTCCGAAGGAGAAACTTCAAAAAAACGATAGTAAGGAGGACGATGGCGTGCATTTAAATTTGGTACCCAAGTTTAGTTTAGATGATTTTAATGATGAGATTGTTGAAAATTTAAAAATATTTATATCCAACAGAACTAGGGTGGACTATCAATTTGATTACAATCAATTATTTTCCGGCAATGCCGATTTTTCTATTGCTTCCTCCATTCCACCGCATACTGATTTTTATATTCATGATATTCCATTTTCGTCAGTGAATGATGGCTTAAGCTTTAGTATTGATTTTTCATTAACTGAACCGCATAAAAAAAAGGCGGATCATTTTGAGACGCAAGTAAAAATAAAGCCAAAGCAATTGTTTCAACGCGTGGAGGATTTAAAAGAACATCAAAAAACAACGATCTCCTATCCATTATTTGAAGTGTATCCTGATAAAATTGAGGACAATCATATAACCATAGATGTATTGCGTAACGCTGGTTATAAAGTGTATGATGTTTCTAAAATAAAACAAAATTTACCTGCTGCACGTTCAGTGGTTGACCTGCATATTGAAAAATTAATAGATAAGCATAGTCATTTAAACAATGCTGAAATTATACAAATCCAAATAGAAGCTTTTGAAAAGTGGTTTGAGTTAGGACAACTAAATAGTTTACCATCCATGATCTTTATTCATGGGGTGGGTAAGGGTAAGCTTAAAGCCGAGATTCATGAGTTGTTAAAAATGAAAAAAGGCGTTAAGCGATTCATTAACCAATATTCTGATTTTTATGGCTTTGGAGCTACTGAAGTGTTTTTTGAATACTAAAGGCCACATTTGCGCTTTTGAATCTAACGCTCCACTACATCTGAAAGCGATTTTTAGACCATTTTACAGTGGAACTTCCCATTTCATACCAAATTATATTTTACTACCTTTGCACTACTACAAACCCGAGCTATCGTGGCAAGCAATTGCCAAGGAAAGTCCGGACAGCATAGGGTAACCCACCGGTGAATAGCCGGCGCCCCAGCAATGGGGCAGAGAAAGTGCCACAGAAAATAACTACCTCGCAAGAGGAAAAGGTGAAAATGTACGGTAAGAGCGTACAGATATTGCAAGTAATTGCTTTATCGGGTAAACCTTGGGTGCTGTAATGCCACGTAAAGGAGCGTTTAAGAACGACTCGTTCAAGTTCCAGGGTAGGCAGCAAGACTTTAACAGCAATGTTAAGGCTAGATAAATGATAGTTTAGAAACAGAATCCGGCTTATGAGGCTTGTAGTACTTTTTTTTATTAATTAAAACTAGATCATGACGATTGA
>CAXNDZ010000117.1:0-6435 GCA_964201225.1 Chitinophagales bacterium | reverse complement strand
ATGTTTTATGTAAATGGAGATCCTTCTGAAATGTTAAGAACCATTGAGGTTTTAACAGGATTTTCATTAGGTGCTGAATCAATTGCATTATTTGCCCGTGTGGGTGGTGGAATTTATACAAAAGCGGCTGATGTAGGCGCTGATTTAGTAGGTAAAGTAGAAGCAGGTATTCCGGAAGATGATCCGCGTAATCCGGCAACGATTGCAGATAACGTAGGTGATAATGTAGGGGATGTTGCTGGAATGGGTGCCGATTTATTTGGTTCTTATGTTGCAACTGTATTAGCTACAATGGTTTTAGGACAAGAAGTTACCGCTGTGGGTGGTGGAAGATTAGTTGACGCCTTTGGAGGGTTGTCTCCTATTTTGTTACCTATGATGATTGCGGGTGTGGGTATTTTATTATCCATTATTGGTACTTTCTTTGTTAGAATTAGTGAAACCGCTGGGATGAACACCGCAACTGTTCAAAAGGCTTTAAATATGGGTAATTATGGTTCAATGATTTTAACAGCTATTGCTTGTTATTTTCTTGTAACTTATATTTTACCTGAAACCATGTCATTACGTGGTATTGAATTTACAAGAAACGGTGTGATTGGCGCTATTGCTGTTGGATTAATCGTAGGAACTTTAATGAGTATCATTACTGAATACTACACAGCAATGGGTAAACGTCCTGTTTTAAGTATTATCAAACAATCAAGTACGGGTCACGCTACAAATATTATTGGTGGATTAGCGATAGGTATGGAATCTACTTTTATGCCAATCATCGTGTTGGCTGCAGGTATTTTTGGTTCAGCTTATTGCGCAGGTTTATATGGTGTAGCAATTGCAGCTGCAGGTATGATGGCCACAACAGCAATGCAATTAGCCATTGATGCCTTTGGTCCTATTGCTGACAACGCAGGTGGTATTGCCGAAATGAGTGAATTGCCAGCTGAAGTGCGTGAGAAAACAGATATTTTAGATGCAGTTGGTAATACAACCGCAGCGAGTGGCAAAGGATTTGCCATTGCTTCTGCTGCATTAACTTCATTAGCATTATTCGCAGCCTTTGTGGGTGTAGCGATGCCGAATAACCAACATATTGATATCTACAAAGCGGACGTTTTAGCGGCTTTATTTGTAGGTGGAATGATACCTTTCATCTTCTCTTCCTTGGCCATTCGTGCGGTTGGAGAGGCTGCTATGGCAATGGTGGAGGAAGTGCGTCGTCAGTTCCGTACCATTCCTGGAATTATGGAAGGCACAGGCAAACCAGAATATGAAAAATGTGTGGCCATTAGTACAGAAGCATCATTGAAAAAAATGATGTTACCTGGTGCGATTACCATCATCTCTCCTATTTTAATTGGATTCACCATGGGGCCAGAAGCATTAGGTGGTTTCTTAGCTGGTGCAACTGTTAGTGGTGTATTGATGGGAATATTCCAAAACAATGCTGGTGGTGCTTGGGATAATGCTAAAAAGTCATTTGAAAAAGGGGTTGAGATCAATGGTGAGATGTTCTATAAAAAATCAGAACCACATAAAGCTTCTGTTACAGGAGATACAGTGGGAGATCCATTTAAAGATACTTCTGGTCCTTCTATGAACATCTTAATCAAATTAATGTCGATTGTTTCATTAGTCATAGCGCCTTCTTTAGCGCAAATTCATGCTAGTAAAGCAACCACTGAGGTTAAATCACAAACAGTTGAAATATCTGTAATAAATACAGATACAGCTGCATCCGCTAAGATGATTGCTGATACTTCAAATACTGTGACAATTACAGCGGATACCAAAACTTTAGTACAAGCCTTACAAGAAGATGGTTTAGCGCCTAAAGACAAAGTAAGTATTCAAATTAAAAATGGTAAAATTTCCGTTAATGGTCAATCTTTAACAGAAGCGCAAAACGCCAAATACAGCCAGTATTTAAATCCAAAACGAAATAAATAGCGTTTAGTTTTAGCAAACATTTTAATATAATTTAACATAAATCCATCCCTGTTTTTCGGAGGTGGATTTTTTTATTAGAAAGCATTTCGTAGATTGCTTACGAATATAATCGTATAAACTATGAGTAAGACCTTTAAGCCAACCGAAAGTGAACTAGAAATTTTAAGTATTCTATGGGATAAACAAACTGCTACTGTTCGTGAAGTGCATGAAGTTGTGCAAAAAACAAAGGATGTTGGGTACACGACTACTTTAAAATTAATGCAGATCATGAATGAAAAAGGGTTGGTGACGCGAAATGTAATGTCTAAAACACATATCTACACCCCTTCTATTCAAAGAGAAATTGCACAAGAGCAATACCTTAATAAAATAATCCATACTTTATTTGGTGGTAATGCGTCTCAATTAGTATTACAAGCTTTGGGCACGCATCATACTTCTAAAAATGATTTAGATCAGATCAAAACAATGATCAATTCATTACAAAATAAATAACAATACGATTGTATTATGCAACTACTATCCAATATACCTAATGCATTAATAAATAATATAGGCTTTATGGCCATATTATATTTAATGTATGAGTGTGTCAAATGGATGGGGAAAATTAAACCAGGGCAGTTATTCATGTTTGCTGGCGTTATTCAAGCAATTAGTTTAGTACAATTTTTAATAACTGTTTTTTATCCAAATAGTTTTAGCTTATTACTCATCACTGCTAAAATAGCAACTATTGCAATCCCATTTAATAATAATGGTATCCAATGGCTCACTTTAATTGGATTAACCTATTGTTTAATGTTGATTTACTTTTTAGCAAGAATTATATTTCAGTTTAAATATATCAATGGTTTAAAAAAGTCGGCAAATTTTAGTCAGTCAAATTTTTTAATAAATACGCTCCCTCCTCAAGTCTTAAAAAAAACTGCCAATATTAAAATTGGCCTAAGTAACCAAATAGATGCGCCTATTACTTTTGGATGGCTTAATCCAATAGTGTTACTGCCGATTGCCATTTGCAATCAATTGACTACAAAGGAAATTGAGACTATTTTAATGCACGAAATAGCGCATATCCTAAGAAAGGATTATATCATTAATATCATCATTAGCCTTAATCAAACCATTCTGTTTTTTAACCCATTTTCTATTTTACTTAATAAGGAAATGAGTTTGCAAAGAGAAATTGCTTGCGATTTAATGGTCATAAAAAATAATCCTGAAAAAGTTGAATACATGAATGCATTGTTGAAAATTGCAGAACATGTAAATAAGCGCATTCAAAAAAATACAACACTAGCCATAGGAATTTTAGGATCTCAAAGTGAATTATTGAAAAGAATACAATATTTTAATAATATCAAAACTAATATAACAAGGCAATTAATTTTCAAATTAATGACGGGGTTGGCATTTACAACTTGTATTTTTTTATCGACTCGAACTGCTACAACAATAAAATATATGCCTCCTGCTATAAGCGCAAAGGGAATAGAAAAAAATAATAACTATACTGTCGCAGTCGCGAATAAAAAGGCAATCAAGTTATTGAAACCATCGCATATCACTAAAGAGATAGAGGCAAAAAACAGCCATGATTTAAAGAATGAAACCTATGCAAACTTAGTTGATCAAACTTTGATGTGGATTAAAAAACATGAGCCTACTTCCCAATTTGCTACTTATCAAGAGGAGAAAGACAATGAATCCTATAAAATTGCTGACAAACTTTTAATTCGTGCTATCTTCTCCAACTACCAATTAAAAAGAGATTTGTTGAATCAAAAATTAGCGAAAGCAAGTAATTTAAAAGAGGCGTTGGACTATTTGTTAAAGAGTGAGGAATTGGAACAAATAAAACAATATGAAAAGTGGACGAAGGAATTCCTCCAAACACATCCTGAAAATATTGATACTACCTTACTGGAGGAGCCCATAATTTATTAATTTCCCTTCCTCCCACGCAAAATAACATATCTAATATGGATGCGTTTGTAATAAAATCATTTTGATCTGCAAATACTTGCTGATACTTTGGTAATCCTTCAATTCGGCTGTAATTTTTGGGCAACCAAGGATCTTGGTATTTTAATAAGTCATCTACTATAACCTGCTCATGTGATTGGTTTAAATCCCAATTCACTTTTAATTGACTTTTTAGCCAGTCAGCACAAAGCAGTAAAAAGTCAACCAATTTTACTGGTTTATTTAAATACAATGCATGTAAACTTTGTTCGTAATATTCAAAATACGGGGCCCTTTTATAACTGGTGGTGATGGATTTTAAATGTTGCGCACTCCATGGACTATCATAAGCAATTGCAATATCCTTGATGGGTGTTTTTTGATCTCGTCCACCCACAATAGGTATCGTCAACATTAATGGCCCTTGTGAAGTAATAATCACCATTCTATTTTTAAAGCTCATTTTTGTAAATGGCGCTTCAAGATCAAATAGCACATTTTTATTTTCCATTAAGGTTTTCACAAAATGAATGCTTCCAAAATATTGTAGGTCTGTTTTAAAAATTGGTTCGGACATGTGTTTGACTAATCAATTACTAACTGTAAATATATTTCCATAATCAACAAATAACTAATAATTTTATACAAATATCAAAAATGCAGTTTCGAATTACCCCTTCCTTATTTATTTTTTCAATTTTCTTATTGTTGCTTATTTCATGTAGTCAACCCCAGCCATTTGTATTTAAAGGGTTGAAATCAATTAAAATTGAAAAAGCAAGTCTAGGAAAAAATGTATTCAAGGCTGAATTTACCTATGAAAATCCTAATTCATTTTCATTGGCCTTAAATAAATTAGACGCAGATATTTTTATTAACGATGAGAAATTTACACATTATCATTTGGATACCGTGTTTAATATACCGGCAAATGCTGCATTTGATTTGCCTGCTATTATGGAAGTTGATTTAACTAGTCTTCTCAAAAATAGTATTGACTTGATTTTCAATAAACCAATGAAAATTAGTGTAAAAGGTACTTCCACTTTATCAAAAGGGATGTTTACTAAAACCATCCCAATTGAATTTGAAACTACCCAAAAATTAAATTTGGCTTCGGTATTGAGTGGACGAAACTAAGACGGCTAAACCTTTCCTTTATTGATTCCAAGTAGCTGGGCTATTTCGCCACTCCATTAACATGTCCTGTGTACTTGCGTCTACATCTCCTTTTTCAACAGCTAACTCAATTAAACTAGCATAGTTGGTCAATGAAATAAAAGGCACGCCTGCTTTTTTAAAAGCTTCATCGGCAATATCAAAACCATAATTAAAAATGGAGACCATTCCAACCACTTCTAATCCTGCATTTCTGAGAACATCTACCACTTGCAAACTACTTTTACCTGTAGAAATTAAATCCTCAATCACTAAAATTTTATTGCTCGTAGTATAAGCACCTTCTATTTGGTTGCCCAATCCATGCTCTTTGGGTTTTGGTCTTACATAGATATAAGGAAGTTTGAGTTGATCCGCAGCCATAGCACCCCAGGGTATTCCAGCAGTGGCTACCCCGGCCAGCATATCAGCTCCGTCAAATTTTTCAAATATTACATTACACATTTCACTTTTAATAAAATCACGCACATAAGGGAAGGACAACACTTTTCTATTATCGCAATAAATCGGACTTTTCCAACCACTTGCCCATGTAAATGGCTCGTTTGGACTTAATTTTACTGCTCCAACTTGTAATAACTTTTCAGCTACGGCTTTTTGATTTGTCATAATTGTAAATTCGTGAGGCGAAATTAAAGTCAAATTGCTACATTCGTTGCAAGATTTATTAAATACTTTACACATTTTATGCCTACACAAATCATCGCCGCTGGTGGCCTAGTTACCAACCCACAAGGTCAAATACTTTGGATATTTAGAAGGGGTTTCTGGGATTTACCTAAGGGAAAATTGGACGAAGGTGAAACAATTCAAACTTGCGCAGTTAGAGAGGTTGAAGAAGAAACGGGGATTAAAAATATACAATTGCATGAATTATTGAAATTTACGAATCATATCTATTTTGACACGCACTTAAATCAAGAAGTGGTTAAAAGAACCTATTGGTTTCATATGACTATTCCAACGGAACAAAAAGGGATTCCGCAAGCAACAGAGGACATTGAAAAAATTGAATGGCACTCACTTGCCACCGCAAAACATTGTTTAGATAAAACCTATCCTACTATTATTGAAGTGATTGAAGCTTACAGGATAAAAATTAATGAAATTTAATCCTAAAAAAAATTCACTGCATTCGTCACAATAAATCTGAATTGTTATTTCAAAGACTTAATAACTGCTTCTGGTAAAAATGGAGATGCATCTCCCCCATTCCTGATAATGTCTCTGACAATGGTGGATGCCACTGAAGTATATTTTGGTTCTCCTGTTAAAAAGATAGTTTCAATAGTGCGATCCATGGTTCGATTGGCATCAGCGATTGTTTTTTCATAT
>CAXNDZ010000116.1:0-6444 GCA_964201225.1 Chitinophagales bacterium | reverse complement strand
TATTAAAGTTTCATTTACATTTTCATATAAACTATCAATAGATAATTTATCATTTACTAATAATGAACTTTGAGAATTACTAAGTATAGTAATCAGTAAAATTGGTAGTAGAATAAGTATTTTTATCATAATTCTTAAGATTTTAATTTTTAGTAGTGTATTCTATTTTGTCTTGATTTACTATCTTCAAACACAATTCATTCATTTCTTTAAAACATTCTTTAAATGGTGAACCTGACATTCCACGATTAGTTATTTCACTATACTCAGAGTTATCTGTCACATTACCAATTCTAATTGAAATTTGAATAGAAAATCTACCTGTTACTGAAATATTCTCTTTATTTATATTAAAATTTAACTTATAAATAGTAGTTGGAAGTTTACCCTTTTTTAAATTTCTTTCAGTAGTTTGTATTTGGTAGGTTGTTGTGTCTAGTTTACTTATTTCAAAATCATTTTCTTTTAAAACTTTTAAAATGAGTTTAATATTATCACTCTCATTTAAACCGGTTTTCAAAATTATCTTATTCGTTCCTTTTGGGATTTGAATTTCTTCCTGAGAATAGGTTGTGAATGAAATAATAAGGACGAATAGACTAATTAGTATTTTTTTCATTTTTCTATTGAATAAGTGAATTAAAGAATTTTATAAATTTCTTTTTTTCACTTTCAATTTCTGAATATGTCATTATGAAACCTTTATCGTGTTCGTTTGAAAACACAATCATATCAAAATCGTTCTTACTTATAATAAGAACCATTATTACAGAACCACTTCCTAGATTTCCTTTAATACATGTGATATTCAAATCATTAATTTGATTAATATTATTTTTAAAATTATCCCATTTTTTCTTATCATTTCCTCCAATAGAATTTATATATTTTTTTAAAAAACCTTCTTTAGAATAACCTGTGTAGTCAAAATAAAATTTATAATTTTCATAATAATCTAAAAGTTTATTTTTTACTTCTTCTTTAGGAATAACTTTTGTTTCGGAATTTGGAAATATATCTTTAGAACCGGTTGTCCACAAAAATTGTTGTCCTATAACATTTGAACCGAAGAACCCTAAAACGAAATAGAGAATGGTTGTTATTATTATTTTTTTCATAGTATTTGTTTGAATAACACTAATATACAAAATAGTTATCATATACTAACTCTTCCTTCCTTTATTATCTCTTATTTCTCTGTAAATATCTGATAATAATACACCATCAGATTTAACATACTCCTTATACAATTTTTCTTTATTCTTCATTTTCTCTAAATCCTCCATATCCTTTTTGATTTTAAGATGGTCTAATCTTTTGACATAAGGTGTGTTATACATCTGTTGAGTATTCTTTTGTTGAACTACTTTGTCTAATTCATTATGAAGTTCTTTTAACTTATCCAGTAAATCACCTAATACAGATGGTTCCATATTGTCAAAGTCTTTGTAGATTTTATGTAGGATACCTCTGTATAGTTGTATGTCTGTTTTATTTAAGAATTTATCTAATTCCATAGTGTGTTAAATGTGTGTGTTAAAAAGGGTCTATATAGAAAAAATTGGTCAGGAATGTTTTAACGACTTTGACTTGAAATTTCAACCTCAAAGAAATCATAGTATCACGAAACTCGGTTAGGTGTTTTTTATCTCATTACTACTACATCTATACCCATCTGATTGTAATGTGTTGTTATCTCGTTGACTTTAAAATATCTACGACCATCCACCTTTATTCCTTTTGGGAACTTATCTTCTCTGATTTTACGATATAGGGTAGAGGGGTTTAAATCCAATTTTGTGGATAGTTCTTCAATTGTAATTAAATTTTCAAATTGTAATTGTATCATATAAGTGTTTTGTTTTATTATAAATATTAGTTCATCAACAATCCTTCACCCAACTCCACCCCAGTATCATTCGTTGAGGGATACACTCCACCCTTATGAACTAAATCATAAAGATGGGTATATTGGGTTAAGAGATATTCGTCTCGGTCTTAACTGAAGAGTATTCACACTATTTCCCTCCATACTACTTCTTTAAAAACTCCTCAGTTCCTAAATGATAGTATCCACCCAACCCGTTTTAGTATCTCAACTATGGTGGTATTTACCTATGGATTTTATGACATAGTCTAAATATGGATTAAGGGTGAGAGTCGGTCACCCATACTTAAATCTAAATCACTCATATAACTAATAGAACACACCAACATTGTCATTCTATATAAGTTTCTACTCTAATAAATATTAAAAAAAAACTGAAACGGATAGAAATTGAGTGGAAATACCATTTTAAGTCAGAAATAGTGGTGAAATCTTCTATTTTAATAAAAGGGAAGAATAATAGTATTGATAATCAAATAGTTAGAAAATGAGTTATTTAAATATCTTCGGAAATGAGATTTATTATATATTTCCGAATATAAGTGGTATCTTTATATCCGATTAGAAAAAACATAGAAAAATAAAAATTATGAATACAATAGAACAAACAAAAGATTTCACTTCAGATTATTTAACATCTGACGAAATTCACAAATTATGTAGGTATTTCAACAAATTAGGGAACCACAGAATGGAACTTTTATGTCTTTTCGGAACTAAAACACTTTTGAGATATAGTGATATGAAGAGAATTCGTTGGGTTGATGTGTTGGATAAAGATGTTTTAAGGTTAGAAGAGAAAAAAACTTCTAAAAGAAGAACTATTACCCTTTCTCAATCATTAAAAAATGATATTAGAAAGACCTTTAATCAACTACAACCTCCAATGGATGGGTTTGTATTCAAATATTCATTACAACACACCAATATCCTTTTAAAAGAGGGGGGGAAGGATTGTAAAATTAGAAATAAGAACATCTCCACACATAGTTTTAGAAAAAGTGGAGGGAGGTATGTTTGGAATTCATTTGGATGTTCAGATGAGAGTTTAATAAAACTATCATTATTATTAAACCATAGTTCAACATCAATTACACGACGATATTTATCAATTCAAAAAGAAGAAATTGAGGATATTTACCAATCTTTTGATGTCTTTTAGTGTTAATATCACAAAATGGGGGTAATTCTTTCTTTTACATTACAAAATCACTACAATCCAATACCAATATACATTTTATTGGTATTTTTTTTCAATTTATGTAAGTATGTTAGGGGTAAGAATTGGGGTAAAAACACCATTTGGAAGGTCCAGAAACAAAACAACCCATTGAAAATCAATGAGTTGTTAAGTAAGTTTGGTTGCCTGACCTGGATTCGAACCAAGACAAACTGCACCAAAAACAGTTGTGCTACCGTTACACCATCAGGCAATCCTATTCCATTCAGAGAATGGAGTGCAAAAATAGGGGTCGGCGTAAAATTTTCCAAATATTTATGTGTTTTAGTCCCATTATTATCAATTTGAGTTAACTTAACTAGCTAAAACCATTTTCAATATAAAAATTTTAAGTTATGGGATACAAATTACTATTCTTGACCGCCTTTTTTGCCTGTTTATTTTTGTTTTCGTTTAGGGCGGATAAAAAGAAAAGAATCGTGTTTTTTGGCGATTCTATCACACAAGCCGCAGTTAAAAAAGGGGGCTTTATCGATTTAATGCAAACCAGCATTCAGCAAAAAGGCATGGATCAAAATTATGAATTAATTGGCGCAGGCGTTAGCGGTAATAAAATTTATGATTTGTATTTACGCATCGAAAATGATGTTTTAGCAAAAAAACCAGATGTGGTATTTGTATACA
This sequence comes from Chitinophagales bacterium, assembly GCA_964201225.1. Classification (GTDB taxonomy): domain Bacteria; phylum Bacteroidota; class Bacteroidia; order Chitinophagales; family Chitinophagaceae; genus Sediminibacterium. The sequence continues at coordinate 2,692 of CAXNDZ010000116.1, read as the reverse complement.
TTGGGGTAAATGATGTTTGGCATAAAGCAACCAGTGGCTCAGGAACCGATTTTGATAAATTTGGTAAGTTTTATGATGCTGTGGTAAAAAAGATCCAAAATCAAGGTGCTAAAGTTATTTTAGTAACACCAGCTGCGATAGGCGAGAAGCATGATTATAGCAATCCACAGGATGGTGACTTAAATTCATATAGCAACTGGATTCGTCAATATGCTGCTACCAACACACTTGGCTTAGTTGATTTGAGAAAAATATTTCATGAGTATAGCTTAGCGAATAATCCCAATAATGTAGCCAAAGGTATTTTAACAACAGATGGGGTTCACTTAAATGAAAAAGGGGATGCCTTAGTAGCGGATGAATTATGGAAAGCGCTTCAATAAAATTATAAATAAATTAATTAAACCAAAGGGTCCCTCCGAGCAATCGGAGGGACCCTTTGGTTAACTGCAAACTATGTTGAAATGCTTTATTAAGACGCTTTTATAAAGTAGTAATTCTTTTTACCTTTTTGGATAAGTAAATATTTCCCTTGTAATAAATGGGTAGTATTGACCACTGTAAAATCAGTGTTAATTTTTTCCTTATTAATACTCAAACCGCCTGCCTGCCACATTTTGCGGGCTTCGCCTTTGCTGGGGAATATCTGGGTATCTGCTAATAAGCTCACAAAATCGTATCCTTCTGAAAGTTGCGCTAATGTGATATTTGCAGTTGGAACACCTTCCATGACTTGTAATAATTGATTCTCATTTAAGGATTGTAAAACCTCAGTAGTTGCGTTGCCAAATAATATTTCAGTGGCACGAATAGCAAAAGCCAAATCATCTGCGCTGTGCACTAGGGTGGTTAACTCAGCTGCTAATCTTTTTTGTAAAATTCTTGATTGCGGTGCTTGTTCGTGTTCGGTTAATAATTGATCAATGGTTTCCATTGGAAGTAAAGTGAAAATCTTGATCCACTTTTTTGCATCTTCATCACTTGCGTTTAACCAAAATTGATAAAATTGGTAAGGGGAAGTTTTAGTAGCATCTAACCATACATTTCCTTTTTCTGTTTTACCAAATTTGCCTCCGTCAGCTTTAGTAATTAAAGGGCAAGTAAATGCAAAAGCTTCACCACCCATTTTGCGACGAATAATTTCAGTACCCGTGGTAATATTACCCCATTGGTCACTGCCGCCCATTTGCACTTTGCAATTTTTATTTTTATACAACCAATAAAAATCATAGCCCTGCACTAATTGGTAAGTAAATTCAGTAAAGCTCATACCGGTATCACCTTCAATTCTTTTTTTAACACTGTCCTTCGCCATCATGTAGTTCACAGTGATATGCTTTCCTACTTCTCTTATAAAATCTAAAAAACTAAAATCCTTAAACCAATCATAGTTGTTCACCATTTCAGCAGCATTCGGCATGCTTGGATCAAAATTTAAAAAATGCGTAAGCTGTTTTTTTACACCCGCTAAATTAAATTGTAAGGTTTCCTCACTCAATAAATTTCTTTCTTCACTTTTGCCACTAGGGTCGCCCACCATTCCCGTCGCGCCACCAACTAATGCATAAGGTTTATGTCCGGCTCTTTGTAAATGCATTAATAATAAGATGGGTACCAAACTACCTATATGCAAGCTGTCTGAAGTTGGGTCAAAGCCAATATAGCCTGAAACAGTTTCCTTTTGGAAAAGTTCCTCGGTCCCCGGCATAATATCTTGAATCATGCCTCTCCAACGTAGTTCTTGTATTAAGGTCATAGTTTATACTTTAGGCAAAAATAACTACTAAAAAGCAATATTTTTGCATCATGAACCCAACAACACCCACAATCGGGGAAGGAACCCGAATTTTACACTTTTTATTGGACACCATTTTCATCACCATTGTAACTTATATCATCTCTAGTTGGTATAATTTTCAAGTGATTTATTGGAACTATACGCCGGTGCAATTTGGTTATTTCTTTTTTGGGGTTACATGGGCCTACACCTTTTTGTTTGAATTGATTTTTTTACAAACCCCTGCTAAAATGATGACGGGAACCAAGGTGATTTCCACGAATGGCAAACGCCCTAATATTGGGCAGTTTTTTATAAGAGCCACTGTGCGAACCACCATTATTTCCATGTTTGGCTTAGCCTGGAATGACCAACCATTGCATGATACTTTTTCAAAAACGATACTAGTAAGAAAGTCAAAATAAATTCATTCCTTAATTCGCAACTTTAATCTAGCGGGCGAAATGTACATTTGTAAAATTTTTTAAATGGCTAAAATTGGAATAAATATTGCTACTGGTAGCTTACAACAATCCGAGATTATTGTGGGGATTGATTTAGGCACGACCAATAGTTTGGTGGCCATTATACATCCCGATACAAAATTACCCACTGCATTAAAGGAATTTGATGGCAGTAGTATTGTGCCAAGTGTAGTGCATTTTGATGCATTTGGAAATGTAGAAGTAGGTGAAAATGCAAAACCTTTTTTAGAATCTGATCCTCAAAATACCATCTTTAGTGCTAAGCGTTTAATGGGAAAAAGTCATCATGACATTCGGGAGCACCAGGATTTTTTTGCGTATAAAATTATAGATGATAATAGAGATAGTTTGGTTAAAGTGCAAGTGGGAAATACTTTTTATTCACCCATTGATTTGTCTTCTTATATTTTAGCGGAATTAAAAAAACGAG
>CAXNDZ010000115.1:0-6449 GCA_964201225.1 Chitinophagales bacterium | reverse complement strand
AAATTGCTGTCGTCCTCGCACAACAAAATTTTACTTGTTTTTTTATCTTCCATATTGATTGCTTTGTGTAAAGAAACGCTTTTTAATTATTGCGGCTAAAAAAGGATTTCCAATGTTTTGTTAAAATATACCTATTTCTTCGTACTTGTACAAAGGTCGCATATTTTACAAGGGGTTGGATTTTTTTCGCCAAAATATTTTGCCAAAAAAATACTGCGACAATTTGCATTTTGGCCCCATAAATAGTCCGAAAATTGTTTAATTCTATCCTGAAATGCCTTTAACCTAGCTTGGTAATTATCCAAGTCAATGGTAATATGTGCAGCCGCTGCCCGATTCCATATAAATTGCACCACTGGTTGGTTTTCCTTTTGCTCAAAACTAATCATTCCATTTTTTTGCAAAAGCGACAAACTATTTAAAACAAATGGAATATCTCTTTGCAAAAGATTCGCCAATAAATTTTCATTGATAAATTGCGGACTATCTAATATCCCCCCATATGAACGCAATAGGGTTTGAAGCACAATGGCGAGAATATTGTTTTCCTTTTCAAAATCCTCCATCATTCCACGGTCCGCCAATACTTGCACTAAGGAGGGCTTAAAGGAACTGGGCGAAAATTTCACATGTCCTTCCTGCTCTATCCATTGCAAGGCATTGCGTGCAGTCATTTTATCCCATTCAAATCGCATGCAAAAAGTATCAAAGTCAAATAAAAATTGTTGTTTCTCACCCATGCCAATTGGCAACTGCACAAAGTCGGCCAAGTCCTGGTAAACTTTTTTTATGGTAGCGATGGAAGGATACTTTTTTTCTTGTACTGTTTTCCAGTAGTCCCAATCATTTTGCTGAAATAATAAAATGGCAGCAGCCCCTTGGCCATCGCGACCTGCCCTTCCCGCTTCCTGATAATATTGTTCCAAACTTCCTGGAATATCATAATGAATCACTGCTTGAACACTGCTTTTATTGATCCCCATGCCAAATGCACTGGTACACACCATGATTTGAATTTCATCATTCATCCAAGCCTTTTGGTTGCGTTGTCTAGTTTCAATAGAGAGCCCTGCGTGGTATTCATCCACTTTGTATTTGTATGCTTTTAATAAATTGGTTAGCTGACTTACATTGTTTCGGGTATTACAATATATAATCACAGCACCTTTTATTTCGTTTAAAATTAAACGACAACTATGCAGTTTTACTGGAACTAAATGAATACTATATTTTAAATTAGCCCTTAAAAATTGGTCCGTGATAACAGCTGGTTGTTGTAATGCTAATTGTTTGATGATGTCTTCCTGTACTAATGGAATGGCGGATGCGGTCATCGCCAAAATAGGCACTTTAGGAAAAAGCTTTTTTAAAATACTCAATTTTCGATAAGCCGGTCTAAAGTCATAGCCCCATTGCGAAATGCAATGCGCTTCATCAATCGCAAATAATTGTATCGTTATTTGCGATAAAAAATTTTGAAAGTTAGTTTGTGCTAATTTTTCAGGGCTACAATAAATAAACTGATACTTCCCTTTTTTAGCATCACTTAAAATGATATCCTCCGCATCGGGTGTAATTTGACCCCCTAAATTGACTGCTGAAATATTTTTATCTAATAAGTCCTTTACTTGATCCTGCATTAAGGCAATCAAAGGACTAATCACGACACATACGCCTCCATTGGTAATGGTAGGCACTTGAAAACACAATGACTTTCCTGCGCCAGTTGGAAGTAAGGTAAGTACATCCTTGCCCGCTAAGACAGCATCTATGACTGCTTCCTGTTGTGGCCTAAATGTTTCATAGCCCCAATATTGCTTTAATATTTGTACTGTCGTTTTCAAAAAGGTTAGACTAATTTTTTCTTAAATAACCTTAATGAATTTAATGCCAAAACCACATCACTCAATCCCATAATTAATGCGCCATAAGTGGGTCCCCAAGTACCTAATAAACCCAAAGCTGCAACAGGGATGGCAATAATATTATAAGAGAATGCCCAAATCAAATTTTCCTTAATGGTTTCATAAGTCCGTTTACCCAAACCCAATGCCATTGGTAAATTTTTCAATCCTTGATTCATTAAAATAACCTGTGCGGTTTGTATGGCAATATGTGATGCATTGCTTAATGAAATACCAATGGTTGCTTTGGCCAGTGCCGGTGCGTCATTAATGCCATCACCCACCATTGCCGTAGGATATTTTTTTACAAAATTATCAAGCTGTGTTAATTTGTCTGATGGGCTTTGTTCGCCAATAATTTCTTGTATGCCTAATGATTTTCCTATTTTATCACATTTGGATTGTCGGTCACCACTTAATAAAATGGTGTGAACGCCTTGTTGGTGTAAAGTTTCAATGACTAATTTTGCATCCGGCCTTATTTCATCTTCCACATCAATCCAACCGAGGAGTTGGTTATTTTTTTGAACATAAATATTGTGCGAATCCTCCTTGTAGTTTTGATCGACTAAGGTTTTGAATGAGCCTGCCCAATATTGATTGCCTTCCTTGTCGGTAGCCTTAATCCCCATGCCTTTCACTTCTTCAATTTTAGCCCAGTTGATCGCAGTATTTGTTTTCCATTCCAAGCTGATACATTTTGCAATAGGGTGGTTTGAGTATTTTTCTAAAGCATACACCAATGATTTAAAATCAGCTTCGCTTGTACCATCCAATATTTTAAATTGTGCCACTGAAAAATGCCCAGTGGTTAAAGTGCCGGTTTTATCAAAAACAACTTGCTTGATATCTTTAAATGTTTCTAAACTTTTCGCATTTTTAAACAGTACCCCATTGCGCGCGCCTCGTCCCAAGCCAACCGCAATAGCTGCAGGTGTAGCCAAGCCCATAGCACAAGGACAGGATATTACCAATACGGCGATGGCGCGCAACATGCTTTCTCCAAAGCCAATATTTTCCCCTAATGCGTTATGTGCAAAAAAATAATTTAATACCAATGTGGCAACAGCAATACTTAATACCAAGGGAACAAATACCGCACTTATTTTATCGGCTAAAATTTGTACGGGTGGTTTTTCACCCTGTGCTGCTTTCACCATTTTTAATATATTGGCAAGTACCGTATCATCGCCAACTGCTGTTACATATGCTTTAAGACTACCATCTTGTATAGTGCTTCCGCCTAATAGTAATTCATTTTTTTTGCGTTGCACGGGTACGCTTTCGCCAGTAACAATGGATTCATTGACGTTTGCTTCGCCCCATAATATTTTTGAATCCATCGGAACGGTCTCGCCCGAGTTAATTAAAATTATATCGCCCACTTTTAAGGTGGTACTTTCTACATTAAAAATAATTTCTTTGTGATTTTCATCAAACACAATCATATTTGCCATTACTTTTTGCGCCTTCACTAAATCTTTTAATGCACGTTGTGTGGATTGTATGCTTGCATCTTCCATATAATTACCAAAAAACACCAAAGTGATAATGGTGGCGGTGGTTTCGTAATAGGCAAATCCAACACCTAATTCCATCAGCGTACCATACAAGCTGTATCCGAAAGAGGCGAGAGCGCCAATGGCGACCAGTACATTCATGTTCGGAATACCGCCGCGAATACTATGCCAGGCACTTTTACCAAAATAACCCATGCCTACAATAAATACAGGGAGTGTAAAACCAAGTTGCACATAGGGATTCATCAACCAATGAATATGTACCCCTGGTAACATATGTATCAAAAGGGGTAGGGTAAATACAAAACTAAAAAGTGCACGTTCTCCATTGTTATCCAACCACTTTTTTTTAGCGCCTGCTTCCTCCTGTCCTCTTACTTTATAACCTAATCCTTGAATGCCTTTGATAATTGTTTCCTTGGTTACATTTTCGGGCATGTCAAATTGCACTTCACCTTCCATGAAATTTACCTTGGGTTCAGTAATTCCTTTTGTCTGTAAATATTTGTGTATGGATAAGGCACAATTGGTACAACTCATGCCATCTACTTTCCATTGAACTGATTCCATATTTAAACCATTTATAGGGCAAAGATACGAAGCATTTTGCCCATATAATAAAGCATTAATACCCTTTTAAACATTGTATATGTTCACTTATCTTTGCAACATGGATATGATTTACACTTTAGCGCAAATCGACGATGTAGCGCAAAGCCTAATGAAGAAATTCGGCACACAATCTGTGTGGGCTTTTCACGCGCCCATGGGTGCAGGGAAAACAACTTTGATCACTGCACTTTGTAAGATATTAGGGGTGCAGGATAGAGTCAACAGCCCCACTTTTGCGATCATGAATGAGTATCAAGGCCTTGGGAAAGTGATTTATCATATGGATTGGTATCGTTTAGAAAACGACGGAGATGCACGTAGGGCAGGGGTTGAAATGGCCATGGCCGATTCGGACTATTGCTTTATCGAATGGCCTGAAAAAGCAATCAACTTAATTCCTTCGGATGCCCTGCATATTGAAATTGAAATATTGGGTCCCGAACACCGACGTATTTTTATACCCTAAGTTGTCCATCCAAATTTTGTATCTTCATTAAAATTTTGTTCATATGAGTACTTTAAAGCCCCAAATTGATAGTTCCATTACATATGAAACACAGGAGGAGGTTTTAGATATTAAGTTTAGGAGTAAACCTTTGATGATTGGTATTCCAAAGGAAATTGCATTTCAAGAAAACAGAATTGGTTTAATCCCCGAGGCGGTGAGTGTTTTAGTAGCGAATGGCCATGAGGTTTTAATGGAACACAATGCGGGTGAAGGCAGTAGGTATAGCGATATGGATTATTCCGAAGCGGGTGCTAAAATTGTATTTGACAAAGCCGAAGTTTACAAATGCCCTATCTTAGTTAAAACAGCTCCTCCGGTGGAAGCGGATTTGCCTTTTTTACAAATGAACCAAACCATAATTTCTCCTTTGCATTTAACTGCATTAGAAAAAGGGTTGATGGAAAAATTAATGGCCAAAAAAATCACCGCACTCGCCATTGAAAATATTAAAGATGAAAATCAAAACTATCCTATTCTAAGAAGCATGGGGGAAATTACAGGTAGTGCCGTGATGTTAATTGCGGGTCAGTACTTGAGTAATTTTAACCAGGGCAAGGGGGTTTTATTAGGGGGCATTAGTGGTGTTCCACCCACCAAAGTAGTCATTATCGGGGCTGATATTATTGGCGAATTTGCTACGCGTAATGCACTAGCCTTAGGTGCTTCAGTAAAAGTGTTTGATAACAATGTTTCAAGATTGCAACGACTTCAAAATAATTTAGGACAAAGAGTTTGGACCTCGGTATTGGAACCTAAAATATTAGCGAAACAATTAAAAACCTGTGAGGTTGCTGTAGGTGCCTTGCGAAATGACTTTAGTCGTGCACCCATTGTAGTCACGGAGGACATGGTTGCAGCGATGCGACCAGGTAGTATCATAATTGATGTTGCGATTGATCGCGGTGGTTGTTTTGAAACCAGTGAATTGACCAACCATGAAAATCCTATTAGAATAAAACATGGCGTGATTCATTATGGTGTTCCCAATATACCAAGTGGCTTTGCGCGCACCGCTAGCCAGGCGATTAGTAATGTATTGATGCCTTTGTTAGTACAAATTGGAGATTTGGGTGGATTGTCTGAAATTATTTGGCACCAAATACATCTTAGGGAGGGTATTTATTTATACAAAGGTGCTTTGACTGATTTTTATATCAGTGAAAAATTCAATTTAAAGTATACGGATTTGAACTTATTGATCGCGAGTAAAAGCTAGGCTTTTTTGTAGTCCATTAAGTTTAGTTGCTGTTGGCAAAATGCATATTCCTGCGGGTCATTGCTCCCCACAATTATTAATTTGTGTTGTGCAAATTGTTGAATGAGTTCGGCGTAAAGCTGATAACCTTCCTTATCCAAATTGCTACAAGGTTCATCTAATAATAACAAGGGGGTGTCAGATAATATTGCCAATGCTAATTTTAATCTTTGTTTCATTCCGCTACTAAAATACCTGATTTGTTTGTGCGCTGAATTTTTTAATCCAATACGTTCAATGATATCGTTGACTGAAATGGATGGTTGTAGTGGTTTGAATGTAGCATGAAAGTCAAATTGTTCCATCGTGGTAAATTCCTCAACTAATTCTAAGTAGGGCGCAGCAAAACTAATTTGTTGAAAAATAGTAGTATGGTCATTGTCACTCCAATGAATAGAACCCTTGGTTAAGCTACTATAGCCTGCTATAATTTGAAGTAAAGTGCTTTTCCCTGAACCATTATTGCCAATAAGTACATAATGTTGTCCAAGCTCAAATGTATAATCTAGATTTCTGAAAATCCATTCTTTATTGAATCTCTTGCTGGCTTGTTGTAAGCTAATTTGCATATGGATTAATCTTCTTCAACGACACCCTTGCCGAATCTTTTAATAACACCTCTGCCGCTTTCTCTAATAAAAGTTACAATT
>CAXNDZ010000114.1:0-6591 GCA_964201225.1 Chitinophagales bacterium | reverse complement strand
AATTCTTCCGGGCGCACCGTTTGGGGTAAATATTCACTCAGCCAGCGATAACTAATCGTCATATTGCATCTTTATGGTATAGCTTCAAAAGTACAAATTTTTGAGTGCTTTTTAGGTAAAAAATAGCCCCTCCAAAATAGCCCCTTTTTCACCTCAGTTCCCTGCCAAGGTGGATAAGCGCAAAATGTTAGTGGAAATCCCGTGAATAACCCCTTTTTATTGTGGATACTAGACAGCGAAGCCCTGTGTATAAGCGGATTGCAAAACTAAATTTCATGAATTGCTAATTTGGTTTGATTTTCGCAGTAGAAATTCATCCAATCCTATTCAACCATTATTATGGCATTACCCAATATAAATACCAATCGTACTAAAAAGAAAACTGCCAATGTTGATATTAGCAGTATGATGTATGGAAAAATTCCACCACAGGTGCGCGAATTAGAAGAAGCGGTATTAGGTGCCATCTTATTAGAAAAAAGTGCATTTGACACGGTGACGGAAATTTTGAAACCAGAATGTTTTTATGTTGAATCGCATCAAATGATTTATCGTTCGATGCAAAGTTTGCAACAAAAAAATATGCCTATTGATATGTTAACGGTGGTGGAAGAATTAAGAATGCAGGAAAACTTGGATATCGTTGGGGGTGCTTATTATATTTCTAAATTAACCAATGTCGTTGTTTCTACTGCAAATATTGATGCGCATGCTAGAATTGTTTTACAAAAATTTATTCAACGAGAATTAATAAGAATTAGTGGCGAAGTAATTGCGAATGCCTACGAGGATAGTACAGATGTTTTTGATTTACTTGACGATAGTGAAACAAAAATGTTTAATATCACGAATAATTATTTAAAGAAAAATTTCGTTGATATTGGATTTGCTTTGGCAACAGCGATTACAAGAATTGATGAATTAAGAACTAAGAAAGATGAAATATCTGGTGTGCCAAGTGGCTTTGCCAGCTTAGATAGAATTACGTATGGTTGGCAACCGACCGATTTAATCATTTTAGCGGCAAGGCCTTCCGTGGGAAAAACCGCTTTTGCATTAAACCTTGCGCGCAATGCAGCATTACATCCGACCAAACCACAACCCGTGGGATTTTTTAGTTTGGAGATGAGCGCGTCGCAATTGGTGCAACGTATTTTGAGTGCAGAGAGTGAAATTAAAATGGAGAAAATTTCAAGAGGTAAATTAGAGGATTACGAATACCAACAACTGCATGCAAAAGGTATTAAACGATTAGAATCAGCCCCTATTTATATTGATGACACCGCGGCTTTGAACATTTTTGAATTTAGGGCAAAGGCGCGTAGGTTAGTGAACAAACACCAAGTAAAAATGATCATCATTGATTACTTGCAATTAATGAGTGGCTTGGGTGATCGTAATTCAAACAGAGAACAAGAAATTAGTAATATATCACGAAGTTTAAAGGCATTGGCAAAGGAATTAAATATTCCAATTATTGCTTTATCCCAGTTGAGTCGTGCGGTAGAAACTAGAAAAGAAAGTAAGATGCCGCAATTGAGTGATTTGAGAGAATCCGGTGCAATTGAACAAGATGCGGACATGGTTATGTTTATTTACCGTCCTGAGTATTACGAGGTAATGAGTAATGAAATGGGCGAAAGTACACAGGGTGAAACCCATATCAGAATTGCCAAACACCGTAATGGTTCCTTGGATTTAATTAAATTAAGAGCACGTTTAGATATTCAACGTTTTGAAGAATGGGATGGCGAAGGGGGTATCCCAGGATTAGGGAGTAATTATAAACCAGTTTCTTCCCTGCCAGGAAATACAAGCAACGACGGAGGCCGCTTTTTTATACAGGGAAGTAAAATGAATGGCGGCGAATTTGACGAAGGCATCAACGACGACGACCAACAATTTTAAATTGAAAAGTTATTTTAAAAGTTCATTTAATAATTTTATAGCTGTCGACTTGCATTATTTTTTTTCAAAATTACACCCATGCCTGTACCCTATTTTTACGAGCCTTCCTTAAACATCGGCGTAAATCAGTTTACACTCAGTCCGGAAACGAGTAAGCATTGCGTGCAAGTTTTAAGAATGCAGGAAGGCGCCAATATTGATATTACCAATGGCTTGGGAGCTGTTTTTAATGCAACCATTCAATCAGCACATAAAGCCAATAGCCTGGTTAACATTCAGCGTCATCAAAGTATCGCTCCATCAAAACAGAAAATTACCTTAGGCATTTCCTTGTTAAAAAATGCAGTTCGCCTAGAGTGGCTTTTTGAAAAAGCGACTGAAATGGGCATCCATCAAATTGTGCCACTCATTTGCGAACGGACGATACATGAAAGATTCAAAATGGATCGTATGCAAAATATTTTGCAATCTGCGATGATCCAAAGCCAACAAGCATGGCTTCCTTTCCTCTGCGAACCCATTGCATTGAATACGTTTATGCAACAACATAAAGCATCGGTAAATTTAATAGCACACTGCGAACCAGGTGATAAAAAAAATATCAAAGAAATAAGCGCAATGGATGATGTGAATTTATTAATTGGTCCTGAAGGCGATTTTTCAAGTGCTGAAATTGCCACTGCTGCTACAAATAATTATACCCCTATTCATCTTGGCCCTACCCGACTCAGAACCGAAACCGCAGGAATTTTTGCATTGAGTGTATTAAAAATATTTTAATTTGTAGCAATGAATATTATTGAAGTAAAATCAGCTACAACAGAAAAAGCATTTTTAGCCATCAATGCCGAATTAAATCAGGGGAACCCCAATTATATTCGCCCATTAGATAATGAGGTCAAACAAGTGTTCGATTCTACTAAAAATAAATTATTTCAAAGTGGTGACGCGGCTAGATGGATTTTGCAAAACGCAGATGGCAAAACTATTGGAAGAATTGCAGCTTTTTACTACAAAGAATATAAAAACAAAGGAACCGAATACCCTGTGGGCTGTATTGGATTTTTTGATTGCATCAATGAGCAAGGATGTGCAAATTTGCTTTTTGATACTGCTAAATTATGGCTGCAACAAAATGGCATGGAAGCCATGGATGGCCCTATCAATTTTGGAGACAGAGACAAATGGTGGGGCTTAATGGTGGAAGGCTTTGAAGCGGAGCCTATGTATGGCATGTCATTTAACCCTTCCTATTATGCCTCCCTATTGACCAATTATGGTTTTGAAAATTATTACAATCAATTTTATTATAGAAAAAATTTATTGAACCCACTTCCTGCGCGATTTGAAGAAAGGTATCATAAGTTCAAATCTAAGCCTGATTATACAGCGGTTCATTTGGATAAGAAAAAGCTTGAAAAATATGCGCAGGATTTTGTCACCATCTATAATTCAGCATGGGCACAACATGGGGAAGAAAAAGCGATTACACTGCCTCAAATCATAAAACTATTTAATTCCTTAAAAGCAGTCATGGACGAGCGAGTTATTTGGTTTGCTTATTATAAGCAGGAGCCCATCGCCATGTTTATTAATATCCCGGATGTGAATCAATATTTTAAATACTTTAATGGGAATTTAGGGCTATGGCAAAAACTGCATTTATTATGGATGAAGTGGACGGGACAGAATAATAAATTAACCGGCCTAGCTTTTGGTGTGGTACCCAAATATCAAGCATTGGGCATTGATAGTTTTTTAATCAACTCCTGTCATATACTTTTAAATAAGATAAAATTGTACGACGAATATGAAATGGGTTGGGCGGGCGATTGGAACCCTAAAATGGTCAATATTTACAAAAGTTTAGACGCTAACCCAAGCAGAAGAATGGTCACTTTCAGGTACATTTTTGACGCAAAATCACATCCATTTGAGCGTCATCCCATTATGGAATATAAAACAGGTGGCTAATTTTTACCTGTTTGAAAATTGGGGGATAAGATTTAATTCATAGAATATAAGTTTTGATTTTGAATGTGTATATTGCGCGTCAAGTATGGAAAATTTTATAGTATCAGCACGGAAATATAGGCCCCAAAACTTTAGTACAGTGGTGGGACAGTCGCATATTACGACCACCTTAAAAAATTCCATTTTAAACAATCATTTGGCGCATGCATTTTTATTTTGCGGCCCAAGAGGCGTAGGTAAAACTACCTGCGCGCGTATTTTAGCCAAAACAATTAACTGTACAAAGGTTACCAAGGAAGGAGAAGCATGTAATACTTGTGATAGTTGCGTTTCCTTTGAAAAAGGAGGAAGTTTAAATATTCATGAATTAGACGCGGCAAGTAATAATTCAGTGGACGATATCAGAACATTGGTGGAACAAGTTCGGTTTGCCCCACAAGCCGGAAAATACAAAGTATACATCGTAGATGAGGTCCACATGTTAAGCGCAAGTGCATTTAATGCATTTTTAAAAACATTAGAGGAACCACCACCATTTGCTATTTTTATTTTAGCGACCACCGAAAAGCACAAAATTCTTCCCACGATATTAAGTCGATGTCAAATATTCGATTTTAGAAGAATCAACTCCAACGATACCGTTTTACATTTAGAGGAAATTGTTGGTAAGGAAAAAATTAAGGCGGAGAAAAATGCATTGCAATTAATCGCTCAAAAAAGTGAAGGTTGTATGCGTGACGCTTTAAGTATCTTAGATAAAATTGTGAGCTTTTCAAATGGTGCATTAACTTATGAAAATACGCTTGAGCATTTAAATATTTTAGATGAGGCTTACTACTTTAAATTATTGAATCATTTAACTACACAGGATTTAACCAGTGCCATGCTCCTATATGATGAAATAAATCAAAAAGGATTTGAAGGTGACATGGTATTATACGGTTTAGCGGGATTTATCAGAAATATATTGGTATGTAAGGATCCGGCGAGCGCACACTTATTAGAATCCATTGAAGGTTGGCGAGAACAATACATCAACACGGCGAATACCACTAGCACCCCATACTTAATTAGTGCTTTGAATATTTTAAATGAGTCCGAGATTCAGTTTAAAATGGCACGCAACAAACGCTTACATGTAGAGCTAGCTTTAATTAAGCTCAATTTTTTACAACAAGCTATTGAATTAAGTATGCAGGACGGCGAACTAGTAAAAAAAAAACTAGTTGACGTAAGCTATCCCATTAAAATCAAACGCATTTTGCCATTAGGTAAAATGGTAGTGAATCAGCAGGCCAAATTAATGATCGAAACGGCAGCTCCCACAAGTCGCCCAGCAAAAACAGTGGCTACCCCGAACACCCATTCGAGCAGCGCTGCCCCAAACAATGCGATGAGCGTCAATGATGGTAGCAATAAACAGAATTTATTAGCAGCATTACAACAAAAGTATGGTTCGAAATATAATATCGAAGAAGTAAAGGAGCCTATTCCTTTAGAAATGGATACACTAAACAAGTGTTGGGAGGATTATACAGCTTATCTATTAGATGCATTAAAGCATTCCTCTGCCGGCACTTTCAAGTTAGCCATTTTGGAAATTTTAGATCCCCTCCATTTTACCGTTACAGTTTCGGCACTAACTGCTCAAAAATTTGTGGAGCAAGAGCGCATGAATTTACTTGAAAAAATTTGGGAGACCTTTAATAACAGGGCTATTCAGTTTTCCATATTGGTGGATGCGGGAGAAAAAGAAGATGTACCCCTTCATTTAAGATTAAACAGCAAACAAAAATTTGAACGTATTGCTGAACAGTACCCCTTGGTGCAAGATTTTAAAACCAGACTGAATTTAGAAATTCTTTATTAATTATTTTTATAAAATTCTTTATTCCCTTACTTCAAATACTATTTAGTATTGAATTTATACTCATTTGAATATATAAAAGAATGCTGCATTTAAAGCTTCACCTTGTTATACCCTTTTTGCTTTAAATATTGAAATACTTTTTGACGGTGGTCACCTTGTATAATTATTTCTCCGTCTTTTACTGACCCACCTGTGCCACAATGATTTTTCAATAATTTGCCGACACTTTCCATATCCGACAGCTTCCCCACAAAACCATAAATAATGGTGACCGTTTTACCGGCACGATGCTTGGTTTCTAAAATGACCCGTAGTGGTTGCTCTGCATTAGGCAAGGTTTCAATATCGTCCAAAGGCTCAGATTGAATGGCTTCCGGATTTGTACTATACACTAGTGGTGAACTATTTTTATTGTTTTTACTCATTACAAAAGGATTAAAAAAATTAATAGCAATAAAAAGGAATTTTTCGAAAAGGGAAATTGCTTTTCTGAAATAGCTGATGCCCAATATACAAGTTTCGTTACATTAACTAATACGAACACTTACAATTGAAACGCCATTTTTTGTTTCTTGCAGCAACAAACTTAAATTAAATTTTCCTTGTGCTGATAACAATTTACCGGTAATATAAATGGTAGTGCCCAATTTTCGTTCTGCATTTTTTTCAAAACCAATAATATTTTTATTGCTGAAAAAAAGCTGTAATTGCTGATTGGCTTGGGCTGGCGTAAGTTGCTTTTGTGCCGTTTGATCTAAAATATTCACTTCAGATGCAGCATCCCAAAAGGACAACAAATTGCTAAAATTTGCAGTTTGTAAAGTTTGCACCAAGGTTTC
>CAXNDZ010000113.1:0-6671 GCA_964201225.1 Chitinophagales bacterium | reverse complement strand
ATTTTTATCAAATTACAGGAAGTCCTGTTAATGTGATTGCTCCTTTATATGGAAAAAATTACACTTTATATTTATATCCAAACTTAGACACTTTATTGGTTTCTAAATCTGATAAAAGATATACAAGTTACAAATGGTCACCAGCTACTTTTTTATCTGATCCTACAATTCCACGTCCTGTTTTTAATGGGAATAAATCTATTTTATATACACTGACAAGAACTGATACTGTTAGTACCTGTAATATTTATGATGAATATGATGTGATTATATCTCCTGATATTTACTTAAACATACCCAATGCATTTACGCCTAATTATGATGGATTAAATGATATTTTAAAAATCGAATATGGCGCTGGTATACAAAGTTTTAAAGGGTTAAAGATTTTTAATAGATGGGGTAAGATGATTTTTTATTCTACTGACATAAATAAAGGATGGGATGGAAGAGATTTGGGTGGTGTAATGCAGGAAATGGATGCTTATTCTTATCTTGTTGAATATAGTTATAAAGATTATTTGACGAACCAACTTTCAGAAATTAAAAAAACAGGATCAGTACTATTAATGAGATAAATGAAAGCACTAAATTTTATATTATTTTTTTCAGTATTTGCCATTTCAGTTAGGGCACAAACTCCGTATATCTCACAAAATTTTACAGCTGGGCATTTTTTTAATCCTGCAACGGTAGGCTTTGGAAGTTTTAACAAAGCCCAAGTTATCTTTAGAACACAATTTTCAGGTGTTGGCCAACCTTATAAAACCACTGGTATTGGTTTAGATTTCGGTTTTTTAAAAAATGACAACACGGAACCTAATAAATTGGGATTTGGTCTACAAGCCATTTCTGATCAAGTTTTAAATGGAGTTTTACAAACGAATTATATAACTGCCTCCATAGCGGATCGCGTTTTTTTAAATGATGAACGCAGCCAATATTTGGCAATTGGATTAGGCACTACTATTATAAGTCGAACGGTGGATGCCCAATCCTTGATTTTTGGCGACCAATATTATTCTGGGCGTTTATTGAATCCTTCAAGTTTAGAAGTAATTAATAATTTTAGAACTAAATCAACATTAAATGTTGGTTTAATGTATTCACATAATAGTTATACTTCCTTTTTCCAGTTTGGGGCGAGTTCGTATTTTATTAATCGTTCCACTGGTTATAATACTACTAATGATAGTACCAGGGTTAGTCCTTTAAATGAATTTAGTCAGGTACTGGGACAATTAAATTATGAACAAATATTTTCAGGTAACAAAACATTGTTGGTACACGCCAATTATCAAAATAGATACGAGAATGAGTTTGTTTATGCAGGTGCAGCAATAGGTATTCCATTTAATGAAACCTATGAATCAACCAATAGGATGTATGTGGGTTGTTTTTATCGCACTAAAGATGCAGTAGTACCCTATATTGGCTTATTGTTAAATAAATATAAGTTAGGGCTTACCTATGATATTTATAATAATGATATGACGGCTGCGAATTTAAAGCCGCAAACTTTTGAATTTACTTTATCCACCTATTTTGGCAAGCGTCGTAATGAGGGGATGAGAAGCTTGTTTGATTAAAGTTTGAAAAATATCTTTTTCTTATATAAGAAATAGCATAATCCCCATTCAATAAAAAATATAAGGATACATCCAATTAGCGCAATGAAAGTTTCAGAGTTGGTAAAGTTATTTAATAAGCCAAAAGCAAACTTTTTAACATAAGGATTCAACCAACCGCCACCCGCTGTTTCAAAAAACAAGTAGATGAATATTGAATTCAGTGATAATATTCTTAAAAATAAGATCTTTTTATTTTGCTTAATGTCAATGAAGTAATAACTGGCAGCGAAAAATAGGATACACCAGCCAAGGGAAACTAAAGTAAATGAGCTAGTAGCAATTCTTTTGATAATTGGGTTGATTTGAAATACATCTAAAGCATAACCCAAAATCAATACACCTAATCCCCAATAAACCATCTGTTTGATTTTAACTTTTTGTGCTTGTGAATTCAATAATAATTTTCCAATCAAAGCGCCTGCAATGGTATGAACTGAAGTGGGAATACAATTGATAGCAACCCATCCGCCTCGGCTTGTTTTATTCATGAGTAGCATATCCATATAATTACCAAAATTGAAATGATTGGTGAAGCCTAAGTTGTAGCCGGGAACATTGGTGTAGCGGTAAAGTAAATCTGTTAAAATTAATAGGGCAATACAAAAAATAATTTGTGACTTAATTTGCCATTCATAAATGAAATAGGCAACCAACATGGTGAAGGAAAGTTGTGTTAATACATTCCATAATTCAAAACTTAGTCCTGTATCCTTTACGGCATAAGATAATACACCCCAAAAAAACAACCAGCCACTACGTTTAATAGTTTTAAGGGTTATTTCTTTTGTTGCTATATTTTTTTGTTGTTGATTTTGAATAGAGTAGGCCATCGCAGTACCAGCTATAAACATAAATCCTGGTTGGATCAAATCCCAAAACCGCATACCGTGCCAAGGGTGGTGCTGAAATTGTATAAATATATTTTCTAAAAAATGATCTTTGGAAGCTAAAAAAAATACTTTAAAAATTCCTGTGCTTTCGAGGACTAATAAAAACATAATTAACCCCCGCATAAAATCAAGGGAATACAATCTTTTATTTATATCAACAGCGTTAGGTGTACTTGTCATAAAGTAAACTTAAGAATTAATTTATCTAATTATGCTAGTGAATCTTAATTGCTGCGCAATATGTGAAATCTGTAGATTAAATAACACTTTCTGTATGGATAAATACTTATCTAGGGATTTGTTTTAACAACCAATTGGTAAGTTCAATAGCAGCTTGTTTGTTTTGGTAAGTCGCGTTTAAACGATCATTCACGACATACTCATTATAAATCCATGGATCACCCACTGCAAACACCATGCCTTTTCCAAACTTACTAGTTGCCATAATTACATCTCCATTATTTTCAAGAGCTGCTTGTGCAGGGCTTTTTAATTGTAAAGTGGAAATGCCCTTCAAGTATAATTGTTTCGCAGTTGTAAAAATGGGGTGTGTATCTGGAACCATAATTTTTCCAACCGTAATATCCTTAAGAACAGAATTACGGACTTTGTCCGTAAAATGAATTCCAAATGCGTTGGCCAATAAATTAAAATGAGATAAATCTGCATTGGCTGAATCATTTGCAAGTAAAACTAATACACCACCTTGTGCAACCCAATCGCTAATGATTTTAACATCGGCTGCTTTCATATAGTTAGGATTCGGGGATTCCTTTTGATTATCTGGATCCGTAATAATGTAGACGGAAGCTTTTTTTAAATTCTCAATAGTAGGGGCATCTATCAGGCTTCTAATTTTAGCTCCTTTATTCGTAAACATTTCACCCCACATACTATAACCATTAAGTGTGGTATCCTCCCATATATAATGAAAGCGGTAGTTGCTCCCATCAGTATTCGCTTTATACTCATTGTTATAAAAGTAGTCCAACTTAACTACTGTCTTTTGCGCTTGTGTGTTGACGTTAACAAATGTTAACAAAATAAGTAATGTGTAGATCTGTTTCATTAAGTTGATTTAAGATTTTAAAATTAACAAATTATGATTTAATCTGGTTTAGTTTATCATTTCATCTTTATGATGTTTACAATTCACGAAATCGATTTCGTAACTAATTGTTAACAATCTTAACATTTTAAACAAATTTTCCTAATTTACTCTAATCTTTAAACAATATATATATATATTTTTTAAAGTAAACGATTCATTTATAAAAGATTGTAAAATTAAAATTGCTAAACCATGAGAAAAATTCTCTTGATGATGTTGCCCCTATTTTTTATAGGCACCATTGTTTGGGCACAAAATCGCCCGTTAACTGGAACTGTAAAAAATAGTGAAAATGGAGCAGCCATTGTGGGTGCGTCTGTTGTCATTAAAGGAACCACTAAAGGTACTGTTACCAACGTTGATGGTAAGTTTACCCTTGATGTACCTACCAAAGGAACTAATAATGTTTTAGTCATTAGTTCTGTTGGATTTACGTCCACTGAAATTAAATTAACTAATCAAACATCTATTAATACAACTTTAACAAGTGATTCTAAGCAATTAGAAGATGCGGTTGTTATTGGTTATGGTTCAGTTAAGAAAAAAGATTTAACGGGTGCGGTGGGTACGGTTTCTGCTAAGGAAATCACAAGAGGTAACCCATCGAATGCAACACAAGCTTTGCAAGGTCAAGTACCAGGGGTATTGGTTACTAAATTAAGTAACAAGCCAGGACAATTATGGTCAATTGCAATTCGTGGTGAAAATACAATTACTGCAAACCCGAATGCGGATGGAGCTACTAACTTAACACTAGTAAGTAGTAACCCGCAAAATATGAATACAGAGCCACTAGTGGTTATTGATGGAGTGGTGGGTGGAAAATTACAAGACATTAGCCCTGCTGATATTCAAACCATTGATATCTTAAAGGATGCATCTTCAACTGCGATCTATGGTTCAAGAGGTGCGAATGGGGTTGTTATTATTACTTCAAAAAGAGGATCTACTGGTAAACCAAGAGTTACAGTTGATTTTTACTCTGGTCGTAAAACACCAGATCATTTGCCTCCAATGCAAGATGCGCAACAATTTTACAAGTCTTCATTGACGGATGCAGCATTGAATGGTGCTGTGGTGAGTGAAACTATGTTCAATGTGAATGAGTTGGCGATTATCAATGGTGGAAGAACAACTGATTTAGTAGGAGCGATGACACAACCTGGTATCAATTTGGGTGCGAACATTGCAGTATCAGGTGGTACCAATGGTACAAACTACCGTTTTTCAGGAGGATATATTCAGGAAGATGGTATGCAAGCACATACAACTTATAAAAAATATAACTTAAATGCTGCTGTTGATTCTAAAATCACCAAATATTTAAAGGTAGGTTTCACTTTGTATGCAAACTATTCAGCTAACCCTACTGGTTCCTTTGAAGCACTTAGAACTGCTTATAGAGAGCGACCAACGAGTACTATTTATTATGCAGATTTAGTGGATAAAGTCATTGGAAGAGATGATATCACAGGATCCGTAAATGGTTATGCAGTTAGAATGGGTCGTAATACAGCCATGAACCCGGTTTTAGAAGCTTCAAGTTTAGCAAATTACACATGGACTAGAACAGTTGCAAGTCAAATGGGAAGTGCGTATGGCGAATTGAATTTAGTAAAAGGGTTAGTTTTTAAAACGACTATTTCTGCTTCTAATCAACATGCAAAACAAGATGAATACCGTGGAACTTATTCCAAGTCGGTGAATTTAGGTTTGACAAGAGGTTCTGTTGAAGATGATTATATAACAGCATATACTTTTGATAACCAATTAACGTATAATTTAGAAAAAGGAAAAAGTAAATTAAATGTGACTGGTTTACAAAGTGCGTTTAAAACAACTACTGAAATGAATGTTGGTTCAGTTACTAATTTACCTTTCAATTCTTTTTGGTATAACATGCAATCTGCAGGATCATTTTCAATAGGTAGTTCATTTAGTCAACGTTCTTTGTCATCTTATATGGGTAGAATTAACTACACATTTAATGACAAATATTTATTCACTTTCACAGGACGTTCTGACGGTGCATCTCAATTAGCCGAAGGAAAAAAATGGGCGTTTTTCCCATCAGGTGCTTTTGCATGGCGTTTGGGTGACGAGAATTTTGTTAAAGACTTAAATGTATTTTCTGATTTGAAATTAAGAGTAAGTTTTGGACAAGTGGGTAACTCAGTGGTATCTCCTTACCAAACTTCTGCAACATTGGCGGGAACCAACTATAGTTTTGGTCAAAATGCAGGTATCGGTTTGGCTCCAGGAAATTTACCTAATCAGCAATTAGGTTGGGAGCGTAGTGAAGAATTGAACTTAGGATTGAACGTAGGTTTCTTTAATAATAGAGTTACTGCAGCCATCGAGGTTTATAATAGAACTACGAAGGACTTGATCATGAGACAAGCATTACCAACCACTTCAGGTTTTGGTACAATTATTGCGAACGTAGGTAGAGTGTCTAATAAAGGAGTTGAAATGTTATTAAACACAACGAACATTACGACTAAAAATTTAATGTGGACTACTTCACTGAATTTCACTAAAAACGTAAATAAATTAGAAGAATTACCTAACGGTGCAAAATACGGATGGAGTGGAGGAACAAATCCTGAAAATGCATTAGCTGTAGGATATCCTTTAAAGAGTTTCTTATATTTTCAAGCAGCAGGAATCTGGCAATTGGGGGATAGTGTTGAAGCAAAAAGATTTGGTCAAGTTCCAGGTCAGGTACGCATTGTTGACCAAAACAATGATGGTAAAATTTCAGCAGGTGTTATTGGTCAAGATGACCGCGTTATCGTAGGTTCACAATTACCTAATTATACATTAGGTATGACCAACCGCGTAAGTTATAAAAACTTAGATGTAGCGGTTATGATGTATTATAGAAATGGTACCATGTTTAAGAATGGTTTTATGAGTAGTTATATTTCAGACGCAGGTGGTGGAGCTCGTTTGAATTTGAATTATTGGACTAGAAATAATCCAAGTAATGAAATTTGGGGTATGGGTATACCAGGTTCGAATTTCAGAGATGCCATT
>CAXNDZ010000112.1:0-6686 GCA_964201225.1 Chitinophagales bacterium | reverse complement strand
AAGATAAGTATACCTATGAAATAGGGTTGGATGGGGTTTCAAGAGTACTATCTGCTGGCTCCTTAAAAAATTTGCCCTGAAAAACAAATAAGGAAATAACGCCAGTGCTGATTGCAGCATCTGCCACATTAAAAACAGGTCTGAAAAACTCAAACTCCTCCCCGCCCCAAATAGGAAACCAGGAGGGGAAATATGCATTTTGTATGATTGGGAAATAAAACATGTCCACTACTTTTCCTTGCAATAAAGGGGCATATCCTCCACCCATCGGGAACAGGTTTGCTACCATTGTGGTATAAGGAACACTCGCTTCAAATAGTACACCATAAAAAATGCTATCAATTAAGTTGCCTAAGGCACCTGCAAAAATAAGCGACGCGCATAATAAAAATCCGTTGTGGTATTTTTTTTCAATAAACCCTTTTATTAAAAATACACCCCAAATAACAGCCACTAATCTAAACAGGGTTAATGCAATTTTTCCAATATTGCCACCCCACTTTAACCCCCATGCCATTCCTTCGTTTTCCACAAAGTGAAGCCTAGCCCACGTTCCAATAATGGCATGTTCCTCACCAATAAAATAATTTAATTTAATATAGAATTTTAAAGCTTGATCAATAAAAATAATCAAAGCAACTAATGCTACTATTTTTTTTCCGTTCATATCAATTTCAAATTATAATGATGGGCAAAGATAATACTTTGATAAGTTAGTCGGATATATAGATTCTTTTTACTCTTTGCCCAATAGAAGTTAAAATTTCATAGGGAATCGTTCCTGCCCATTTTGCTACTTGTGTAATAGCTAAATTTTTACCAAATACCTGCACCGAATCTCCTTCACTAACGGATGGGATATCTGTAATATCAATCATAGTCATATCCATACAAATATCGCCAACAATGGGCGCCAATAAGCCATTCAACCACATTGCCCCCTTTCCTAAACCCAAGTGCCTGCTATAGCCATCTGCATAGCCTAGTCGCACTGTGGCAATGATACTGTCCCGCAATAATACACCAGCTCGATTGTAACCAACGGTATCTCCTTTTTTCAAATGTCTTATTTGTGAAATGGTCGTAGTTAACTGAACAACGGGCGCTAAATCAATTGGCCCTTGGCTAGTGCCGTATAATCCAATACCTAATCGAACCATATCTAAATGAAAAATAGGATCTAATAAAATCGCATCCGAATTGGCAATATGTTTTAGGGTAGTATAACCCAAGACTGTTTCAATTTTTGCTGCAGCAGTATTAAATAAATTAAGTTGCTGATGCGTGAAATTTTCTAAGGATTTATTTCCACTTGCACTTAAATGGCTAAAAATGGTTTGTACTTTTAGTTGCAAATTTGATTTTAATAAATCACATAAATTTTCAATAGTATCCATATCAAAACCCAAACGATTCATTCCTGTATTTAATTTTATATGGATAGGGAAATTCGAAATCGCTTGATTTTTTATATACTCATTAAATTGTTGGTATTGGGTAAAGGAAAATATTTCAGGTTCCATATGATACTTTACCAAAGTATCAAACGTGGTTTCATCCACATTCATTACCATAATGGGTAAATGAATGCCAGCTTGTCTTAATGCGACACCTTCATCTGCATAGGCTACTGACAAATAATCAACATGGTGGAATTGCAAAATGCGCGCTACTTCAACACTGCCCGACCCATAGCCAAAGGCCTTCACCATCGCCATCATTTTTACTTTGGGTCCAACGACCGTTTTAATTTTTTTATAATTATCCACCAAGGTGGTTAAATTAATTTCCGCCATAGTTTTATGTACCTGAAGCTGTAATAATTCATTTATTTTTTCTAGTTCAAAAACGCGTGCGCCTTTGATTAAAATAAATTCCTCTTTAAAGGAATATATATCCATTTGATGAATAAATTGCTGAGTAGTATCAAAACTAATCACATGGACACCCTTATTGTGCAAACCTTTATGCTTTTGTAAAGCCTTAGCTAAATGTGGGCCAATGGCAATGAGCTTTTTTATTGGGAAAACAGCCAACTGTTGCAATAACTGGTCATACTGCACTGCATCCTGATTAAACTGCGCTACATCAGATAGTATTAATGTGATAGGCAATGCCCCCGCTTGTTGTGTTGCATAGGTCAATGCCAATTGTAACGAATGAACATCATTACTATAGCTATCATTTAAAATATAACAATGCTGAATCCCTTTTTTTATTTGCATGCGCATATCTAAATGCCTTAATTGATTAATGCCTTCCTGTATTTCAGACATAGGCACTTGTAAATGCAATAAAGTGAGTAGGCAAGTAATTGTATTATTTACGGAGATCAAATCCGTAAAGGGAACCACTAATTGTAAATCTGCTCCTAGGTAATTTGCCTGCAAATGTGTATGCCCCTGTATTATTGTTTCACTTTGTATTTTCAAGGTGGCTGCGCCTGAGCGACACCAGGTAATGACAGATGGACAACCTGAATGATGCGTAACATCATTATCATCCAATGCTAATTCCGATAATGGCGCAATGATCACTTGTGCATTTTGAAATAATTTCCATTTCTCATTTCTTTTTTCCGCTTCACTTTCAAAACCTTCTTGGTGTGCAGTTCCGATACTGGTTAAAATCCCGATAGTGGGCTGTATCATATTTGCCAATACTTCCATCTCCCCTTTTTGTGATATTCCCGCTTCAAAAATGGCCAATTGATGCTTCTTCTCCATTTCCCAGACACTTAATGGTACCCCAATTTGTGAATTATAACTACGTGGACTTCGTATAATATGATATCGGTTCGCGAGTAATTGATTTAGCCATTCTTTAACTATGGTTTTTCCATTACTCCCTGTTATTCCAATCACTGGATAGGTAAATTGGGCACGATGATGCGTGGCAATAATTTGTAAAGCTGCAAGCACATCATTCACTTTTAAAAAATTGGCATTGGGAAATGCGCTGGTATCAAAATTTGTTTTTACAACAAAATTAAATACGCCACGCTGCATTAATTCTTCAACATATAAGTGACCATCATTTTGCCCAGTAGTAATAGCGAAAAATAAACTGGTGTCAGGATAAATGAGTCGCCGACTATCTGTAAGTAAATGAGCAATATGGGCTGGTGTTTTAATAACAGAATTTGTACTTAGCCAGCTTGCAATATGTTCAATTGTATATGACAACTAAATGATATGATTAAATTGAATTATCTTTTAAATCCTTAGGTAGGTTTTTTTGCTTATTTGAAAAGATAGAATATAATATGGAACCAGTGATTGAAAATAAAATCACTAATAAAGACAACAAAACTTGTGTGTTTTTGCCCATCACCATATTGATATAATGTTCCCCTAACATTTTAATGCCGATAAATATTAAAACAAGCGCAATTCCTTTTTGCAAATGCTCAAATTCATTAACTGCCCCACGTAACAAAAAGAACAAGGAGCGCAATCCTAAAATGGCAAAAATATTTGAAGTATAAATGACTAGACTATTCATTGAAATTCCCATCACTGCAGGAATGGAATCCAGCGCAAATACTATGTCAATGGCTGCGAGTAAAATAACCACTACAAATAAAGTAGTATACACCGGCTTCCCATTTTGACGAATCATAAACTTACCATCACCATCACTTGGCGTCAGTGGTAAAAAGCTTTTCAAAAATTTATAAATTTTTGATTCATGTGGGTCAAATGCACTTTCCTCATCAGCCCCAAACATTTTATATCCGGTATATAATAAAAACACCCCAAAAATATATAACACCCATGAAAATTGAGCAACAAGTGCTACACCCAATGTTATAAATAAAACCCTAAAAACAATGGCTGCTAAAATTCCAATCAACAGCACCCTTGACAAATGCATTTCTTTCACCTTAAACGCATCAAAAATTAAAATGAACACAAAAATATTGTCAATACTTAAACTCCACTCCATTAAATAACCACTTAAGTATTCAAAGGCAAGTTTTTGCCCTTCTTCTACCCACATAAACACAAAAAAGCCGAGTGCTAATAAAACCCACAAAAAGGTTTGACGCATTGCTTGGCGAATAGTTATGGTTGTATTTTTTTTGCTTAAAAATCCTAAGTCAAGCGTTAATGCAATTAATATTACTACGCCAAATACTGAGTAAACAATTTGATCTGTTGTCATAAAGTAAAGATAATACTAGATTTACGAAGCCCCAAAAAGGCGTTGGCGATATTGGGTCCAAAAATAAAAAAATATGGAAAGTAGTACAACGGGGCCTAACAAAAGCATCCATTGCCAAAAAAGCCGATGCTCGGTCACCTTGGTCTTGTCTAATAATCTTAATACAATCCCCTTATTTCTACTTTCAAGTAAGCCCACCGGCTCATTCAAGTATTGTATTGCATTTACAAAAAAATCACGATTAGCAAATTGGTAGGATTCAAATGGTATCATACCCATGGGCAAGGGGCCATTTGACTTATCTACCTTATTTGTAAATAGATCAGCATCTGCAATAAAGATTTGTTTGGAAGGCTTCCCCTTGGATATAAAAGCGACGCCCAAACTTTGCTGAACAGTGTCTCTTAACACCTGAGACAATCTGTTTTCAAAAAATGAATTAAAATTTCCTTCAGATAATACAGCTATCGGGAAATGATGTTGTGTAAATTGTAGCATGTCCTCCTCCCCTTTAACTGAATTCAATGAAACCTGGGCTGGCGAAGCCAAGCTTCTTGAGCTTGTATCGGTCATTAATAAAATGGTATGCTTAATGCCATTAGAAGATAGCGTATCAATACTAGAAGGAAATAAGGACAATACACGATCCATATTTTGCGCAATGGGATGATTATCGTTTCCATTTAAAAAAGGATAATACGGCCAAGGCACTCTTTTGATTAAAGGTGTCCCGTCGCCTTGTGTTCCTACCACCAATGGTAATTTGGCACAATTTAAGTCCTGAATCAAATTTGAATTTATACGAATACCATACTTAAATAATAAATCATCCAAGGCCAGTCCGCGATCAAAGGAAACATAGGCACCATCCGTCTTTTGTAAGCTATCGTACTCCGCAAATAATTTATCTACTGCCCAAACAATATTTCCACCACCCATGACATATTGGTCAATTTTTAATTTATCTAAATCGCTAAATGGCGTGGTTGGTTTAACAATAAGTAATGTTTTTATTTTAGTAGCATCAGGGAATCCCTTACTTAAATCAAATACAGATAATTCGTATTGATCCTTTAAAGTTTCTCCTATATCATTCACGGTTAAATTAACTGGTTGTCCATTTCCAATCAAGTAAGCAATGCTTGGAACTGCCTTGCGGTTTAATAAATAGATGGCTTGGATAAATTTATATTCCAACAATGCTTCCGCAGCATTTGCGCTGGCTTGTTCATCCACCTCTGGTATATCCTTAACTATATTATAAGGTTTAAAATATTTTTTTGAACTCCTCAAATCAATGGCGTAAGGCTTTTGCCCATCCACTTCCACCAATGCCCCTGGTATAATAAGTTGATCCACTCTTTTGTCACCACCTCCAGTTCCTTGTTGTATTCTTTCAATTGGTAAGCCCAATTTTGATAAACTATCATACAATACATATAAAGCGGTATCATTGACTAACTGATTAGGAATTTCTAAATTCCATTTGATCAAGGCTGGGTTAATTTGATGCAACTGATCCAATAATGCGACGGCCGCATTCGCTATTGTTTTATAATGGGATGGCAGGTCACCCCCTAAATACAAATGAACCGTCACCGGTGTCTTTATTTGACTGATGACTTCCGTGGAACTTGCACTTAAAGTGTACCTTTTTTCCTTAGTTAAATCTAATTGAAATGGGAATATATTGCTTAGATAGTTGGCACCTATGATGGCAATTAATAAAAATACATATTTAATTTTTCCCTTTAAATTCTCGATGGTGCCTAGAATAAATAAAACCAAAATGGAAATAAAATAAATCATATCGGTCAACTTAATCAAACCCTTACTCATATTATTATAATGCAATGACAATCCTAGTTGCTTTATATAAAAATCGTAGCCATTTGAAAAAAAAGAGACGGTGCTTATCCAATCAAAACTTTGTAATAATAATATTGAAATGATGATTGACAAAAGCAAGGCGATGGCGCTGTTTTTTGTCAAGCTACTAGCAAATACACCCACTGCAGTATACACGGCGCCTAATAAAATTAATCCGATATAGCTTCCAATGGTTGCGCCCCAATCAATCCCTCCGGTTGAACTTAAAGCGTTTAATACAAATGCATAAAAAATGGTGGGTGCTATTGCGGCAATAACAATGAGCAAACTTCCCAATAATTTTCCAAGCACTAATTGTAAGGAAGAAAATGGCAAGCTATGTAATACTTCATAAGTGCCCTGCTTAAACTCGTCAGAAAAACTTCGCATGGTTATGGCTGGCACTAACAATAATAAAAACCATGGCGCAAAATCAAAGTACACTTGTAAACTTGCATAGCCAAAATCAAGTAAATTATAGTTAGGTATCACAAATAACAATAGCCCATTCACTACTAAGTAAAAGCTAATAATTAAATACCCTGTCAGGCTACTAAAATATTGTGTCCACTCTTTTTTAGTAGCCTGACAGGGTATTTAATTATTAGCTTTTACTTAGTAGTGAATGGGCTATTGTTATTTGTGATACC
>CAXNDZ010000111.1:0-6777 GCA_964201225.1 Chitinophagales bacterium | reverse complement strand
ATTTTAATATTTAAATTTTATTTTGCCCAAAATATAAGTGAAGTAAATGGTGATAATCCTTTAGGTACGTTTGCTGTATTATAAGTTCCCTCTGCTGAAGGATATAAAATACGTGTTGGTAATTTATCAGGTCTTGTACTTTCAGACTTTAACGAAGCAAATGTCTCATATTTTGTTGCACCAGCTGCATTATTTAATTTAGGATACAAAGTACGACGATAATCATTCCATGATTGGTCGCAATTGACCATATTTAAAGCAATCCACTTTTGGGTAATGATTGCTTCTAATTTTTGTTCAGTTGTAAGTGCTAAATTAAAATTTACCAAATGACTGCTAACATTATCTACTTTGTAAGTTGCTGCAAGCGCTGATGGGTTGCCAACAAGTGTTTTGTTAGGTAATGAATACAAATAATTAAATGAATGATTAATACCATTATCAAATGCAGCTTGAGCTGTTATAGAACTGATAATACCATATAAAGCGGCTTCTGCCTGAATAAAATAACTTTCACTAGCAGTAATTAATGGGAATCCTGCATCTGGGCCTTTTAAAACACCTATTGAATTTCCAGCAGAAGTTCCAACTCTTAAAGGTCCAGCTGGAGCAGGGAACCAAAATGAACCATCAGGTGATGATGCTACACCTAAACTTTCATTTCCTAATTGATTACAACTCGTTACTGAAGGATACCCATAGAAAAGTGCTTTACCACGTGATGAGTCCACTAATTTCTGTCCTGTATAGAAGCCATGAGCGAAGAAAGTTGGCATCCATGCTTTGTTTCCAGAAGTACCTGTATAACTCCATCCCCAACTGCTCCACTTAGGATTTTGACGGCCATTATCACGTGTATAACCAGGATTTACCAGCGCATCTGAAGTTAAAAATCCGTCACTGCTAAAGGTACTATTAGAAAAAGTCACCTTGCCTCTTCCTCGAACTAGGATTCTTAATTTAATGGTGTTGGCTAATTTTTTCCAGCTAACTACATCACCTCCAAACATTACATCAGAAACACCTAAATCAACCACATTTACATTTGCTAACCCAGTATTTATTTTAGCAATTGCGGCATCTAATGAGTCAGCAATATTTTTATAAATCACTGTACCAGCTGTATAAGTAGGATTTAACACTTCTGATCCTTTTAATGCATCTAAATAAGGAACATCATTATAAGCATCTACTAAATGTTGATAATGCATGGCTTTCATAATTTGAGCAACACCATGAAAATAATTATAGTTTGGTAGATTTCTTGTTTTATTGATGATGGTTTGGTAATCATTTAATATATCATAAGATGCATTAAACACACCTGACCATTCAGAACTGGTATAATTGTAAGTAATGGAAGTACCAAATCCACCATAACCACCTGCATTAGATGCATAACCACCTATTTGCTGACCCATAGTGTTTAAGGTATTAACAGCACCTGCAGTATATGCTAATGCTTGTGGTAAAATTAATTCGACTGAGGCAGAAGTCGCAGTATTTGGATCTTTATTTACATCCAAATACTTATTACAAGAAGTGCTTACAAGAAGCATTCCTGAGAGAATTATTAGGGTTATATTTTTCATATTTTTCATATTTTTCATTTCGCTTTTAGTTGAATAATCAATTAAAAAAAATTTGATTTGTTTAGGGTTTACGATTAAAATTTAAATGATACTGTTGCACCATAATATCTTGACGGAGGCGTTTGTAAACCACTAATACCTACACCATTACCACCAGAACCACCAGAAGCACCATACTCAGGATCAGTGTAATAATTATCTGGAGCCATCCAAACAAGTAAGTTACGTCCTTGTACACTTAAAGTACAGCCTTTGATAAATTTAGATTTCGCTAAAAGTTTAGAAGGTAGGTCATAAGAAACTGCTAATTCTCTTAACTTCCAGAAATCACCAGAATGAGTATAGTTTGAAGTTACGCTTCTATTTATATTATCACTCCAAAATCCATTATTACCATTACCATTGGGAACTGAAATGTTTGTATTGGTAATATACTTACCAGGATTAGCTGGATCAGCAATAACTGAATTAGGAAAAACAAAACGCATACGATCATATTGCGCAGTTCTCCAACTTGTACCAGACCAATCGATACTTGAACCCATTGAGCTATAAATATTATATCCACCTCTATATTCAAATAAGAATGCTAGCGTAAATTTTTTGTATTTAATAGTACCATCAAGGCTTAATTTATTTGCAGCAGTTGCATTTCCTAAATTTGAAATGGTATCACTTTGTTGTGGTATACCTGTTGCTGCATCAACAATTACACGGCCATCTGGAGAACGCTTGTAATCAAAACCCATAATGATTGGGAAAGGCTGACCTGCAACCGCATAAGATGCACCCCCTAAGCCCAATCGAGGTATATCGGCACTAATACTAACTACAGTATTAGTAAGATAACTGTAGTTTCCACCAACTGTTACACTCAAATCTTTAGTTTGTATTGGAGTTACATGTGCTGTAACTTCTAAACCTTCACTCATTGTTTCACCTGTATTTGTACGTAAGCTTGTAAAACCAGTTGTTCCAGATACCCCAGTACTTACTGTTTGATTAGTAGTATTTGTATGGAACCAAGTCAAATTTGAAGTAAAACGATCATTAAATAAATTTAAATCGAAACCAGCTTCATAACCTGATGTCATCTCTGGCTTTAAATCTTTTGATACTAAAGTATTACCAACGGTAAATCCAGCATTACTTCCGAATGGAAAGCCATTTGCTTGGCCAAATGTTGGTAATAATGAATATGGTCCTAAGTTAACTTGACCTACTTTAGACCAACCACCTCTAAATTTCAAGTAACTAATAGTGTTGCTATTTTTTAAGAAATCAAAGGCATCAGATGCAATGAGTGACATTTCAGCAGCTGGATAAAAGAAAGATCTGTTTTCTGGAGCAAGAACTGAAACCCAGTCATTACGTCCTGAAACAGTTAAGTATAAATAATTTTTATACCCAAATGTGGTTTTTGCGTATGAACCCATTGTGCGAGACATAAAGTTTGATTCAGAAGCGCCTGGTGTACCTACGCCATTACTTACGTTAAATAAATC
This sequence comes from Chitinophagales bacterium, assembly GCA_964201225.1. Classification (GTDB taxonomy): domain Bacteria; phylum Bacteroidota; class Bacteroidia; order Chitinophagales; family Chitinophagaceae; genus Sediminibacterium. Next base: position 3,680 of record CAXNDZ010000111.1, on the reverse strand, counting down.
TGGAACAACTAATCCATTTCCACTCACACCAATATTTTTAGATTGGTTTTGGTTCCATTGTCCACCAACGAGAACATTCAAACTAAAATCTTTAATGGATCTTTTGTATTGTGTAAAGAAGTCCGATAATAAATTTGTAGAATAGGACATTCCATCTGATACGCTATAAGGAATATCAGATTTAGCACTTGCATCAGTATGTTTTGCATAATAGGTGTAAGTAAACCCGGTATTTGAATTTTTATTGGATTGGTTACGCGTAGAAATACCTTGACGGAAAACAAAATCTAATCCTTTAACTGGTGTGAATTTTACTTCTACGTTAGCAGTTAAATAATCGTTTCTATTCGTTTGTCTGTAATTAGCAGCAGTCCAATAAGGGTTTTGATACCAAGGGTTATAAAAACCGTTTGGATTCGCAAACTTATCGTTTTGCCAATCTTTATAACGTGTAATATCAATATTCATTGGCATGTTTAACATTTGGTCATACATACTTCCGGTTGCAGTAGTGATATCATATCTGTTTTGTGTATATGAAGTACTGTAATTAATATTAATTGTCTTACCGATTTTTCTTGTACCATTTAAACGTACGTTGGTACGATTATATAAGTCTCCTGGTGTTGTACCAGTTTGATCAACATGTTGTGCTGAAAAATATTGCGTTGAGTTTGCATCACCATTTGAAATATTGAAATCGGTTTGATTAATAATCCCTTTGTTCCAGAAATCGTTATGTCCTGGATAAGATTGGTAGCGAGAGGAATCATTAGAACCATCAGCTAAAGGAGGTCCTAATGCACGCATTGTGCCATCAAAAGGAGGTCCATAAGATTGGTTTTCCAAATAAGAGAAATTACCTCGTCCAAATAAATCAACACCATAACCACTTCCACCCGCACCAAATTGTTCTTGCATTTTTGGAAAGAAAGCAACTTGTTCAATTGATGTTGTATGTGAAAAACCTACTTGCGTTACGCCATTTTTACCTTTTTTGGTGGTGACAATCAAGGCACCATTTGATGCTTGAGAACCGTATACCGCAGCGGCACCCGCACCATTTAAAACTTGGATATCTTCGACATCTTCAGGGTTTAAGTTACCTAACATGGTAGAAGGGACGATTACATTATCTAATACCAATAAAGCCTCGTTATTACCAGTTAAAGATCTTTGACCTCTTAATATTAATCGGAAGTTAGGATTGATACCACCTGAAGTGTTACTCACTTGCAATCCTGCAACTTTTCCTTGTAAACCCCCAGCGATACTAGTGGATTTACCCGCGACTAAGGATGCAGCTTTAATAGTAGTACTAGCCGAACCTAATTCCTTTCTTTTTGCTTGAATACCACCCGCAGTAACAACAACTTCATCCATATTGTTAACTTGCTCAAATAAATTCACATTTATTGTTAAAGAAGAAGCAACCTTTACCCTTTCAGTTCTAAAACCAACATATGAAAATAGAATGAAATCGCCTGTTGAGGCTTTAATCTCATACTCTCCTTTTTCGTTTGAAATTGAAGCTTTTTCAGCTTTTCCTTGAACTCTCACCGTAACACCTTGTAAGGGTGAACCATTTTGGTCATCTACTTTTCCTTTTAGCGTTTTGACCTGCGCATTAGCAGCCAAACTCATGGAAAAAAACACAACGAATGTGTATAGTAGTTTTCTCATAATCAGATTTTTTTAATTTATTAATTAATACGACGTGATGAATGTATAACTAAATCTGATTAGTATTAACAAATCATTAAGAAAATATTCTAAAAAAATAATAATTCTATAACCTTATAAGTAAATTTAATTGTTTACCAAGTATTTATACATTATAAATTAATATAATATTTAAGCGTTAATTTTCTATTTATCCTACTGAATTAGTAAAGGTGGGACGATATATTGATTGATTCCAGGGTTTTTCAATAGGATTATTTCTAATTTTTGTATATAAATTAACAGTTTTTTTTCGACAAAATTAAACATGTTACAGCCTTGTAATCTTAAATTTTTCCAAAAAATTGCACCCCTTTTTTGCTATAGCACTTTCCATTTTTTTGAAAAAAAGCCGAACCAAAATTCTTTTTTATACTCATAAAATTGTTTCCCCTATGGTTATTAAAATATATTTATTAAGAATTAATCAGTACTTATAAACATATTTTAAAAGCTTGCTAATAACTGACAATCAACACCTGTTTACACCCCATTTTATTGGAATTTAGTCGTAATTTTCCAACCATTAATAATTCATATTCTATGGGTGCGATATCATTGATTGCTTTACTTATCGCTGCAATTGCTTTTTCTGCAGGCGGTATTATCATTGGGAAAATTTTTGTGAAGGGAAGTAAAAATGCACAAAAAGGGCAGGCCTACGAATGTGGTATCCCCACTGATTCTTCTCCATGGCATCAATTCAATGTGGGCTATTATTTATTTGCCTTGTTATTTTTAATTTTTGATGTTGAATTGGTTTTTTTATACCCATGGGCAGTGGTTGTAAAAAAAGTAGGCATAGTTGCTTTAATTGAAATTATTGTTTTCATATTTATTTTATTCATGGGCTTTTTATACGCCCATAAAAAAGGAGCATTAAAATGGAGTTAAAAGAAAAAATTGCAGGCAACGAACCTTTTCCTGGTATCGTTCATGACACACCAGGTGGTGGTATTGTGGTAAGTACTTTTGATAGTATAATTAATTGGGCACGTTCCAATTCCCTATGGCCATTGTCATTTGCAACAAGCTGTTGCGGTATTGAAATGATGTCCACTGCTTCAGCGAAGTATGATTTTTCGCGCTTTGGTTTCGAGGTCGCAAGGGCTTCGCCGCGTCAAGCTGATGTCATTATCATTGCAGGCACTATTGTAAATAAGATGGCGCCGGTATTAAAAAGATTGTATGATCAAATGGCAGATCCTAAATATGTAATTGCAATGGGTGCTTGTGCCATTAGTGGTGGTCCATTTTTTTACAACACTTACTCAGTAGTAAAAGGGGCGGATCATATTATTCCCGTAGATGTATATATTCCTGGATGTCCTCCACGCCCCGAAGCTTTATTGCACTCTTTAATTTCTTTACAAGAGAAAATTAAATTAGGCATGACGCGTGAACAAATTAGAGGAGAATACAAAGTATAAAGCAAAAGGATATGCGCTTTGAGAGATGCTATTAAAAATTTCAATCCAACAGAGCAGCATGGTTTTAAACAGCACTTAATTTATAACAATGACCAACGAAGAAATAAAAGAATACATCCCTACTCTAACACCCGCTGCCACATTTGATGAAACAGGTGAATGGTTAAATGTAATCGTAGCCGCTGAAGAATTAAAACCTTTGATGTCTGCATTGCGTAATGGCAAAATGCAAATGAATTATTTGTTTTGCTTGACCTGTGTTGATTTTAAAACACATTTAACCATGGTGTATCACTTGTCTGCTACAACACATCGTCAAAGTATCGTGATCAAAGCAAATATGAATCGCGAACAGTCAGTGATTGAAACCGTTTGTGACATTTGGAGAACCGCTGAATTTTTAGAACGCGAAGTGTTTGAAATGTTTGGCGTGCATTTTACGAATCATCCTGATTTACGAAAATTAATATTGGAGGACGACTTCAAAGGATATCCCTTAAGAAAAGATTTTGAAGATCCTATCAACAT
>CAXNDZ010000110.1:0-6808 GCA_964201225.1 Chitinophagales bacterium | reverse complement strand
ATTTAAAGCGGCATTAATACTGGTTGCAAAAGCAGAATCATTTTTTAATATTTTTTGTGCAGCAATCACATCTAAAAATAATTCTCTAATCATCGCTAAATCGGCTGTACCACCAAATAAAGTGTTCCCCTTAACACCAGTAAACGTGATAAAACCATTTTCTGGTGAAGTGGAAGGTGATGTAATTAATTTGCCAGCAGAATCCTTAATTAACCAAGCCAAACAAAACTCAGCAGCACCACGCATAATGGGGTATGCTTTTTGTTTTAAAAACTGGGCGTCCTGTGTAAATAGATAGTGTTCCCATAAATGTGCTGAAGCCCAAGTACCGCCCATGGGCCAGTTGGCCCAACTTGGATCCCCTTCGCCAAAATTTCCTACCGGATTCGACATCGCCCATATATCCGAGTTATGATGTGACACCCAACCCGGCATATTATAAAATGTTTTGGCTGTAATTTTTCCAGTAGTCGACAAATTATTTAAGAACTGCAAAAAGGGTTGGTGCATTTCGGTCAAATTGGTGTTTTCGGCCAACCAATAATTTTCCTCTGCATTTATATTCATTGTGTAGTTACTCGACCATGGTGGTTGTAAGTAGTGATTCCAAATTCCTTGCAAGTTCGCGGGTACATTAGGCGTGCGTGAACTACTAATTAACAAGTAGCGTCCAAATTGAAAATATAAGGTTTCCAAATAGGGATCTGATTCTCCTTTCGCATATCTTTTTAAACGCTCATTCGTCGGTAAATTGGGTGAAGGATCCCCTTCTAATTTTAAAGCAACGCGGTTAAAATAAGTTTGGTAATCCTTAAGATGTCTTTTTTTAATTTCATCCCATCCCAAATTCACTGCTTTCGTTAATTGTGTTTGCGCAATGGCAGTTTGATTCAATCCTTGCTTCGCTGGATCTTTGTCGTACCCATTAAAACTGGTCGCGATTGAAATATAAATGGTCGCTTCAGTTGCATTGGCTAAAGACAAACTTGAATCCGTATTCGTAATTTTTCCGGAATTGGTTTTAATTTGAATGTTCGTTGTAAAGCGTGTGCCTCTTTTTTTATCAAAAATAATTGCGTTACGCTTTTTTTCAACATAGCTCGGTTCGGCCTTCACAGGTGCAACCCCATTGGCTTGTAGGAAATTGCTTGTAGCAGTGGTGGTATGTAATAATAAAGATTCGAAACGAACTGTAAATCCCAACGCGCCCGGTTTCTTACTTTTTAAATGTATTACAAAAACCTTATCGGGATTTGAAACTAAATACTCTCTTTCAATAGTATTGGTATTTGATTCGGTTTTTACTTTTGCAATGGCTTGATCAATATCTAACTCTCGATAATAGTCACTGATAAAAGGGTCATCATTAAATTCCAATAATAAAGTACCTAGGGGTGCATAGGATTCCGAAAATTTACCCTGTAGTTTTTTTACAAGTGATTGGGCTTTTTTATAATTTTTTTCGGCAAGGGCTTCACGTACTGCAGGTAAATTTTTATAGGCATTGGGGCTCATATTGGCATTCACTGGCTCACCCGACCAAAGTGTTAAGTCATTTAAATATATTTTGTCGGTCGAAATACCACCAAAAACCGTAGCCCCTTGCTGGCCATTTCCCAATACCAATGATTCTTCAAAATATTGTGCAGGTGCATCATACCAAAGTTTTAAGGGGGCTTGAATAGGTGTAGGAGTTAGGACTACTTTGGGCGTTGATTTAATAGGTGCTTTTTTTACAACCTTAGTTACCTTTTTTTGCGATAGTGCTGCTAAGGAAATTAAACTTAAGCAGCCGATAATAAATACTTTGCGCATATAATTATTTATGAATTATGTAGGAATTGAAAATTAATCAAATTTTAAAGAATAGTATGTAAATATTATATGAAAAACAATTAATTTTAAAAAAAAGAATGCATTTAAATTATTATATACAATAAATAAATTTTGAGATATTTAATTTTAACTTTTTTATTGATCGGGGTATTACCCTTATATGCACAAACCACCATTAAAGGGAAGGTGGTGGATAAGGAAACCAATGCGCCTATTGATAATGTGAGTGTTTATATAAGTAACTCCTCCAATGGAACCAGGAGTGATGCGGAAGGTAATTTTACACTTACCACAAGATCCCAGGGGCAATTTGAATTGGTTTTTTCAATTATGGGCTATACCATAAAAATGGTGCCAGTAAATACCAGTCAACCAGTGGGCTTTTTAAATGTTGCTTTATCTTCAAAATCAAATGATTTACCCGAAGTAGTATTAAGAACCTATATTAAAGACGGCTGGAAGGTTTGGGGCAAACAGTTTTTAAATCAGTTTATTGGAAGCTACCCTTTGAGTGCGGATTGTAAAATTTTAAATCCTGAGGTTATTCATTTTCAATTTAAAAAATTAGACAGTGTATTGATTGCCTTTGCCAACGAAACCATCTTGGTTGAAAATAAAAAACTTGGGTATATTTTACATTATGACTTAAGTGAATTTAGATATGACTTTATTAATGGACTCATATTTTTTCAAGGATACCCCTTGTTTGAAGATTTAAAAAATAGTGAAACTAAAAAAGTGTTGAAAAAAAGGATGGAAATATATGAAGGATCTGTAATGCACTTTATGAGAAGTCTTTATACCAATAAATTGCGTGAAAATAATTTTGAAATTCGGCAGATGGTTAAGACTATTAATATTGGAGGCAAACCCATTGTTATTGATGGCAATACCAAATACGATAACTCACATAAGGTAAGCTTTGAATTAACCAGTGGTTTATTAAGTGCGGATAGCGTTGCCTATGGCGAAAATGAAAATACTGCTGCTTTATTTTTTAAAAATTTTTTACAAATAACTTATACCAAAAAAGTGGCACCCGCCTATTATAGTAGGTCTTATAACTCTAGTGGTCGAGGTATTGTGTCTGAAATTACCTTAATAAAGAAACAGCCGCTATTAGTTTATTCAAACGGCACCTACTATGAGCCCACCAGTTTACTATTATCAGGGTATTGGGGCTGGTCTGAGAAAATTGGATATTTACTGCCGTTTGATTTCACACCAATTAAATACTAATAAGTTTCCACAAAATGTTATTCAGATTAAATTATTACTTAAATTTAATTGAAAGAAAGGATTACTATAATAAACATCAAACATATAAAATATGGAAAGAAAAGATTTTATTGAACAGGTTGGTTTAAGCGGTGCAGCAATACTAATTTTTGGTTGTATGCAAAGCTGCTCCAAGTCAGATGGACCAAGCACTAATACTAATACAGGTGGTGGTACAGGTACAGGTGGTGGCGGAAATAATACAAGCACCGTTGATTTTACTATTGATATTAGTAAGTCACCTTTTGATGCTTTAAAAACAAATGGCGGATTTTACGTTGACCCTACTACAAAAATTATTATTGTTAAAACAACCGCAGGTGAAATAATTGCCGTGAGTTCAGTATGCACACATCAACAAGCAAGCATCGTATTTGAGGCAAACAATAATCGTTTTTATTGTGCTGCTCATGGTTCTGTGTTTGCTACTACTGGGGCAGTTACAACCGGTCCTGCAACTACTGCTTTAAAAAAATACCAAACTAGTTTAACAGGTACTGTTTTAAGGGTATTTTCATAATTGTAAACTTTGATATCCTAATTTCACCGAGGCGTTAAATAAGGTCCTTTGTAAAAGGGCGCTATTTTAAAAAATAGCGCCCTTTTTTATATTTCAGGCAGTAAAAATCGTAATATTACTACTCAGTTTTATTCGCTACATTTTCTAAAAATTCCTATTATGATAAAGTTATTCATCCGTAGTTTGTTTTTATTATTGTTCGCAACTATCGCGAATGCACAAAGCAATTCAGATACTGCTGAATTGAATAAAACATTTAAGCAAGTAAAATGGAGAAGCATTGGACCTTTCAGAGGCGGCAGATCCAATACCGCAGTGGGTGTTACTAGTAATCCCATGGTATATTATATGGGCACCACTGGTGGTGGACTTTGGAAAACCGAGGATATGGGACTTAGTTGGAATAATATTTCTGACGGATTTTTTAAAACAGCAACTGTGGGTGGTATTGCAGTTGCGGAAAGCGATCCTAATATAGTGTATGTGGGTATGGGAGAGCACGCAGTAAGAGGTGTGATGACGCATCATGGAGATGGCATGTATAAAAGTACAGATGCTGGAAAAACTTGGAAAAAAATTGGATTAGACGCAACACATCATATTGCGCGTGTTGTCGTGGATCCAAAAAATCCAAATATTATTTTTGTTGCAGCGCAGGGTTCCTTATATAGCAGTTCAAATGATCGCGGTATTTATAAATCAACAGATGGTGGTACTACTTGGAATAAAGTTTTATTTGTTGATGACAAAACAGGTTGTGCTGAATTATCCATGGATATGAATAACCCAAGCATTTTGTATGCTGCTATGTGGGAGCATGGTCGCACCCCTTGGAAAGTAACGAGTGGCGGCCCTGGCAGTGCCTTATATAAATCAACAGATGGTGGCGCTACTTGGAATAAAATGCAGAATGGCTTACCTAAAGAAATGGGTAAAATGGCAATTACCGTAAGTCGTGCAAACTCAGAAAAAGTTTATGCGCTTATTGAAAGTGATTTTACAAAAGAAGCGGGCGGTATGTACGTTTCTGAAAATGCAGGAAAAACCTGGAGCCAAGCCACCAGCGATCACCGTATTATTGGAAGAGCTTGGTATTATATAGAAGTATTTGCTGATCCAATTATTGAGAACACATTATATGTAATGAATGCACCTGCATTAAAATCAACTGACGGCGGAAAAACTTGGGAAAACATTTCATCCACCCATGGCGATTATCATAACTTATGGATCAATCCAAGTAATAGTAATAATATGATTATTGCAGATGATGGTGGCGCAGCAATTACTTTTAATGGCGGAAAATCATGGAGCAGTCAAGATATTTATGCAACCGCACAATTTTATCGTATCAATGTAGACAATGAATTCCCTTACAATATATATGGAGGACAACAGGATAATAGCTCGGTAAAAATTGCCAGCAGATCCTTTAGAGGTAGTATTGATGCAACGAACTGGAGTTCCTCTGCAGGTGGTGAAAGTGCTTTTTTAGCATTTGATCCGAATAATCCAAGATATGTTTTAGGCGGAAGCTATCAAGGCACCATTGAAGTTTATGACAGCAAATCAAAAGGAAGCACCAATATCATGGCTGCGCCTATTCAATATTTAGGGAAGGATGCAAAAGATGATAAATACAGATTCAATTGGAACGCACCCATTATATGGAGTAAGCACGAACCCAATACCTATTACCATGGCGGACAAGTTTTATTACGCACAACGGATCTAGGAAAAACTTGGACAGAAGCTTCTCCTGATTTAACAAGAAATGAAAAAGCCAAACAAGGAACTCCAGGTGGACCATATACCAATGAAGCAGTAGGCGCTGAAAATTATGGAACCTTAAGTTATGTGATTGAGTCGCCCAACGAAAAAGGTGTTATCTATACTGGAAGCGATGATGGTTTTGTTTATATCACTAAAGATGGCGGTAAAACATGGAAAAATGTAACACCAGCAGGACTTGTGGAGTGCTTGATTAATGCTATTGAAATATCTCCTTTTGATAATGCAACAGCATACATTGCAACCACAAGATATAAATTTGATGACCATACTCCTGGATTATATAAAACAACGGACTATGGTAAAACTTGGACAAAAATTAATACTGGAATTGCGGGTAACGCATTTACAAGAGTTATAAGAGAAGATACCAAGGTAAAAGATTTATTATTTGCAGGTACTGAATTTGGAATTTACATGTCACAAAATGGCGGAAAAAATTGGATGCCTTTTCAATTAAATTTACCGAATACACCCATTACTGATTTGCGTATTCATCAAGACAATTTAATAGCTAGTACTTCCGGCAGATCATTTTGGATATTAGATGACTTGAATTTATTTAGAGCATACAAAAAAGATACAACCAATACTATATTGTATCAACCCACCACTGCCTACTTAGCGAATGGCTATAGTGAATTAGACCAGAACAATGACGAATTTAAAGGTAGTAAAATGTTCGAAGGTGTGAATCCAGCAACAGGGGTCGTTCTTTATTATCAACTTCCTACTTTAAAAGAAAACGAAGTAGTTACAATGGAAATAAAAGATGCTGCAGGAAATATAGTTAGAAAGTTTAGTTCTAAAACAGAAACAGATAATAAAACTAGTGGACGTCGCAATGCAAAGGATCCAAAACTATCTTCCAACAAAGGATTAAATCGTTTTGTTTGGGATATGCGTTATCCAAGCATACCAAGCATTCCAGGTGTTTTCATTGAAAGTAGTTTTAGAGGTCACAAAGCAATTCCTGGCAACTATACAATTACATTGAAAGCTGGTGTGCAAACAAATAGCACCACCGCTAGTATTTTAGCCAATCCATTATATCAAGTTGGCGAAAATGATTACAAAGAATTTGACGCTTTAATGAAGCAAATGGAAGGGGAGGTTATTACCATGCATACCATGATTCTTGATTTATATGAAAGTAAAAATCAATTAGAAGCTGTTTTGAAAAATTTATCTTTAGATAGCAAATACAGTGCAGTAAAAGCGGCAGGCGAAGGATTGGTTAAGCAATTAAAAGCTTGGGATGAGGATATGATACAACGCAAATCAACTGCTTATGATGATGTTGAAAATTTCCCAAATAAGTTTACCGCAGAATATATGTTTATGGTCAATCAAAACGAAAGTGATATCCCAAGAGTAAATCAA
>CAXNDZ010000109.1:0-6836 GCA_964201225.1 Chitinophagales bacterium | reverse complement strand
CATTTGATCATTTGTTATCTTTTTAAGATTATACTTTCTGTTTAAAAATGCTATTTGATTATTCAATTTACTATTTAATTCCCAGAAAAAATCTATATCGGTAAAACCCATGGCATTGGAGATTACTTTTTTGGATAATAGACTATTTTATCTTACTGCTTTACTGAAATGCAATTCGAATTCTGATTTACTTAACACATTATCAGATTGTCTATTAGACACATAAAGACTATATAAATGAAAATCATTCAAAAACAATTTAAAAACTGAATCCTTTCCCAGTTTAGTTAAATCTAAATTATAAGTTTCAGGATTAGGGGCTACCTCGCCTTTATTGCAGCCCTGATTAGTAGATACCACTATAATTATTAATAATGCTAACCCCAAAAGTGACCCCCATTTTAATTTTTTCATAAATATTATTTTTAATGAGCCCACAATAACAATTATTTATAAATACGATAAGAATGTATTAATCCCAGTCGTGACAGGTACAATTGTACCTATTTAATCAAATGACCACAATAAATATTGAATTTATACCATATTAAAATTTATCTTTGTAACGCAAATAAAATAGGATAGCATTTTCATGAAAGCATTCAAAATAGCGGGTATATTCTTGGTTGTACTATATGCAAACAGTTGTGCAAAGCAAAGCAGTAACAATGTAAACTTGGATGCAGGCTTGGTGGCATATTATCCATTTAGTGGTAATGCCAACGATAGTTCTGGCAATGGGAATAATGGAGAGGTAACCAATGCGGTATTAACCAAGGATCGCTTTGGTATGGAGGGGAAAGCATACTATTTTGATGGCAAAAGGGCACGTATTGCACTTAAAACGATTGATTTATCAAAATCATTTGGCCCCTTATCAGATACAGCTGAGTTTTCAATTTCAGTATGGATAAAAGCAAGCGACATCTCATCTAAAATGTACCATACCATTTGTCGTCAAGAAGGACCGGAAGTAAGCAGACCAGACTGGATATTTGCCTTTCAGGATTCAGGGAAAACATTAAGTTTTGGAACAAAGCAGGATTATTACAGTGAGTTAGATATAAAAATTGATCCAAATAAATTCGCAGATAGTAGCTGGCATCATTTAAGCGCTACCATAAGTTGTTGCTATGGTCGAAGTGTTTATTTAGATGGTGTAAAAATTGGGGCAGATGACTATGTTAGAACCGGAACCATAAAATACAAAGAAAAACTAGGTGCTATAGGATCCACGTCGGCACTGTCACAGATCACTGAATTTTTTTACGGGAGTATTGATGATTTAAGATATTATAATCGCGCACTTAATTATGAAGAAGTAATAGCACTAGCCTCCAAAAAATAAAGCCCGCATAGCAAGCTTTAAAATATTATCTTAATTCAAGCGAATTATTTTTTCCCAAGACTCTCAAATACACGAATATTATAGTACTTGTCATCGTCGAAATTGGTGAATGAACCCGCTTTTTCAAAAAGTTGATTTATAATATCCTTAATGCCATAAATAGGCGTGAACCCTAATGTATTTTTAGCGTGCGTGGTTGAAACTTTATAATTTCTAAAATCCTGCATATCATTAATATGCATTTTGATTTCTTTCTTTAAATTTTTAGACATTTCAGCGCTCACAATATCTCCAATTTGACCTAAAGTATAATTATCAGAAGCAACATTAAAAATACCTGAAATATTATCGGGTGCTTGAATCGCTCTAATAAAAGCAGAGCAAGCATCTTGAATATGATAGATGGGGCGCCAGATAGAAGGATTGTTCACGGTGATCTCACCAAGCGTAATAGCATTTTTAAACATCGTGTTTACCACTAAATCAAAACGCATACGATCACTATACCCACAAACAGTTCCCTGACGCAAGGAGATACCTGAGAAATTTTTATCCACTAATTGCATCACCCCATTTTCACCTTGTAATTTTGAAATGCCATAAGGATAGCCGCAAGTGGTAGGCGCAGATTCGTCATAAAGCTCATCAACAGTGTAGCCATACACCGAACAGGAAGACGCATAAATAAAACGTTTTACACCAGCGCGTTTACTTTCATATGCTAAATAAGCAGGGCAAGCTGCATTTTGAATAAAATTTTCTGAAGGACTAAATTCAGCCATTGGATCATTAGAAACACCCGCTAAAAAAATAACAGTATCATAGCCCTTTAATTCAGTATGAGAAACTTGAAACAAATCTTTTTTAATCAGTTCAATCTTAGGATCTAAATGATTGCCAAACCACAAATCATCAATGACTGTGACCTTGTAATCTAACTTTAATAATCTTTTACAAAGTTCCGTACCAATATAACCTGCTCCGCCTGCTAGTAAAATTTTTTTCATTTGATTATAATTCGTTGAACAAGCTTTTATATAAATTGGTATTAAGCGAAGTGTCTTTCGGCATTTTAACCGACATGTCTTTAATACTTATTTTTTCAATGTTTTCAGCGCCAAGACTCAATGCATAATCATATACCGATTTACGGTCGGCACCAATATGAATTAAACCCTTGAAATCCGAAAGTACGATATTTTTTATTTTTTCGCTAATAACCGAGGCAGATTCACGAGAAGTGAACTGGTCTGTAAATGCCGCCTTATATGGGAAAGTATCCGGACCAAAGGACAAACGAATAATTACATAATTATCAAGCATCTGTAAAGCTGCTTCCCCACCCAATTTGGACCAAGCGTATTTGTTTTGAGGAAGTACTGCATCGCTTTCAGCATATAGCCCTTGCTCACCACTAAAAACATAATCCGTTGAAATATATACCAAGCGAATATTTCTTTGATAACAAGCAATACTTAATAAAGCAGTTCCAATAATATTTGCCTGAATTGCATCTGCAATATGCTCATTCACTTTCGGGGGAGATACCAATGCTGCACAATGAACAACGGTATCAACACTTGCATGATGTTCAAAAAATTCATCCATCATTGCTGCGTTGGTAATATCAAAATTAGTACGCGTACCAGCAAATGCATTGGGTAAACTCTTGAGTAAAGTGGCACCTAGTTTACCAGCCGCCCCGGTGATTAAAATATTTGTCATTTTACAATTTAAATTTTGCACCCGCAGTTGCTTCTGAGGATTGCATCCATTTTGAAAAACTTAAACCATTCAAATCCTTGGGGGTAGTAATAAAGGAATCTTTTAATTCAAAAAATAAATTTTTTAAAGCAGGGTCGCAAATGGACCAATCAATATCCTCGCTATAGGGGGAAATACCTGCTTCACAAGCGCCATTGTAAGCGCCAGAACAATAATATTCAATATGGGAATCCTGTAAAAAAAAGTTACCGTGTGCACAACCTTCGGGCACCCAAATCCAACTAGTGGAAGTATCAGAAGGCGAAGTGGGCATATCAAAAGCTGCAATCTTACCTAATGTGGGAGAGCCTTCACGTAAATCTAAAATTAAATCAACCATACGTCCTGAAATCGTTCGCACTAATTTTCCCATGTTTGGATTCCATTGAAAATGTAAGCCTCTTAAAACATTTTTGTAAGAAAAGCTTTCATTGGTTTGTAAAATACCATTGGGGAAAATATTCAAATCATGATGAACAAAATCAGACGCTCTAAAAGTTTCTGAAAAATATCCACGCAAATCAGGGAAGCGATCAAAATGAATCAATTTAGCACCAGGAATAACAGTATTAGTAATGGAAGTTATTTTCATTGATAACAATCGTTTTATTGATTCAAATAATTTAAAGATTTGTTGAATTACCCAGGCATACGAGAAATATATTTCTCGATGTCTTTGATTTGATCAATCACTTGTTTGGTAGTGGGCTTACAAGCTTTTGCTTTGCGGAAATAATCTTTAGCTGCACGAAACTCGCGCTTATTCATAAAAATTTGACACATGCTTAAAAAAGCAACCGCTTCACTTTCTTTATCAGGAATACCCGCACGAATAGCGGCACGGATATAAGATTCCCCTTGCTTGGTATCTCCTTTTTGCATCGCCATCATCCCTAATTGTAACTTATTTGCACCTTCTGCTTCGGGCATGGCAGATCCAAGTTCATTGCTATGCTTTAAATGTTTTTCAGCAGCATCAAAATCCTGCTTCACCATGGCAATATTCCCCTTGATGGTGTAATAAGTGCTACGAACAGGCTTGTATAAAAGTTGTGGCCACCAGATGGTCGCTAAAATTCTTTCTACTTCATCCATATCACCTGCTTCCATGGGCGCTTGCACCAAACGAAGCGGACCAATGAAAAAATGACTCAAAATACCAATTAAACCAAGGAAATAGAGTGGGAATACAGGCCAAAAGCCAGCAACTCCGGTTAATTCAAGGGCCAAACCACCAAAAATGGCAACAAGGCTTAACCAAAAACGGTACTTAATAATGATATTATAAAAACCCATAATGATGTCAGTTTGAGCGGTGAAGATACCAAATTATGGCTTAAAGCGACTCAAATTCATGGTGGTTTCCCCATAAATTTATCTAGGCCATTAAAGTATGGAAGCTTAAAAAAGAATAGTTATTTTTGCCCTCCTCGGCTACTAGATGGCCGATGGTCCCGTAGTTCAATGGATAGAATAGGTGTTTCCTAAACACTAGATCCAAGTTCGAGTCTTGGCGAGACCACAAACCCTTGCAGCGAAAGCTGCAGGGGTTTATTTTTGTGAAGATGCGGAACAAGCTTGCTTGTTTGAGCAGATGAGCATAAATAAACCCTGCAACGACCGAAGGTTGTTGCGTTGGGTTTGGGTAAGTTCAATACGGAAAGAAGACAGCCGAGCGAAGCGAAGGCTGGCAGTCTTGGCTTATTCTAAACCAATGCATTCTCAAAAGCTTCCTTTAATTTTTTTGCGACAGTCTTAAATTCTCCTTGTTGAAGCATCCAAACAGTAATGGTTACTCTATTCTCCCCTTTTAAAGTTTCCGCAATTTTAGGATCAATAGATTCTGAACCTGCTTGATTAGGATATAAGGGTAAGCCTGCAAAACCAGCTTCGATGGAAGGATTACCGTTTCTTAAAGTTTCACGCAAATCCTTGCCAGTTAAATTAATATGTGAAGGATCCCAACTGATTACTAAGTTGGGTGTGATGTTACCTAAAGTTGGAATAATAATTTTAGTGCTAATGCCTTTGATATTTTTAACCGCATTATTTATATGACCAATTTCTGATTCCCAATTTTGCCATTCTTTGTCATGGTCCGTATTGATGTATTTTTTTAACGCAACATACATTCCTAAAATCTCTTCTTTATTTACCTTGTGCGCACGACCCACATTAAAACCACGAGGAGGTGCACTTAAGCGAGCAGCTTCGATAATATTTTTTCGCCCCATCAATAATCCTGCACTCTGCGGACCTCTGATTGCTTTACCGCCAGATAAAAAAACCAAGTCAAACCCCATGTCATTAAACTTCCAAATATTGGACACCGGAGGAACATCGGCAGCAATATCAATTGAAACCGGAATCTTATATTTTTTTCCAACAGCGAGCCAATCCGCATGATTAATCTTTCCTTTATCAGCAGCAATATTTAAAAAATGAAGCATGGCTGTTTTATTATTAATAGCGTTTTCAAGTTCCGCTAAAGTTTCAACCGCAACAATGGTACATCCCGTATTTAAAAATGCATGATTGTATCTTTCATCATGTGACTTTTGACATATCACTTCCGTCTTCATCCCCGTACCTTGCAAATGGGGCAATTGTTCTACTTTCTTTAAATCCAGCCCTGTTAAAATACCCGCCAACCCGAGTGTCATTGCAGAAAAAGCGCCCGAGGTAACAGTAGCAGCTTCCGCATGGACCATTTCAGCAATCAACTCCCCCACTTTATCCTGTAATTCATCCATCATGCAAAAATGGTTCGCAGCCTCACGAATCGTTTTTACCACTTCAGGGTGCATCAAACTTCCACTCATATAAGTAAGCGTTCCAGCAGCATTGATAAAAGTGCGGACGCCTAATTCATTAAATAAATTACTGTCTTTAAAAACATGGCTGCCAGCGAATGAATTTAGTGGCGCAGCGCCTAATGCCAAAGGGGCAATGGTTAGGCCTTTTAAAATATCTCTTCTTTTCATAGATTGAATTTAAGGAATATTATTTGCAAATTTCTTCAATTTTGACATCATCTCTAACTTATCAGATTCCTTAAAGAAATGCATATTAAATAGCTTCTAAACCCTATTGCTCCAAGTAGGCTTTGACATCATAAATGATTGAATTCAGTGAATGATCCTTGTCAATGTAGTTTAAGAAGGCGTTTAGGGCTTTGCCCAGGGGGCTGAGGGTGTTGGTGAGATGGTTTTTGCCAATGACGCTGCTGATGGTTTCTTTTTTGTTGCCGAATAAATAGGTGTGTTGATTTGCAATGAGCAGTATGTCATTTAGTAAATGCTGCATAATTACATTACCTGCATTATCTAAAGCAAGGGCTACTTCGATAAAATAAATTTGAAGTATTTTTATTTTTCCGATAAATAATTGACGCAGTAAGG
Organism: Chitinophagales bacterium; assembly: GCA_964201225.1. Taxonomy (GTDB): domain Bacteria; phylum Bacteroidota; class Bacteroidia; order Chitinophagales; family Chitinophagaceae; genus Sediminibacterium. Next base: position 323 of record CAXNDZ010000109.1, on the reverse strand, counting down.
CGTACAAAAAACCAATGGGTGTGGTGGTCACTACTAATACAAAAGCAATCCCAAAAAGTAGGAAACTTTTAATAAACCCTATAGTCGTGTCTTTTTTCATAAAATATTTTCTAGCATTTTTTCTATCCAAGAAAATTAGGATTTCAATAGGGCATTCAGTTTGCATCTTTCGTGTTAGAATCCTTTCTAGTAAAGCGTTTCAACTGTGTATATGAAAGTAAAATTAATACTTGAAAACAACTATTTTAATTCTACATTCAGTATATAAAATTAAAAAATATGAAAAACAAAGCACTACTAGTAGGTATTAATAAATACCCCGA
>CAXNDZ010000108.1:0-7079 GCA_964201225.1 Chitinophagales bacterium | reverse complement strand
CCCTGGTCTGAAATACTAATTTCCCATTGAGCGATGTAATTTTTACAATGGCATTATCTACTAAACCCCGCATTGCAATTGGACCGTTATAATTGGGAGCAATAGGATTAGGAAAAATATTGATTTGTTGCATCGGAGTTGCGCCTGATGTTGCCGTACTTCGATAGCTTGCCATTTGTTGTGCGGTATTAAAAAAAACTTCACCAGTAGTAGGTGCAATTACAATTTGACGAATAGTGTCATTCGGTAAAGGGCTGTTGTTTTTGGTAAATCTTTCTATAATTTCTGTGCCATCGTTACTTAACAACCAAGTGCCATTATTGGTGCCAACCCATTTTCGGTTAGCGCCATCTGCAATGATGCAATTCACATTTTCTTTTTGAAAGAGTAATCCGGCAAAACCATTGTTGTTTTTAATTTGTGGTAAGTAGGCTTTGCATGTAGTTATTTCATTACAATCAAAAAGCCCAATACCATTGTTAGTTCCAATCCACATGGTACCATTTTTATCATCCATCATACTCGTCACGGTACTACTGGGTAAGTTATTATTATAGGGATTAATGATGCTCCATTTTTCGCCAGTGGCATTTGGATTATATACCATAATACCTTGGTATTTTGGCGCAATCATCCATGCTTGCCCTTGTTGGTTAATGAACATCTTGTTGATGCCAATGAGCGAAAGGGTATTGGGTGGTGTAATTAATTTCCAGTTATTATTTTGTCTTTGTAAAATTCCTTGGCCTTCAAGTAATATCCACAGGGTGCCATCACTATTAAATTGAATATTGCTATAAAATCCTTTGAAAGCTGCTGGGCTAGCTTGTTCAATGGAGCCTTTCTCGGGTGTATATTTTAATAGCCCTTCGCTACTGGTGAACCAAATAGTGCCATCAATGGGATCTACTGCACTTGAATAACAAATAGGTAAACTTTTATTGCTGATCTTATTTATAGTTTTCCATCCATCTTCATTATAAATACCAAATCCAATATCACCTTCTCCGAACGGGGCAATCAAATATTTTGAATTTATAAATGTTTGGCCATTAATATTTCCAAGGGGTCCACCCAATGGCATCCATTGGGTACTTGTGTTTTTAAGCAGTAAGCCATTTGAACTATCAGCAATCCATATATTATTTTCGTCAAATATAAAATCAAGGGGGTTTGATAAATAAGTTGAATCAACAACATTAGTGGCGGTTTTATCGGCATTGATTTTTAATAAACCTCCTTTATTCCCATTACTAAAACTGGTATATAGTCCATCCTTATTGATGGTTATTTTGTTAATATGTCCATTATTCAAATTAAAGTACGGTGTTTTTATTGGGAGCTGATAAATACGATTCGCACTAGCACCATAAATGATATTATTATACTGTGTTATTTTATTGATACCTAAATTATTGAAATCGCTACTATTTTGCCATTGATTTGCGGCCATCCAATTATTTTTAATCGGGCAGGTCCAAATGCCGTTTTCAGTAGCAGCATACAATAGGTCCTGTGTGCTTACAATTTGAAAGGTTTTGGTGACTAGTCGATTGTTATTTGGAAACCAAGTATCTTTTATTTCATGTTTGATTAAATCAATTACAAGGATACCAAAGTCAGTGGATAGTAGTGCCCATTGATTAAATAGGTAAATGTGGTTAATTTTTTTACTAGGGTATAAGTTGGAAAGTAATAAATCAGTTATTGCATATACTTGGTCTCCTTTCACAATATCTATATTGCTATTATTGTAGGCGATAATTAATTGCGATTGTGCCGCATCCCATGCTGTACATGCAATAGATATATCATTTAGCCCGGTAGATTTTCCTAATAGTGCAACATTTTTTGCTCCTGTAATTGAAAAAACTTGTTGTGTAGTTGCGCCAATTATCTTTTTTTCACCACTTGTACTATTGGCTGGTCCTAATTGAATAATAGAACGGTTATTATAATGCTCTCTCCACCTTCCAATGCCACCAAGTTCATTTTGCCCACTACCTAAAAAAGTTAGGCATATAAAGAAAATTAAAAATGATAGCCGATGAAGCATTATATTTTAATTAGATAATTATTTTTTTTCAAGCGCACTATAGATGGCCTCTTGAATTTTAGGGCGAAGGCTTAATTCACTATATGCTTTATTATTACGGGTAGGATAAACGCGGTTACCTAAGAATATATACAATAATCCATTTGCTGGGTCAGCCCATACACAAGGGCCTGTATAACCTGTATGACCAAAAGTGGATGGAGATACGCTTGCACTTGGATAGGGTTCCTTTAAACTTGCATTGTTTTTTTCAGGTTTATCAAAACCCAAGCCACGTCGGCTATTTTCGGTATTGTAGGCTGTGAATACTTCAATGGTGCCAGGATTAAAATATTTTTTGCCTTCCCAAACCCCTTTATTTAAAAGCATTTCATACAATTTGGCTAAATCAGTGGCGTTGCTAAATAAGCCGGCATGTCCTGCAATACCCCCCATGACGGAGGCGCCTTCATCATGCACGGATCCGTGAATTAATTCATGGCGATAGTAGTCATCCACTTCAGTAGCTGCGATGTTTTCGAGACTTGTTTTTTGTAATGGTAAAAATCCAGTCGATTTCATACCTAATGGGGCATAAAAGTTTTGCGTGGTGTACTCGTTTAAATCCACGCCTGAAACCTCTTCTACTATTTGACCTAGAAAAATAAAATCATTATCGCTATACACATACTTACCAGGGGTTGTGATTGGGCTATTTAATATTTTATTTTTTATCGTATCCATCCAATTGTCTTGTAAATATTTAGTAGGCGTGATCATTTGATGGTGCGTTTGGTCACTTACATTAACCACTAAATTATTTACATATCCACCAGCTGGATTAACTAAGAATTCATAAAATTTAATAAATGGAAATAAGCCTGCTTGATGTAAAAGCAAATCCTTTAAAGTTATTTTTGCTTTTTCATTTCCAACCACCCAAGGCAGGTAATCGCCAATGGTTTTATTGATATCTACCTTTCCCTCTTCCACTAATTTCATAATGGAGACCGTGGTTGCACTTATTTTAGTAACAGAAGCTAAATCATAGCTAGTGGCTAAAGTAACTGAGGCTGAATTTTCACCTGCTATTTTACCATACGCCTTATTAAAAACAATTTTATTATTTTTTGCTACTAAAACCTGACAACCAGGAATTGCTTTTTTTTGTATTGCATCTGCAACTATGGAATCAATGATATTTAATTTTTCAATGTTAATTCCTAATGGTGCTTCCGATGCATCCTTTTTTGTATAAATTGGACTCGTTTCAATGGTATAAGTTTCACCCATAGGTAAATTATCGCTAATGGTTACTGGCAGTGTTCCGGTTGCTTGAATTTTACCTTCTAGCCAATCCAATGCTGCATTTTGGGTAAATGCGTTATCCTCGTATGCGAATAGTATATTTTTAATTTTATTAAAATCGGCAACAGCATAGGGGTTGCCAAAAACAAGGTGTACCCAGTTCGCTGGATGATTTTCATTTAAGAAACTTATAAAGGCAGTTGGAATTTCAAATTGCTTTGCAGGACGTCGATTGTAATTATGTAACCCTATTATTACTTGATCAAATTCGGCTAGTGTTGCATTAAGGCTACTCATTTTATCGGTATCCCTGGCACCAATATAAATGATTTTCAATTGGTATAATTCAGCCAATTGCTTGGTCAAGCTATTTTCTTGTGATTGATTTAATGCGACATACACCATTTTTTTATTTTTATTTAAAATAGGGTGTTGCACATTTTGTTTCAAAAAGGTGAGTGATTGCGCAGCCATTTTTTCCTTAATAGCAGCAACTGACTTATTTAGGTCTGCAATAATATTTGTAGTATCAATAAATAGCTCCTTGCTTAATCCATATTTGTATTTGGCTGCTAAAATTTTTCTTACTCGATCTTTAATATCTTTTCTTGTGATTCTTTTTTCTCTAATGGCTGATCTTATTTTTTTGATCGTTTGATCTATATCACCAGGTAAGCAAAGCATATCATTGCCAGCAATAATCGCTTGCACATTGGCCTCACCTTGTGGAAAATAGTTGGTAATGGCTTTCATATCTAATGCGTCTGTAATACTCAGGCCTTTGAAACCTAGCTCATTTTTTAGTAATCCATTCACCGCTTTCGGTGATAATGAAGTCGCTAAATTTTTTGTTGGATCAATGGTGGGTACCGACAAATGTGCTACCATTATGGATTCAACGCCTGCGTTAATTAATGCCCTAAATGGCACTAACTCCATACTGTCCAATTGTTCCTTTGATTTATTAATAATAGGAATGTCTAAATGAGAATCCACCGACACATCCCCATGTCCTGGAAAATGTTTTGCTGTCGCCATTACGCCATTATCTTGCATTCCTTTCATATAAGCAATACTATAATCGGTTACAATTTTTTTGTTTTGACCAAAGCTCCGATCGTTAATAACAGGATTCGCCGGGTTATTATTAATATCAGCAACGGGTGCATAGTTTACTTGTATGCCTAATCTTTTACATTGTGCAGCAATGGCTGCACCCATTTCATACACTAAATTTCTAGCGGGCATAGCGCCTAATGAAAGTTGTCTAGGAAACATTTGAACACTGTCCAAACGCATACCTACACCCCATTCTGCATCCATTGAAATTAATAAAGGGGTTTTGGCAATGGATTGATAATAGTTGGTTTGCAAAGCTTCTCTAACGGGGCCACCTTGAAAAAAACATAGGCCACCGACATTGTATTTTTTAATTAATGAACCTAGTGAATCAATTTTACTGATATCCCAATTGCTATGCGCTCTGATGATCATCAGCTGCGCAATCTTTTGATTAAAAGACAACGCGTTGTATTTTTTTCTTAGCCATTTTTTTTCATCATTACTTTGTGCGTTGGCTACTTGTATCATTAGGAAAGAAAACAATACAATTGGAATCCACTTTTTTTGCATAAAACAGTTTTTTTGTTAATATCTATCGTTGACGCTTTGAATGAACGTCGTATGATAAGTATTGCAATTTAAGGATAAAAAAAAGCTTACCCTTGTTTGAGTAAGCTTTTTTATTAGGTGTCCGGTAGGGTTATCAACCGGTGGTATATTTTGTATTCGTGATGTAAGGTTTCCAAAAGGATGAAACTTAAATCCTAGTTTAATATCGGAAACCAATACGATTTCGGGAGGGCTACTTTAAACTATGCCTTTTCTGCTTCCTCCACATCTTCGTCGGCAGGTAATACTGGCTCAACTCCTGCTTTTTGAAGTTGGGCAAACCATTTTACCATCTTCTTCATATCGCTAGGGTAAACGCGTTCAAAATCCATCTTTGCATACACCTTTTTAAAGTAGGCTTGTGTCGCTTTTGGATCTTTTTCGTCTGGCAATTTTTCCTTTGATTTACCCATTTCAATAAATATTTCCGCTAGGAACACATTATCGTGGGTCGTGAAAACTTCAATACTTTCCAAATGAGAAAATTGGTGCGCTCTAGAGCTAATGAATTGAGTGGTATTGTTTTCGAGCGATCTTGCGATGGCGCCGTCACTTTTACTAGTCAATAATTCGAATAAACCTGACATACCTGAAACCGAGATCAATTTGTTGTATTCCATATAAACAGTGCGTTTTTTTATGGGCGCAAATTACTGAAAAACACCCAATTTTCATTTTTTAAACTACCTTTGTTTATCATAAAAAATCAAGCATATGCCTGGGTTTGAATTATTTGGGGAAGAAGAAAAAAAACAAGTCAATGAGGTCTTGGAAACTGGAATTTTGATGCGTTACGGCTTTGATGGGCCAAGAAATGGTATGTGGAAATCCAAAGAGCTAGAAGCAGCAGTCTGCAGCACTTTTGGGTCACAATATGCACAACTTACCTCTAGTGGAACCGCTGCCTTGACAACAGCGATGGCTGCCTTAGGAGTGGGTGTTGGAGACGAGGTGATTATGCCAGCCTTTACCTTTGTAGCAAGTTTTGAAGCAATCTTAAGTATGGGTGCCATTCCGGTATTGGTTGATATTGATGAAAGTTTGACTTTGTCACCAGCGGCTGTAAAAGCAGCAATTACATCGAAAACAAAGTGTGTGATGCCAGTGCATATGTGTGGTAGCATGGCTGATATGGACGCATTGGTGGCGATTTGTAAAGAACACAATTTGATCTTACTAGAAGATGCTTGCCAAAGTATCGGTGGAACCTATAAAGGAAAGCGTCTGGGTACCATTGGTCATGCGGGTACTTTCTCTTTTGATTTTGTAAAGACAATTACTTGTGGAGAAGGTGGTGTTGTGATGACCAATGATAAGGAAGTATATACCAAATCGGATGCATTTACGGATCACGGACACGATCACTTAGGTGTAGATAGAGGTGCAGATTTACATCCAGCATTGGGATATAATTTCCGTATTAGTGAATTACATGCTGCTGTTGGTTTAGCACAAATAAAAAAGCTAGATACTTTTTTAGCAATTCAAAAAAAGAACAATCATATTTTACGTTCTTATTTAGAACAGGTGCCAGGCATTCAATTTAGAGTAGTGCCTGATCCGGAAGGGGATAGTGGAAGCTTTTTAACTTGGTTCTTACCAAGTCAAGCCCTTACAGAAAAAGCCATTGCTGCTTTTAAGGAGGCCGGTATATTTGCAGGTAATTTTTATTGGTTTGCAAATAATTGGCACTATATCAGGAAATGGGATCATTTGAAAAATGCGATAAGTTTATACCCTTTGTCTGAAGCACAACAAAATGCATTGATTGCATTACAACATGCTGACTTTTCAAAGAGTGATGCTATAATGAGTAAATGTATTTCTACTGCAATTAGTTTGTTGTGGACGGAAGAACAAGTTCATGAAAAGGGTGCTAAATTTTTACAGGTGTTACAACAAACACTTTCCTAAAAGTTATACCCCATGTCATTAGGACAGTCATTGCAACAAAGGCAGCTACAGCGTTTATCGCCACAGCAAATTCAATTAATGAAATTGTTGCAAGTTCCGTCAGCGCAAATAGAACAAAGAATAAAAGAAGAGATGGAGGAAAATCCTGCAT
>CAXNDZ010000107.1:0-7362 GCA_964201225.1 Chitinophagales bacterium | reverse complement strand
ATTGGGTTGGTTATTTTTAGTACTTCTGCTGAATCGCCCACTTATGTCATTGCAGTAGTTGGATTTAGTATTTGGTATGTTTTGCATGCACCAAAGCCAGCGTTGTATATATATGTTTTACTTATTTTAGTACTTATATTAACGGTTTTTTCACCCACTGATTTATTCCCTAAAATTTTACAAGCCATTGTTGTAAAATATGCCTTAAAAGCACTTCCTTGTTTTTTGGCTTGGCTGTTTATAAGTTATAACTTACTATTTAATCAATTTGACAATAAGTTATCCCTCCATGAAAAAGCTTAGTATTGTTTTGCCCGCTCATAATGAGCATGCTAATATTATTCCAATTTATAATGAAATTGTATTAGCATTGTCGGAATGCAATTATGCGTATGAAATTTTATTTGTTGATGATGGAAGTACTGATGACACGCTAGGTCAAATCAAATACTTAGCAAGTGCTGATCCTAAAGTTAAGTTTATTGAATTATCCAGAAATTTCGGGCATCAAAATGCTTTAAAAGCCGGATTGGACGCTTCCATTGCCGATATAATTATTATGATGGATTGTGACCTGCAACATCCTCCTCATTTAATCAATGAGTTACTTCGAAACCATGAATTAGGGTATGAAATAGTAAGAACACATAGAGTGGATCATGAGGAAACAGGGTATTTGAAAACAAAAACATCTACATTATTTTATAATTTAGTAAATAAGTTTTCAGATATTTCCATTGAAGAAGGATCCGCTGATTTTAGGTTAATTAGTGGTGGCGCCATTACCTATTTAAAGTCATTCAATGAGTTTGATTTATTTTATCGAGGTTTAGTAAAATGGATAGGGTTCAAACAAATCAGTATTGAATATATGGCAGAAAAACGCTATAGTGGTGTTACGAAATATACCTATAACAAGATGTTGAGCTTTGGTGTAAAAGGATTTACCTCATTTAGTACAAAGCCATTGTATTTTGCTGCATATTTAGGTTTGTTTTTTGCTAGTATGTCCCTATTATATATTCCATATATTATTTATACATTTTATATGGGTACAGAAGTGCATGGTTGGGCCTCAGTGATTGCTACTGTTGCATTTTTTGGGGGCTTAAATCTAATGATTTTAGGTATTATTGGATTTTATATAAGTAAACTGTTTATTCAAAGTAAAAACAGGCCGCACTACATCATTAAAGCATCTAATTTATGACGCCTAAAATTTTACTAAGTTTTGATGTTGAGGAGTTTGATATGCCCCTTGAGTATAATTTCAATATTGCTATTGAAACTCAAATGGAAATTGGGAAAAAAGGTTTGGATAATTTAATGCCCATTTTAAATAATGAAAATTATACGACCACTTTATTTACTACGGCCAATTTTGCGAATCAATATCCTGATCTCATTAAGACACTATCTGATAAACATGAAATTGCATCCCATACTTTTTTTCATTCTAATTACACTAAAGACCATTTACTGTCCTCAAGGTTAAGATTATCTGAGATTACTGAAAAGCCCATTACAGGCTTAAGAATGCCTAGGATGCGACAAGTTCCAATGAAGGATATTCAGGAGGCGGGTTACCTTTATGATGCCTCCATGAATCCCACCTGGCTTCCTGGCAGATACAATAATTTTAACATGCCTCGAACGCTTTACAAAGAGGAAGGAATGATAAGGATTCCAGCGTCGGTTAGCCCAAATTTTAGAATCCCATTGTTTTGGTTAAGTTTTAAAAATTTCCCCTACGCCTTGTATTTAAGATTGGCTTTACAAACCTTAAGAAAGGATGGCTATTTGAGCCTATATTTTCATCCCTGGGAGTTTACGAATATCAATGCCTATGGTTTGCCAAAATATACCACAAAAGGGTCTGATAATGAGCTACTTGATAAGCTATACCAATTACTCAGTGACTTAACAAAGCAGGCTGAATTTATCACCATGGCTGATTTTATTGAAAACAGGAACATGGAATAAACCAATGCCCCTATTTTTTGTCAAATTTAAAAATAGTCAAAAAATGGGTACTCATTTACTTCAGTTATTCTTAGCATTATTATTTATTACAATTCTTTATTTTAGTCGTAAAAACTGTCAAAATTCCTAAGGAATCAGCCTTTAGCTAATTACACAATCATTCCATATCGGTTTTCTGATTTTTGTGATTTTACTATTCTTATTTTAGGCCGATTATCCTTGGCTTCTTCATACAGAACAAGGTGTTTATCAATTTATAATTACTACCTTTATTTGGTATTTATTTTGCTTCATTTAAATCAATTAAAATGATTTTAGGGTTGCTGCTTGTTTTTTTTATTGGTTATTTGGCGATTACTTTTGAAGGCGTTTTAAAAATAAATAAATCGGCCATTGCTTTGGTTACGGCTGTTCTGTGTTGGATTTTAATCATTTATGACACCCCCGAAAAAAATATTGTTTTAGAAGCATTATCACATCATTTAAGTGAGATTAGTGAGATACTATTTTTTCTTTTAGGCGCAATGACTATTGTGGAATTAATTGATGCGCACGATGGATTTCAAAATATTGTAGACCGGATAAAAACAACACATAAAACCAAACTGATTTGGCTTATTGGGTTAATCACCTTCTTTCTATCTGCTGTTTTGGATAATTTGACCACCACCATTGTCATGGCTTCTATTTTAAATAAATTAGTAGCGGATCAAAAAACAAAATGGAGATTATTGGGCTTAGTGGTCATATCAGCTAATGCAGGTGGCGCATTTAGCCCCATTGGTGATGTAACAACAACTATGTTGTGGATTGGGGGGCAAGTCACTGCCTTGAACATAATAAAACAAAGTTTTTTTGCAAGTTTTATTTGCATGGCGTTACCCGCTATTATTATTAATTACACCATCAAAGGACGGATTATTTTTAAAAATGAAGCAGCCCCTAGTTTGAATTTTACGACAAATGCTAAGGAGCGAAATTTCATATTTGTAGCTGGGATTGTATGTTTATTATTTGTACCTGTTTTTAAAACATTAACACACTTGCCCCCGTATATGGGTATGCTTTTTTGCTTAGGAGTTATGTGGGTAATCACGGAGGTTATTCATAATAAAAAACACGAATCAGAAAAGGGGCTACTTTCTGTGAACCATGCATTGCGCAAAATTGATACGCCAAGTATTTTATTTTTCTTTGGTATTTTAATGAGTGTGAGTTCATTACAATATGTAGGTGTTTTGCCAAAGATGGCGCAGTATTTAAATGATGTAATGGGTAGTATAAATGGTGTAGCGATTAGTATTGGTATGCTGTCAGCTATTTTTGATAATGTTCCATTAGTTGCTGCTTTGCAAAATATGTATAGCCTTCAAACTTATCCTACGGATCATTATTTTTGGGAATTAATTGCTTATACTGCTGGAACAGGGGGCTCTATTTTAATCATTGGATCTGCGGCAGGGGTTGCCATTATGGGTATGGAAAAAATTGATTTTTTCTGGTACCTTAAAAATATAAGCTGGATAGCTTTGATTGGATTTTTAAGTGGTGCTGCAGTGTTTATCTTACAAAATCGTTTTCTATAAATCAGGAATGAACTAAATGTCCTATTTCAATTTCGGGTGATTCCTCCCAAAGCATCATTGCATTGATATACTTTAATATTGTGTAGTTGGCTAAATCACTAAGGGTGATATCTTTTTCAATAATTTTATTTTCATCAATGAGCCTAGCGCGATGCGTGCCTAAGAGTAGGGGATGTAAAGGCGTATGCCACTCACTTCCATTAAAAAAAACCAAATTAGCGTAATTGCCGTCCTTGATCATGTTGTTTTGTACAATAATCATTTCATCTGTTCCTGCATTTTTTAATGCGTCGTTCAGCCAGTTGCGATTGGTATATTTATATTGATATTCTTCTTGTGCAGCTTGATGAATGGAGACAGTTTGAATTGTTTTTTTGTGATAAACTGCTTTTTCAATATGATAGGCTCCCTCTAAATTATATAAGCACTTTATTTTATACACGATATCTTTTTCAAAATCATGAACCAGCTGTGTTTTATCAAGTTGGATGGACGTTTCCCCTCCCAATGCGCTAACCGTTCGATTGATGCGAGCTTGATGGTAGGATACATTTTCAAGTACCCCGTTTACATATCGTATGGTTTCAAAAAAGGGGTACATATACTTTGTCTATCATTTCTTGGTATTCATTAAGGGCATCACTATTACAGGTAATACCACCACCACTGCGATAATAACCATCATTTTGTAAATAGCGGATTAAAACAGTGCTGTCTAAATTTTTTCCGTCATAATAACCTGCGATTCCTGTGTAATAGCCTCGGTCTTCATTTTCGGCAGCAGCAATAATGTTGACCGTTTTTTGTTTAGGCGCACCGGAGATGGACCCTGCTGGTAACAAATCAAAAAGAGTATCTCCTATATTTTCATTGTAATTAACGGCTAATTCGCCCATGATTTCCGAACTTACTTGACCTAGGTTGCCCTCTTGTGTCACTATCTCCTCATAATACCTGTATTTGGTAACTTTTACATTTTTTGATACCCTACTTAAATCATTTCTTATCAGGTCCACCATGGTGGCATGTTCTGAAATTTCTTTTTGATTTTGTAGGAGTATATTTTTAGCATCGGGAATGCTTGCATTAATGGTTCCCTTCATCGGATAGGAGTATATCTTGCCGTCTTTTATTTTTACAAAAGTTTCTGGCGAAAAACATACAAATTCATCTTTTAAATAGCAAGTGTATTTTGCATTTGCACCATTAAAAATTTCTCCAATCGTATAATTTGAATTAATTCTAGTCTTGGCAGTTAGGTTGATTAAAAAGCTATTGCCTATTTCAATTTCTTTTTTTATATGATCAAACTTACTTTTATATGCTTCAAATGAAATAGGTGTTTTGTTAAATTCAAAAGTGGATTTATGACTACTTACTTTATCTGTGTTTGTATTTTCTTGATTCGTTACTCCATCAAAGTTAAATTGGAAAATATTTTCTGTGTCGGCCCATTTCCAACACTTTGGTTTCTTTAATTCAAAATCAAGTAAAAAAACAAATGGCGTATGTTCTTTCCCCCATTGATTCATTAATGATTTGATATCGCTCACTTTATTAAAAATTATTTTTTCAAAGATATGTTTATTGTCTTTTTTTAATTATATTTATATCCTAAAATAATAACTATGGGATTTGCTATTAATAAAAAAATTGCAGCAAAAAATTCCACCAATACAACAAAAGCGTCGGTACAAGGTGGAAGTTCAAAATTTATCGCTAAAGCCAATACAAAATCAACTGGGGCGGCTAAAAAACCAATTAAAACTGGCGGTTCTAGAGGAAGTTGATCTATGACGGACCTCCCTTTATGGGCAGTAACAAATTGATAATCAATGCTTTGTAATTAATATTGCAAGGCATTTTATTTTAAAGTCGACGCTTATCATTTTTGGCGGGTCTACTTTTAAAAAGTACTTATATTTATTTACAAATACACGATACATGAAAGCAATTTTTCTACACATTTTCTTATTGATGGGTTTAGTCGCATCTGCGCAATTGAAACCAAGTTCTGCGGCAGATCGCCTAAAGAGTAACGAACAAAAGTCACTTCTTTTGGCTAATTCTACAGTGAATAATACGTCTTTTCAAAATATTGGCCCTTCAGTAATGAGTGGTCGTGTTGTTGATATTGATGTGAATCCTAGTGATCCAACCGAGTTTTATGTCGCTTATGCCTCTGGCGGTTTATGGCATACCATTAATAATGGACAAAGTTTTAAACCCATTTTTGATTCAACTGCAACTTTGAATATTGGTGATATTGCAGTGAACTGGAATAATAAAATCATTTGGGTAGGAACAGGTGAAGCGAATAGTAGTCGTTCCTCATACGCTGGTATTGGCATTTACAAATCTGATAATAATGGCAAAACCTGGAATTATCTTGGTTTACCTGAATCACATCATATTGGTAAGGTACAATTATCGCCCACTGATCCAAATGTGGCATGGGTAGCGGCTTTAGGACATTTGTATTCTGAAAACAAGGAAAGAGGTATTTATAAAACGGCTGATGGTGGTAAAACATGGAAACAAACTTTATACATTGATGCGAATACAAGCGGCATTGATATAGATGTTGATCCTAAAAATCCCAATAATTTATATGCGGCAATGTGGTATAAAACACGTTCTGCTTCCAACTTTGTAGAGGCGGGAAAAACAAGTGGTATTTATAAAAGTACCAATGGTGGTGATAGTTGGACTTTAGCTTCAACAGCTGCTTCGGGTTTTCCTACTGGCGAAGGTGTCGGTAGAATTGGTATTGCAGTTTATCCTGAAAATCCATCTATTGTTTATGCGATTGTTGACAATAACGCCCAGCAATCTGATACAACAATAAAAAGATATAGTGACACCACTCGTTATGCATTGCGTGATTTTAAAGATTTAACGGTTGATCAATTTTTAGCTTTGGATGATCGTAAGTTTACCACTTTTATTCGCTCACCTCGTAATGGCTTGCCAATGAAATACACGGTAGCTGGCATCAAGGAAGATGTAAAGTCGGGTAAATTATTACCTTCTTGTATATGGGATTATTTATATGATGCGAACACTGCTTTATTTGAAACACCGATTATTGGAGCTGAAGTATATCGTAGTGAGGACGCAGGAGCAACATGGAAAAAAACAAATACCAAGCCAATTAATTTGTATAGCACCTATGGTTATTATTTTGGTAAAGTATTTATAAGCCCTACCAATGCTGATAAAATAATTATCACAGGCGTTGGTATATTATTAAGTAAAGATGGTGGTAAAACGTTTAAAGAAATAGGTAAGGAAAATGTACATTCTGATCATCATTACGCATGGTTAAATGGCCAAAAAGACGGGCATATTATTATTGGTAATGATGGCGGCTGTAATATTACTTACGACAATGGCGATCATTGGTTTAAGGCAAATACACCTCCGGTGGGTCAATTTTATAATATAAATTTTGATATGGCTAAGCCTTACAATGTTTATGGTGGCTTACAGGATAATGGTACTTGGATGGGCTCAAGCCAAACCAAAGAAAGCTTCGATTGGTTTGATAGTGGGCATAATCCTTATACCATGTTAAATGGAGGGGATGGTATGCAAGTACAGGTAGATACCAGAGACAATAAAACTATTTACAGTGGTTCTCAATATGGTGCGTATTCAAGACAGAATTTAACTACTAAGGAGCGAAAGTTCATAAGACCATTACGTAATTTAGGAGAGCCTGCATTTAGATTCAACTGGCAAACACCTATTTTATTAAGTAAGCATAACCAAGATGTTTTTTATTATGGAA
>CAXNDZ010000106.1:0-7443 GCA_964201225.1 Chitinophagales bacterium | reverse complement strand
ATTGAGGAAAAAATTGTAATGACATTGGTTACAGATGCAGTTGCAACTGAACAAATCAAGGAGGAGCCATTAAGCAATGAAGTAAATGAAAAAGCAGCGGATCATTTTATTTTAGATCAAACTGAAGAAACGCCCATTCATTTCTCATTGGACCAAGCACCCATGATGGAAGCTCCGGTATTAGTAGCCGAAGAAGAATTGGACGAAGAAGTGAAGGAAGTGATATTAGATAAGTATGATACTATTTGGGAGTTAAATGCGCAAGCGTCTATTGAAGCTGCAGATAGTATTGAAGAAGAAATGGAAGCTGAAATAGCTATGAAAGAGGAAGCATTAGAAGCCGAGGAAGAGATGGAAGTGGCCGAGGAATTCGAAGTTGAAGAAGAAATGAAAGTGATGGCTTTTGAGAACAATGAATTTATACCAACCTTAATATTAGAGGAGGAACCTGCTTTTGAAGATGAAGTTGAAGAAGAAATGGAGGAAGAAGTGGAGGAAGAAATATTCACTTTGAATATGGAAGCAGAGAAAGAAGCGACCGTTGTTTCTGAATTTATATTAAGTAAGCCTACTAATATTTATGTGGAGGAATCGGACGAAGTTGAAGAAGAAATTTCAGCTCCAGTAATTGCATCCAATGAAGTGATTTTTGAAATTAATGAATCAGATCCAAGTTTGGAGATGGAAGAGGACTTTATGTTAGAAGAAATTACCATCGATGAAGAGGTTGAAGAAGAATTAATGGAAGAAGAACTCATGGAAGAAGAATTGATGGAATCGGAAATGTTGATGGATGAAAGTAGTACGAAAGAAGAATTCGTAACTGTTGAAATGTATGATGCCCCTGTGATTGAAACTCCAGCACCTGCGGAAGTTATTTTTGAATCTTCTTTTAGATATGAGGAAGAGCCTTCTATGCAATTGGTGATGAGAGAGGAGTCCAATGCACCCGTTGCACATGTGAATCAACAAGCTAATTATGATATGCCATTAGATAATGCAGAAGAGCAAAGAAAAAAAGTGGCTGAGCGTATTCAGAAATTAAGAAATTTATCTTTTAATATTAATAATGTGAATGATCCAAGTAATGATTTTGAATCAGTACCTGCATATGTTAGAAGAAATATGGAAATGTTTGGTAATACATTGGCTTCTGTTGAAAATTATTACAGCAAGTATACAGGGGATAAGGATGAAAATAACCAAACACAAATTTCAACCATCAATACTTTTATGGATGGTAAAAAACCGGATTGATTTAGTTCTTATGTATAGTTGATTTTAGTTGTAACCTCGCCCTTCATTGGGCGGGGTTTTTTTTGCAAATGATTACACTCCTTCGCAAATGAAATAAACAAAAATTGTACCTTTATCGAATGCATACCGTATTAATCACAGGAGGAACTGGAATGGTGGGAACATCGCTTACGCAATTATTATTAAGCAAGGGCTATCAGGTAATTGTATTAACGCGACAGCCGCGGGTTTCGAATGTACCCAATTTAACCTACGCTGTTTGGGATATAGATAAAGGGTATATTGATCCTTCAGCAATTCACAATGCGGATACGATTGTTCATTTGGCAGGTGCGGGTGTTGCAGATAAAAGATGGTCAAAAAAACGTAAGCAGGAAATTGTGGATAGCAGGGTATTGTCGGGTGCTTTGTTGGTGAAGTATTTAACTGAAAATTCACATCAAGTAAAAACAGTGGTTGCGGCATCGGCCATTGGTTGGTATGGACCCGATACTGCACAAAGTTTAATGAATGGATTTGTAGAAACCGACCCAGTGGATGGTGCATATTTGGGAGCAACCTGTAAAAGTTGGGAAGAAAGCGTAAAACCCATTGAAGCCTTAGGTATAAGATTAGTGACTTTAAGAATAGGGATCGTTTTAAATAAGAAAGGGGGTGCATTGGCTGAGTTTATTAAACCCGCGCAGTTTGGGATGGCAACAATCTTTGGAAACGGAAAGCAAATGGTCAGTTGGATACACCATCATGATTTATGTAAAATGATGATACATGGCATTGAAACAGCCTCTATTAAAGGGGTATATAATGCGGTTTCTCCTGATCCAATAAGTAATAAAGATTTAATTATAGCTATTGCAAAAAAATTAAGGGGTTTTTACTTACCCATACCGGTACCGGCATTTGTATTGAAAATAATGTTGGGAGAGATGAGCATTGAAATTTTAAAAAGCGCCAAAGTATCCTCAAATAAAATACAAGGAGCAGGTTTTAATTTTGATTACCCTACTTTGCGTTCAGCTTTGAATGATTTATTGTAATCAAGCAACTTGTGTTAATTAGCTTAGTAAAAAATAGCAACTAATTTCTTATCGGTCTGCCTGCAGTAATTACTGATTGTATGCGCTCCAATGTTTTCTTTTCGCCACACAAACTTAAAAATGCTTCGCGTTCTAAATCCAATAAATATTGTTCGTTGACAGTAGTGGGTTCACTCAAATCACCGCCACACATTACAAATGCTAATTTTTTAGCCACTTTTACATCATGGTCAGAAGCGTATCCAGCTTTGTGCATACCATTAATACCTGCGTATAATGCACCTAGGCCTGCTTTTCCTAGTACTTTAATATCTTTTCTTTGTTGTGCTTGGGTATATCCTGCATTAAACAATTGTAATGCTTGCTCCTTGGCTTTGGTAATGCGTCTTGATTGATTGAGTAAAATAAAATCCTGTGATTTTCTTAAGATGCCCATGTCCATCGCTTCCTGTGCACTAGTTGCTACTTTTGCAGTAGCAATTTGCATAAACCTGCGGTTAAGCGTAATGGTTTCTGGCTCATCTGCATGCATTTCATCAGATGCGCGTAAAACAAGTTCCTTTGTTCCACCACCACCAGGAATTACACCAATGCCTAATTCCACTAAGCCAATATAAGTTTCAGCAGCTGCACAAATGCTATCCGCATGTAAATTCATTTCGCAACCACCCCCTAAACAAAGTCCGTGAGGGGCCACTACCACAGGAATAGAAGAGTATCGCACACGCATCATACTATTTTGAAAAGTACGAATCGCCATATCTAGTTCTTCGTAATCTTGTTCAATAGCTAACATAAATATCATACCTACGTTGGCACCTGCGCTAAATAAGTTGGATTCGTTCGCGATGACTAAGCCATTAAATTTATCCTCTGCAATGTTAATCGCTTTATTTATTCCTTCTAAAACCTCACCACCAATACTATTCATTTTGGTGTTCCAGCTAAAACCTGCAATGCCATCATTCATATCCACTAGGGTACAAGCGCTATTTTTCCAAATGGTCTTTTCTTTTAAATCAGATAAGATTAAGAAGGACTCACTGCCCGGAATTAATTTGTAGGCTTCAGTAGCAACATCATAATAATAACGTTTGCCTTCTTGTACTTTATAAAAAGATAATCCCTTATCTAACATCGTTTGAATCCATGGTGATACAGCATATCCTGCTGATTTCATATCGCTCACTACTTGCGTAGCGCCTAATTCATTCCATGTTTCAAAAGCCCCAATCTCCCAACCAAATCCGGCTTTCAAGGCATCATCCAATCGGTATAATTCATCACTGATTTCAGGAATACGATGGCTAATATAGGAGAACAATGCAAAATGAAATTGACGAACAAATTCACCCGCTTTGTCTTTCGCCGCGTATAAACTTTTTAATCGTTCAGGTAAACTTTCCATCGCTTTTGCAACACCAATGGAAGCAAATTTTACTTTAACGCGTGGTTCGTATTCGAAGGTTTTTAAATTTAGTGTTAAAATTTCTTTGGAGGTAGCCGTTTTTATTTTCTTAAAAAAGCCTTGACCAGTTTTATCACCTAACCAATTTTGTGCCACCATTTTCTCAAGCCAAGTAGGCAGAGTGAAAATATTTTTAGCTTCATCATTTGGACAGCTTGCAGCAACCCCATTTGCTACTTTCACTAATGTATCAATACCAACCACATCCGCTGTACGGAAGGTAGCTGATTTAGGGCGACCCATAATTGGTCCTGTGATGGATTCAATTTCATCAATACTTAATTCCATTTTTTCCATGATATGTAAAACACTCATCATGCTGAAAACCCCAACTCTGTTAGCGATAAAGGCAGGGGTATCCTTACAAAGCACTGTAGTTTTACCTAAAAATACATCCCCATAATGCATGTGAAAATCAATAATACTAGGATCTGTTTTTGTAGTTGGAATAATTTCAAGCAAACGCAAATAACGTGGTGGGTTAAAAAAGTGCGTGCCACAAAAATGTTTTTGAAAATCATCGCTGCGACCTTCCGCCATTAAATGAATTGGAATGCCTGAAGTATTTGAACTCACTAATGTGCCTGGCTTTCTGTATTTTTCAACCTCGTCGTACATTATTTTTTTAATGTCTAATCTTTCTACCACTACTTCAATAATCCAATCGGCATTGCTAATTTTTGCAATATCGTCCGTAAAATTTCCAGTGCTAATATTTTGTGTAAATTTTTGAAGATATAAAGGGGAAGGGTTTGATTTAATAGCAGCTTGAAGTGAACTATCCACTAATTGGTTTCTTTCCTTTGCTTTTGTGCTTTCGTTTGAACCTGGTGCAAGCATATCTAATAACAATACTTCCACGCCAATCCCAGCAAAGTGACATGCAATACGAGAACCCATTACGCCACTTCCTAATACCGCTACTTTTTTAATTGATCTTTGCATAAAAGCACATTTTTGTAAAATTAGTTAGTTATGCAACTATTTTCAAAAAAATCTTCCAAATTCCCCTATTTTTTTTGCCACTTGTTGTTTCTTATGACCATTTAACAAATGCGCCTTGGGGGTTGCTAGCTTTGGATTACATTTGTATTATGCAAGTAGATAACAAATTAGTAGCCCATTTGGCACATTTATCCAGGTTAAATGTGGCTCCTGAAAAAATGGACAAATTAGTTGCAGATATGCAGGATTTGGTCGGTTTTGTTGAAAAGCTAAATGAATTGGATACCACCGGTACCAAACCATTAATGCATATGGGTGATAGTATTAATGTATTGCGTTCAGATGAAGTTAAGGGATCAATAGATAGAGCAGCAGCTTTGAAAAATGCACCCGCTCAAAACGGCGAGTTTTTTAAAGTTCCTAAAGTAATAAATAAATAAATTTTTAAAATGTCATCAGTTATTCAATTAAGGGAGTTACAAAAAAGTTATTTTATGGCGGGTCAGGCCATTCCAGTTTTAAAAGGTATTAATTTAGATATCATCTCTAATGAATATGTTGCATTGATGGGTCCTTCGGGAAGTGGAAAAAGTACCTTAATGAATATATTAGGCTGCTTAGATTCGCCCACCAAAGGAATGTATAATTTAAATGGACATGATGTAAGCAAGATGTCGGATGATGAATTGGCGGGTATTCGTAATGTAGAAATTGGTTTTGTATTTCAACAATTTAATTTACTACCAAGATTATCTGCTGCTGAAAACGTAGCATTGCCATTGGTGTATGCAGGTATTGCAAAAAAAGAAAGATTAGAAAGAGCGATGGTTGCACTTGAAAAAGTAGGCCTAGCAGATAGAAGTCATCATAAATCAAATGAATTAAGTGGTGGTCAAATTCAAAGGGTTGCCATTGCGCGCGCACTTGTTAATAATCCTTCTATATTATTAGCCGATGAGCCTACAGGTAATTTGGATTCCAAAACCTCAGTGGAAGTAATGGAATTATTTGGAAAAATTCATTCCTCAGGCAATACCGTAATACTGGTTACCCACGAGGAAGATATTGCCAAATATGCGCATCGTGTGGTTCGCTTAAGAGATGGCAATATTGAAACTGATACATTAAATGTTGGTCATAAATAATCATTGAACCATTAAAATAATTAATTAGGCTCCCATAATGTTATGTGGAGCTTTTTTATGCCTAAGTGAACTTTATTTTATTAGTTTTGTTAGATAAAGAATCCTTGAGCAATTAGGCTTAAGAAAATATTACCGTATGAAAATTTATACCAAAGCTGGGGACGAAGGAAAAACTTCATTAATAGGAGGAACGCGTGTTCCTAAAAGTCATATTCGTATTGAATCCTATGGAACAGTGGACGAGCTAAATTCCTTTGTAGGTTTAGTGAGTGATATGTGTGGAAATGTAGAAATTCAAAAAGTATTAAACGAAGTACAAGATCGCTTATTCACAGTAGGATCTCACCTTGCTTGTGATCCAGATAAGGAATCTGCAATACAAATTCCTGATTTAACTGAAATTGATATTGTGAATTTGGAAAAAGAGATTGACACGATGAATGCAGTTTTGGAACCCATGAGATCTTTTATTTTACCAGTGGGGCATAGTGCTATTTCAATGACCCACGTAGCGAGATGTGTTTGTCGCCGTGCAGAAAGATGGTGCGTAAATTTACAAGAGGAAAATTTATTCGTTGAACCCATTGTTATCAAATACCTGAACAGATTAAGTGATTACTTATTTGTATTAGCTAGGTATATTGGGCATTTAAATGGCGTAGCGGATATGCCTTGGAAGGCGAGGGTGTAATTAAATGATTTGCCCATCCTTCATTTGAAGGGTGCGATTGCTCATTTCAGCTAATGATTCATTGTGCGTTACAATTAAAAAGCTTTGTTGAAAAGTGTCGCGACATTTTATAAATAAATGATGCAAGGCAGCTGCATTGGTACTGTCTAAATTACCAGTAGGTTCATCTGCAAAAATTAATGCAGGGCTATTGATTAATGCACGTGCTACCGCAATTCTTTGTTGTTCGCCACCAGATAAACTATGGGGCTTTTTATCTTTTTTATCTGCCAGACCCATAAAGTCAAGTAATTCCATCGCCTTTGTTTCCACTTGTGTTTTTGGTTTTTGACCAATCCAGGCGGGTATACAAACATTCTCGAGTGCCGTAAATTCAGGTAATAAATGATGAAATTGAAAAACGAAGCCAATTTGGTTATTTCTATATTGGGCAAGCTGTTTATTGGAGAGCGCACTAATGTCTTGATTTTGGAATAAAATTTGCCCTTTGTCTGCTTTTTCAAGACTACTTACAATGTATAATAGCGTCGATTTGCCAGCCCCTGATGCGCCAACAATTGAAACCATCTCAGCCTTGTTTACCTCAAGGGAAACCCCTTTTAAGACTGAAATATTGCCATAATTCTTATAAATATCGGTCGCAACTAATAGTGCAGGCTGCTTTTCCATGATACAAACCTACGATTACCGGCCCAATTTTGGCAAAATTTCACAATTTGTTTACATCCTGTAGAAAAAACACATTTGGTAATATCATTTATACGGCTACTTTTGCAAAAAAGAAACCTATGTTTTGGACTTTAGAATTAGCCAGTTATTTAGAGGAAGCACCTTGGCCGGCTACAAAAGATGAATTGATCGATTACTCTATTCGTAGTGGAGCACCATTAGATGTGGTTG
>CAXNDZ010000105.1:0-7447 GCA_964201225.1 Chitinophagales bacterium | reverse complement strand
AATTAGGTGCACAAAATGGATTTAAAGTAGTCTGTTATGGTCATGCAGGCGATGGTAATTTGCATATCAGAATAAACCATCCTACGATTAAAAAGAGTTATGGCAATGATGAAATGAATGCTATTTTAAAAAAATTATTTGAACTTGTTAAGGAACTAGGCGGAACGATTAGTGGCGAACACGGTATTGGGCTTATCCAAAAATCATATATGCCTGTATTGTTTGATGAAGTTTCACTTGAACTTATGCGTGGTATAAAAAACACCTTTGACCCTAATCATATTTTAAATAGTGGTAAAATTTTTGATTATAAAAAGTAATCGCAATAGGCTTTTCTAATAATCAAAGCAATTATATAGCAATGTTTAAATATTTTAAATATAAAAATAACAACACCGTAACTCATCCCCATGCAAATTAAAAATATTATTCTTTTCGCTTTTATTTTATTCAGTTTTGCAGCGCAAGCACAAACCACCATCACTACAAATAAAATTTTAGATAAAAAACCCATTTTTGTGGGCGGTGGTTTGGTATTAGGTGGCGGTGCAAATAGTTTTCAAATGGGTTTGAATCCAGAAATTATTAAAAGCTTTACCCCTTATTTGGATGGCGGTTTGGCAATGAATATTTATTATGACCTTTACAATTCCAATGAGTTAAGCGATATCCGAAGTCGCAACTTTAGATTAGGTATTGGGGCATTTACGCGTATTTGGCCTATTGAAAGTTTTTTTATCCAAGTGCAACCTGAATATAATTATGCATGTATCAAACAAAAGGACACAAAATCAGGACAAGCTGGATCTACTAATTTTGGCGCTGAAAGCATATTGGCTGGGGTTGGGTATGGCAAACGCGTTGCATCAGGGATTAGTTATTTTTCAGTGATGATTGATTTGCTAAACAACCCACAATCACAATACAATGGTGGCTATAATAGAAAAGAACCTGTATTTAGAGCTGGTATTGGATTCCCATTAAGATTTGGTCCTAAGGTTGCTCGATAAAATTTGAGCCGATGGTTCGGCGTTAAGATTAAGCGCTATGAAAAAACTCCTTAATCTCTTCCAGTGTTGCACAAATATGCAAACGGTACCTACTTCTTTCGTATAAAAAATCTTCTTCCTCCATTTTTTGAATCATGGTAACCAACGGATCATAAAAGCCTTGAAAATTATATAGCACTATTTTTTTATCGTGTATACTTAAGTTGTTCCAAACAAGCATTTCAAAAAGTTCATCAAAAGTCCCCAAGCCACCTGGCAGTAAAATAGCGGCATCCCCTTTTTCATACAACAACATTTTTCGAGCATGCATATTTTCGGTAACAATCAATTCCGTTAAACCTTTATGCTCGGCTTCCCATTCCAATAAAACCTTGGGTATAATACCTATCACTTTACCCCCTTTTGCCAAACAAGCATTGGCTGTAGCGCCCATTAATCCTTTATTTCCGCCTCCATATACAAGTGTAATATTTTCTTCCGCCAACCAGCTGCCTAAAGCCATGGCCATTTGTTCAAAAGCAGGATTTTTACCCGATTTAGAACCGCAAAACAGTGTGATGGCATTCATGGTCATAAAATACTTTTGTGCTTTATAATATCGAATTTAGTTAAAATTAAAAGATTGTCCTTACTTTGCTTGAACTAATTTAAAGACCTATGAGTGCTCCCTTATTATTCCTATTTGTAGTACTGTATTTTTTAGTCCTACTTGCCGTTGCAAAAGTGACAGGGAAAAATAGTAACAATATGTCCTTTTTTATTGGCAACAAAAATAGTAATTGGATGTTGGTTGCATTTGGGATGATCGGAACCTCACTAAGTGGTGTCACTTTTGTAAGTGTTCCCGGTGCAGTTGGAAAAGACGGGTTTCATTATTTGCAAATTACCATTGGCTACCTCATTGGCTATTTCGCGATAGCTTATGTTTTGCTTCCGATTTATTATAAGATGAACCTGACTTCTATTTATAATTATTTAGAACAAAGATTGGGTTTTGGCGCTTATAAAACAGGCGCTTCTTTTTTTATCTTATCAAGAACATTGGGCGCTACTGCAAGATTATATTTGGTGGTGAAAATTTTACAAGTATTTATTTTAGATAACTTACATGTTCCTTTTTGGGCAACCACGGTTGTGATCCTTGCAATGATTTTGTTGTATACCTATGAAGGCGGTGTGAAAACAATTGTATATACGGATACATTGCAAACATCAGGAATGTTGTTGGGCTTAATTATTTGTAGTATTTATATTTTAACCAACCTCCATTTATCCATAGGAGACGCACTAGTAGCTATGCAAGCGAAAGGTATTGCTACAGTATTTAATCCAGACGTCAATGCGAAGTCATTTTTTCTAAAACAAATCATTGGAGGTGCATTCATTACCCTTACTATGACTGGTTTAGACCAAGAAATGATGCAAAAAAATATTTCTGTAAAAAACTTAAAAGATGCGCAGAAAAATATGATCACCATTGGATTCACTATGTTATTGGTGATTAGTTTATTTTTATTTTTAGGGGGCTTACTTCATTTATATGCTGCGCAATTAAATGTAACTGCAGTGGGTGATGATTTATTCCCTACCCTGGCCTTACAACATATGCCACCTTACTTATCCATCATTTTTATTTTAGCACTGATATCAGCCTTATTCCCAAGTGCCGATGGTGCGATTACTGCACTTACTTCTAGTTTTTGTATTGATATTGTTGGCATGCAAAGAAACACCCAATGGGATGAGGCCAAAAAGAAAAAAATTCGTCAACGAATACATTTAGGTTTTGCTTTTCTTTTTTTAATCATCGTTTTGGTATTTAAATGGATTGACAATAAAAGTATTATTGATTTATTATTAAAGATTGCTTCCTATACCTATGGACCTTTATTAGGCTTATTTGCATTTGGTATTTTAACCAAAAGAAGCATTAAGGATAAATGGGCATTCTTACCTTGCTTTATTGCACCCCTATTATGTTTATTACTTGACTACTTACAACCTTACTTTTTTGGATCAGCCCCTACTAGCTTTAGAATTGGACAGGAATTACTGATCATTAATGGCTTATTTACATTTTTAGGATTGTTGTTAATTTCATCGTCAAATAGCGAAAAAAAATAGAACTTTGACTAATGGATTTTATACACCCTTTAGCCAATGAATATGCTGCGCAATATAGCAATGCAACCCCTTCCTATTTAAAGGAGGTATATGACAACACATTAGCCACACATCCACATGCCGATATGCAGAGCAGTTGGAACCAAGGGGGGTTTTTAAGTTTAATTAGCAAATTGTTGCAACCCAAGCATATTTTGGAACTGGGCACGTTTTCAGGTTTTAGTGCCATGTGTTTGGCCGAAGGCTTGGAGAATGACGGACAATTGCACACCCTTGAATTAAGAGAACAGGATGGAATCAACGCACAAAACAATATCAATCAAAGCCCACATAAGGATAAAATAAAAATTCATGTGGGCGATGCCAGTGAAATTTTACAACATTTAACCGCTCCTTGGGATATTGTATTCATAGATGCTGATAAAGTGAATTACGGGAAATATTACCAGATGATTTTCCCTTATGTAAAAAAGAATGGGTTAATTATTGCCGACAATGTGTTGTTTCATGGCGAAGTATTCAGCGAAACCTTGAAAGGTAAAAACGCAAAGGCCATTCACGCATTTAATGAAATGATTATGTCGGACCAGCTTGCAGATACTGTTTTATTAACGGTAAGAGATGGCTTAAGTTTAATCAGAAAAAAATAAACATGAAATTAAAATTTCCACTATTATTACTCCTTACTTTTTTTTGTATTACTTTATACGCACAAAAAACAGCGACACTTATTTATATTGATCAATACAAGGACATTGCCATTAAGGAGATGAAACGTACTGGCATTCCGGCTTCCATTACCTTAGCACAAGGTATTGTTGAATCCAATAGCGGCGAAAGTAATTTAGCATTGAATTTTAATAACCACTTTGGCATAAAATGCAAAACTGACTGGAAGGGGGAAACTACTTATCAAGATGACGACACCAAGCAAGAATGCTTTAGAGTATACCCAAATGCGAATGCCTCATTTATTGATCACTCTAATTTTATAAAATTAAGACCTAATTACGCACCTCTATTTCAATTAGACCCCGTAGATGACTCTGCATGGGCAATTGGCTTAAAAAAAGCAGGATATGCTACCGCAAGTGATTATGCTAAGATATTGATAAAAGTTATTGATGATTATGAATTATCACAATTCAATTTTCCTGAATTAAATGATGAAAATGATACTGCTATCGTTGTAAAAAAGGATACCACTATCGTTGTAAAAAAGGATACCACTATCGATGTGAAAAAGGATACCAATATCGCTGTGAAAAAGGATACCATCATTCAAATAAAAGCAGCAACGGATATCACTAACAAAATCTCAAATCAAGCAAGTTTACCTATTAATAATATCAAAGGCATTGAATCGAGCAAAACAAACGCAACGGTTACCGAAATAAAAATGAATAGTATCGGCAAGGATACCGCAATGGTCACAAAACCCATAATAACCATAAAAGCCGCAACCACACCCACAAAACCACTTGCAAATGATAGTACAGCTAAAGCTGATGTCAAGAAGACAATAGTTACAAAAGCGGACAGTATAAATAGTGCGAAAAAGCCAAGTAATAGCTACCCTGACAAACCCTTTAAAATCAACCAGGTTTCAGTGATATGGGCTAAAGCAGGTACTTCGCTTTTACAAATCGCAACTGAACACCATATCCGACTATACAAGGTTTTTGTATTTAATGATTTAAAGGAAACCGACCTATTAGCACAGGATCAATTATTATTTTTAGGCAAGAAACGAAGAGTAGGTGATACAAGTTTTCATGCAGTTGCAGCTGGTGAAAGCCTTTATGAAATTAGTCAAAAGAGAGGCATTCAATTAAAAAGGTTAAAGAAATACAATCCAAAAATTATAGACACTCCTGCAATAGGGACAACTTTAATTTTAGTAAAGCCAATGGAACAAAGGTTTAAACTTTCACTTAATAAATAATCAACTTGCAAAATTATTCAATTTAAAAGTTCATCTAATATGTCTACAATCAAAATACACGATAAGGAATTTACACCCTATATCACAGATCAAGAGATTCAGGAAAAAATTCAACTGCTCGCGCAACAATTAAAAAAAGATTACGGCGATAAAAAACCATTGTTCTTATCCATATTGAATGGCTCGTTTTTATTTACCGCAGATTTGTTTAAGTACCTTGATTTTGAGGCAGAAGTGTGTTTTGTAAAGCTAGCTTCCTACAAGGGAGTGAGTTCCACAGGCAATGTAATTACAGCAATTGGTTTGGATACCAATTTAAACGACCGACACGTAATAATTTTGGAAGATATTATTGATACAGGCAAAACCCTACACCATTTTTTACCGCAATTACAATCACAACAATTAGCTTCTTTAAAAATTGCGGTGCTGTTAAATAAAAAAGAGGCACTTGCCTATCCTATCAAGGTAGACTACGATTGCTTTGAGATTCCCAACAAATTTGTAGTGGGTTATGGATTAGATTACGACGGACTTGGACGTAATTCTAAGGATATCTATCAACTAAAAGAAGACTAGCTTATTTTTATCCGATGGTTTATTCTTATCTGAAAGCTTCTTTTACGCGATCGTAAAAACTTTTTTCTCCCTTGATATTTTTGGGTTTGAAATTTTCACTTAATTGCATTTTTTCCAAAGCTGCCCTTTCCTCATCACTCACATGCTGAGGTGTCCATATGTTTACATTAATCAGCTGATCACCTTTTGCATATCCTTGTACTTCAGGGAAACCTTTCCCTTTTAATCTAAATATTTTACCACTTTGCGTTCCAGGCGGTATTTTTATTTTAGCTCGACCATCAATGGTAGGTACTTCCACACTGGTACCAAAAACTGCATCAGGAATTGTGATGTATAAATCATAGGCCACATTTAAACCATCCCTATGTAGCGACTCATGTGGTTCTTCTTCAATCATGATAATTAAATCACCAGGACTTCCGCCACGCTCACCTGCATTGCCTTTTCCGGACATGCTTAGTTGCATGCCATCTTGAACGCCAGCTGGTATATCAATGGAAATAGTTTCTTCTCCATACATTCTACCTTCCCCTTTACATCCCGCACATTTTGCGGTAACCGTATTTCCTTGACCATTACAAGATGGACAAGTATTCACAGTTTGCATTTGCCCTAAAAAAGTATTCGTCACACGCTTCACTTGACCCGAGCCATTACAAGTGCCACAGGTTTGCACGCTATTTTTATCCTTAGCGCCATTACCACCACAGGTAGTACAGGTTACATGCTTTTTTACATTTACTTTCTTATTAACTCCATTCGCAATTTCTTCAAAATTTAATTTTAATTTAATTCGCAAATTACTACCTCTTTGGCCAGTCGCTCTTGACGACCTTGACCTTGAACCACCACCGCCAAAAAATCCACCAAATCCTTCATCCCCAAATATGTCACCAAATTGACTAAAAATATCATTCATATCCATTCCGCCGCCGCCACCAAATCCACTTCCACCACTAGTACCAGGACCAAATGCCTGATGACCGAATCGATCATACTTTGCTTTTTTATCTGTGTCACTTAATATCTCATAGGCTTCCGCAGCTTCCTTGAATTTTTCTTCGGCTTGCTTGTCCCCGGGATTGCGATCTGGATGAAATTGCATGGCTACCTTACGATACGCTTTTTTAATTTCATCAGCGGATGCAGATTTACTCACTCCTAATATTTCGTAAAAATCTCTCTTTGACATAATGCTTTTTTTATTTGCCTACCACCACTTTAGCAAAACGAATAATTTTATCATTTAAAAAATATCCTTTTGATATTTCATCTACAATTTTTCCTTTCATCTTATTATTGGATACCGGTACTTCGGTAATTGCTTCGTGTTTATCAACATCAAAAGTTTCGTTGACACTCACCATCGCAACAACTCCCTTTGCATTCAAAGTAGATCTTACTTTATTAAACACCAATTGAATTCCTTCTTTTTGCAAAGCAATATCATCTGAACTACTTAATTGTTTTTCAGCACGATCACAATCATCCAACACATCTAAAAAGGAAACGATGACCTCCTTGCTTGCCGTTTGAATTAGTTCAATACGCTCCTTCGCAGTACGACGTCTGAAATTTTCGAAGTCGGCCATTAACCTCAGGTATTTGTCCTTTTGATCAACTAACTCCAATTGTAGGGTTTCTGATTCACTTAAAACGGGTGCCGCTTCGGGTGCTGGATCCGTTACAGGATTGGACTCATTGGTTGCCTCGTTTTCAACTGTTTTTTCCTCCATTTTGTCCGATGTTGGGTTTATAGGTTCTTTATCTTGCATAGTCTATTATT
>CAXNDZ010000104.1:0-7448 GCA_964201225.1 Chitinophagales bacterium | reverse complement strand
ACCTTTAATGACTTCATTTTAATGATAAGTTTACCTCCTGCTTTAACACCCACAGAAGTACCAACCATCTTTAAAGGTAAAGTAGCAACTACTTTTTTGTCATTTACTAATTCTAATAAGTCAACGTGTATTAAAGCATCAGTTACCTTATCAAACTGCAAATCCTTCAAAATGCATTTGTAAGTTTTTCCTTCTACTGTAACATCTGCTAATTGGAATTCACTTGTGTACACTAAAGACTTAAAAGCCTTTGCTGGAGCATAAAAATTTACTTCAGTAGCACCCCCGTAAATTACAGCAAGCACATTGTCCTGAGAGCGAAGCTGGCGGGCGACTTTTTTGCCATTTTCGGTCCTCAAGTGGCCATCGATTGTAATTGTTTTCATTTTATAATTTTTTCTATTGTAAGATGATAGATAGCTTTCGCTATCTACACCCATTATTCTTTCTCAATAATGGAGGGCGAAGGTAGGAAATAAAAAAGGAGAAACCAAAGTCTCTCCTTACTATTTACCCTTATTTGATAAGTGATTGATTATTAACCTCTTGCCTTCAATTGTGAGTGAACAAATAAACTAGTAATGCTCTTGTTTTCATAGGCATTACGGATAGCTATTGCAAATAAATCAGCTACCGTTACTACTTTGATTTTAGCCGACGGATGCGCTAATGGAATGGTATCGCATACCACCAATTCCTCTAACACGCTATTTTCAATGTTTTCATAGGCTTTCCCACTTAAAACTGGATGTGTAATCATGGCCCTAACTGATCTAGCTCCCTTTTCCTTTAATAGCGCTGCCGCCTTTACCAAAGTGCCGCCTGTATCGCAAATATCATCTACAATAACAATGTCTTTCCCTGTCACATCTCCAATCACCACCATACTCGCAATTTCATTAGCGCGCTTACGATGCTTATCACAAATTACCATTTCCGCATTAAAATAATTAGCTACTTCACGCACGCGATTGGTACTTCCAACATCCGGTGCCGCAAAGGTTAAATTCTCCAATTTTAATTGCTCAATATAGGGAATGAATATGGCTGAACTATCTAAGTGATCCACTGGTACGTCAAAAAATCCTTGTATTTGTGCCGCATGCAAATCCATTGTAATCACACGGTGTGCGCCTGCTGCCTCTAATAAAGTTGCAATTAATTTTGCTCCTATCGCTACCCTTGGTTTGTCCTTACGATCCTGTCTTGCAAAACCATAATAAGGCACCACTGCAATTATTTTATAGGCACTGGCTCTTTTCGCTGCATCAATCATCATTAATAATTCCATGATGTTTTCAGTAGGTGCATATGTGCTTTGAACTAAAAAAACATAATCGCCACGGATACTTTCTAAAAAAATGGGCTGAAACTCACCATCGCTAAATTTTTGGATATTGATTTTTCCAATGGGTGCTCCAAAGCGTTGTGCAATTTTTTCAGCAAGGGCTTGAGAGCCAGTTCCGGCAAATATTTTAACAGAAGGATTCATGTGTTTGGGATATGGGCCAAAGTTATAATTATCGTTTACAAATTATAAATAAATAGTAGGGTACTTTTCAACAAATCAATGACTTATGCACATAATGACTATTCTTTTTAAGTATTTATACCTTTTTTTTAGGTGGTGAATGGCCATAGATTTGAAAAAAAATAGTATGCAAGTCTTGAACAATATAAAGTCCTGGGCCAACGAGGACCAACCCATTTACAAAATGTACAAACGCGGAGCTAAAAATTTAAGCGATGTGGAACTCCTCGCCATTATTCTTCAACATGGCACGATACATCAAAATGCAGTTGACTTAGCAAGGTCATTATTAAATGCTGCACAAAATAATTTGCAAAAATTTTCAAAATTATCTGTAGCGGATATTCTAGGTTTAAAGATTAAAGGAATTGGAAAAATAAAAGCCATTCGAATACTAGCTGCTATTGAATTAGGTTCACGTCGCATGAATAATAGTATTGATAAAAAAAATATAAGACAAAGTAAAGATGTTGCTGATCATTTAAAATATTTACTTCAATTTGAAAGTAGAGAATTATTTATGGTGCTTTTGTTAAATCAAGCCAACAAAGTAATTCATGAGGAAATTTTAAGTGAAGGCGGCATCACGGGTACGGTGGCGGATCCCAGAATAATTTTCAAGCTCGCACTCAGCCACGAAGCTACTGGTTTCATTATTTGCCACAACCATCCAAGTGGTCAATTAAAACCAAGTAATATGGATGATCTTCTAACAGAAAAAATTAAAAAAGGGGCTGCCTATTTTGACATCAAATTAATTGATCACCTCATTGTAAGTACAGAAGGTTATTATAGTTATGCAGAACAAAGCTTGAATTGGTAAAATATTTACGCTTGTGCTGTTGGTCCACCAAAATTCATAGGAATTTCAACAGGTAACATATCTCCGATGGCGCCATTGGCTTCCTCATATCTTTCTACATTTTCAACCAATGCCTTCATAAATCTTTTGGCATGCATCGGCGTTAAAATCACTCTCGACTTTACTTTACTTTTAGGGGTGCCTGGCATCACATTTACAAAGTCAATCACAAACTCGGCATTGCTATGTGTAATTATTGCCAAATTAGCATAACTACCCTCTGCTATTTCCTCGGTAATTTCAATGTTTAACGGCTGGTTGGGATTTTGTTCCATAGGTATATTTATGTGGGCAAAGATACAGGGGATGGAATGTTAAAAAAAAATTACAATGCTCTAAATCAAATAACTAAATTTGTGGCATGTTAATATTAGACGGGAAAATAGCTTCGGCAGCAGTAAAAGCCACTTTATTGGCTCAAACACAAGCACTTACCATTGCGGGGAAACGATCACCTCATTTGGCAGCCATTTTAGTGGGCAATAATGGTGCGAGTGAAACCTATGTAGCAAGCAAAGTGAAAAATTGCGAGGAAACGGGTTTTGAATCCACTTTGGTTCGGTTGGATGTAGATGTAAGTGAAAAAATATTATTAGATAAAATCATTGAATTAAATAACAATCCTGCTATCGATGGCATTTTGGTTCAGTTGCCCCTTCCGAAACATATTGATGAAGCAAAAGTAATTGAGACCATTAACCCTGCGAAAGATGTGGATGGATTTCATCCTGCGAATGTGGGAAGATTAGTTCAAGGCTTACCCACTTTTATTCCTGCAACACCATACGGAATAATATTAATGTTAGCGCATTTTGATATTCCAACCAAAGGAAAAAATGCAGTGGTGATTGGTCGCAGTAATATTGTTGGAAGACCCATGAGTATTTTATTAAGTAGTAATATTCCACAAGGCAATTGCACTGTTACACTTTGCCATAGTCATACAAAAAATTTAAAAGAAATTTGTTTGGAAGCAGATATCATTGTTGCAGCATTAGGCGTTCCTAATTTTTTAACTGGCGACATGATTAAACCAGGTGCAGTGATTATAGATGTGGGTATTACAAGAGTGGAAGATACTACTGCCAAAAAAGGTTTTAGAATTAAAGGCGATGTGAATTATGATGAAGCTTGTGCAAAAGCATCTGCGATTACCCCTGTTCCAGGTGGTGTTGGTTTAATGACCATTGCAGGATTATTGAAAAATACAATGAAGGCTTACGAGGCTTCTCAAAATAAATAAGCTTGAGTACTACAACCACCTATCCAGTGATGGAAATGTTTTACTCCTTACAAGGAGAAGGATACCATCAAGGTAAAGCTGCATTTTTTATTCGACTTGCCGGATGTGATGTTGGTTGTGTGTGGTGTGATGTTAAAGAAAGTTGGGATGCAAACAAACATCCACATTTAAGTATTGATGAAATTGTAAATGCCGCTTTAGCGCATCCAAGTAAAATTGCAATTGTCACAGGAGGTGAACCTTTATTACATGTATTAGATCCATTAACCAACGCATTAAAAACTGCTGGTTTTCAAACACATATTGAAACTTCAGGGTCAAGTCCATTATCTGGACAATGGGATTGGATTTGCTTGTCCCCAAAAAAGTTCAAATTTCCCTTGGAAGAAAGCGTTGCTGCTGCATCGGAATTAAAAGTGGTGGTATTTAATAAATCCGACATTGATTGGGCGGAAAGCTTTGAAAAAAGGGTGTCTCCCAATTGTAAACTTTACTTACAACCAGAATGGGATAAGGCCGATACTATGACCCCTTTGGCAATTGATTATATTAAAGTGCACCCGCATTGGGAATTAAGCGCGCAGCTGCATAAATACATACAAGTTCCTTAAGTAGTTTATATTTACGTACCCAATTTGATGGATTATGAATAATAGAAAAACGCATTATGTGTTTTACTTACTTATATTGTTTTCATGTTTGAAATACAATCCATCGTTTGCGCAAAACAATCGTTCAGCTGCTGAAAAATTATACCAAAAAGCATTAGTCGCTTTTGATGAACAACAATATGACAAATGCATCCCGTTGCTGGAAAAATGCATACAAACAGATACTAATTTTATTGATCCAGTATTGACCTTGTTTCAAATAAACTTAGACTTAAAAAAAAATACCGTTGCAATACCCTTATACAATAAGGCGATTCAACTTGATGCAATTGTAAGCTTTCCTTACTTTATAAAACAAGCAGCTGCTTTTGCGAGTATTGGAGATTATACTAAAGCAAAAGAATTGATCCTAGGGAATTTGAATAATGAAAAAATGACTGCTGACTTGAAAGTGAAGGCGCTTAATTTTTTAACGATTTGTAATTATGCAATTGCGTATCCTTCCAATGACGAAATAAGTATTCATAATTTAGGAGATAGTATTAACACTGCTGCACCTGAATATTTTCCTTATTTTTCAATAAAGGATAGTGTGTTATTTTTTATGCGAAAATTAAATATTCGCAGGGAAGATTTTTATACGAGCACCTTAACCACTTCTGGTTTTACCAAAGCCAAATTATTGGAGGACTCCATCAATTTTGCCGATAAAAAAGGAAGTGTTAGCTTTTTACCTGATATGCAAACCTTGTATTTCGCAGCCGACTACCCTGAGCAAGGTTATGGTAGATACGATATTTATAAATCAGTAAAAGCAGGCAATTACTGGACTACTGCAAAAAATTTAGGGCGTAATGTGAACACTGATTATTGGGATAGTGCACCCAGTATTTCACCAGATGGCAAAGTATTGTATTTTAGCAGTAATCGCCCTGGCGGACTAGGGGGAATTGATTTATATATTGCATTCAAAAATGAAAAAGGAGGTTGGGAGGAGGCAATAAATTTAGGCCCTCAAATAAATACTTCTGGAGATGAGCAAACGCCATTCATTCATGCCGACAATAATAGTTTGTACTTTTCATCCACTGGATGGCCTGGTTATGGCGGTGCTGATTTTTTTGTTGTGCATCAAAAAATAGATGGCAATTGGACCACTCCTTTAAACCTAGGCTACCCTATTAATACTTTTGATAATGAAGGCAGTATTGCTGTTGCTAGCAATGGCGTTGATGCCTATATTGCAAGTGACAGATCGGATAGCCGAGGCGGATTAGATATTTATAAAGTCACTTTATCCAAGGCAACAAGAGCGAATAAGAAGTTTTTCTTAAAAGGAATAATTAAAGATGCAAATTCAAAAAAGGCAATTTCGGCAGTGATAAATTTAATTGATCTTGCAGATCAATCTAGTTTTACAAAAATTGAAGTAGACAGTAATGGACAATTTATATTTGCACTTCCATATTTAGATAGCGTTGGCATTGTTATAGCTAGCAAATTTTATGAAGAAGCTAATAGAACAATTACAAGTGCTTCTTTTGACAAGGACAATACCAGCAATCACGAGTTTTACTTAAGCGCAATCAAAAAACAATTTACACAAACATTTAAAAATGTTTTGTTTGCAACTGATGCCGCTACTTTATTGCCAGGATCTGAAAAGGAATTAAATGAGCTGGTCGCTTATTTAATAGCGCAACCAACAGCTTCTATTTTAATTGAAGGACATACCGATAATACGGGTGATGCAAATAAAAATAAAATACTATCTCTTGGTCGTGCTAAGTCAATTGCCCAATTTTTGATGGAGCACCAAATACAAGCGCAACGTATTACCACCATTGGCTATGGCGATACCAAACCCATTGCCAGCAACGATACAGAACAAGGTCGTCAACAAAACAGACGTACTAGCTTTACCATTTCTATTCCAAAATAGCGTATTTATACGCTAAATTTCATTTGATAGCATAGGGATATTCGCCCTATGTCAAATCATTTATTGTATAGTATTGCATTTAGTAAAATTATTGGCCTTAACGACAAGCAACGAAAATTACTACTTGCAAATTTTAGTTCGGCTGAAATTATTTACAAGGAACGCTTCAATTTGCACATTCCTTTTGAAGATGTAAATGAGGATATAAAAAAAATATTATTAAATGATTGGCCATGGGAAGAAGCAGAAAGGGAACTAGCATTTATGCACAAGCATGATATTCATGCTACCTGCATTTTTGATTTAGATTATCCTGACCGATTAGTGCATTGCGACGATGCCCCAACAATTTTATATGTAAAGGGCAAAATGGATTTTAATAAAAAACATTTGGTAAGCATTGTTGGCACCAGGCAACACAGCAGTCAAGTAAATAGGGCTATTCATGAAATAACCGAAGGGCTTGCGCATTTAAATATAGCTGTTATTAGTGGCATGGCGTTAGGTATCGATGGTATTGCACATAAAAATGCATTGAACAAAAAGATTCCTACCTGGGGGGTGCTCGCACATGGATTGGATCAAATTTATCCAAAACAACATCGCCGTCTTGCCATTGATATGCTTGAACAAGGTGGACTCATTACTGAAAATAAAAAAGGCATAATTCCACTTCCCTATTTTTTTCCAAAACGAAATAGAATTGTGGCTGGCATGAGTGATGTTACGATTGTTGTTGAATCTGAAATACAGGGTGGAAGTATGATCACAGCAAAACTTGCATTTGATTATTACCGAACTGTTTTTGCACTGCCAGGAAAAATACATGATGCTAAAAGTAAAGGCTGCTTATGGTTGATTAAAACCAATAATGCACATATGTATTATGACAGTATTGATTTTTTAGAAACCATGAAATGGGCGCTCCCCGAAATGAATCCAATTAGAATGGACCCAAAAAATCCACAACTCAGTATGGTACTTGAACCGGCAGCCATGTCCATTTTGGAAATAATTGAACGACAAGGCCCCATTCATTTGGACGACATTATCCGGCAATTAACCATCTCCCCAGGCGCTTTCGCCAGCCACTTATTTATGTTGGAAATGCAGGATTTTGTGTTTAAGCAAGCAGGCAACCTTTATATTCGACTGTAAATCAGGCTAAAAAAAGGATTTTGTCTAAATACCTCAAGGTCCTATCTTTGCCTATGGCAACAAGAAATTCTACAAACAACTCCCGCATTTTTGGTAAAGGC
>CAXNDZ010000103.1:0-7595 GCA_964201225.1 Chitinophagales bacterium | reverse complement strand
AAGCAATTAAAAGCTTGGGATGAGGATATGATACAACGCAAATCAACTGCTTATGATGATGTTGAAAATTTCCCAAATAAGTTTACCGCAGAATATATGTTTATGGTCAATCAAAACGAAAGTGATATCCCAAGAGTAAATCAACCAGTACTTGATTTATTAAAAGAATATACGCCTAAATGG
This sequence comes from Chitinophagales bacterium, assembly GCA_964201225.1. Taxonomy (GTDB): domain Bacteria; phylum Bacteroidota; class Bacteroidia; order Chitinophagales; family Chitinophagaceae; genus Sediminibacterium. Next base: position 7,412 of record CAXNDZ010000103.1, on the reverse strand, counting down.
GAGGCTTTAAAAGCAAGGGGCCTTGACCTAAAAAATAACCTGCTTCCGGCTTTAAATAAGCAATTGTGGGAGGCAGGTGTAGGTGCAGTATGGATACATTAGATAAGGACTAAATTTAATTTTTGCGCTTGTTGAAACAAACAGACAAAACAAAGGCCAAAGCCCAAACTTACTAATTAAGTTTGGGCTTTTCCTTTTCAGAATAAACAATAAATAAGTAAATTTGCTATCATACTATCGACTACATTATCAATTAGGGAAATGAAGGGCAAACTACAAAAACTAGCTACACAATTACAAGGCGAATTATACGATGATACCACCATTCGAACGCTTTATGCAACAGATGCATCGGCTTATCGTGAAATGCCATTAGCGGTTGCCATTCCAAAAACAAAGGATGATATTCAAACTTTAATTCAGTTCGCCAAAGAGAATAAAACAAATTTGATTCCCCGAACTGCAGGCACATCACTAGCAGGACAGGTGGTAGGAAATGGGATAATAGTAGATGTATCAAAACATTTTACAAAAATCATTGAATTAAACGAAGAAGCATCCTGGGTTCGTGTGCAGCCGGGTGTCATCAGAGACGAGTTAAATTTATTTTTACACCCACATGGGTTGTATTTTGGACCAGAAACTTCCACTGCGAATAGAGCTATGATGGGTGGCATGGTTGGAAATAATTCCTGTGGATCAAATTCGGTCATCTATCGAAGTACGCGCGAACATTTAATGGAAGTAACTGCTTTTTTAAGTGATGGTACTGAGGTTGTTTTTAAGGCATTATCATTGGATGATTTTCATGCTAAATGTGAATTAGCCACATTGGAGGGCGCGATATATAAAAGCATGCGAAGCATGTTAAGCAATTACGACAACCAGGTTGAAATAAAAAAAGAGTTTCCTAAAAAATCGGTGGAACGAAGAAATACGGGATATGCAATTGATGTATTAGTAGATATGGCGCCATTTACAGCCGGCGGTGAAGATTTTAATTTTTGTTCACTCATTGCCGGATCAGAAGGTACGCTCGCATTTATCACAGAAATTAAATTGCACTTAAGCCCTTTACCCGAAAAAGAAATTGGATTATTATGTGTTCACTTTAATAGTATTGACGAAGCTTTACGCGCCAACTTAATTGGATTAAAATACAATCCATCAGCAAGTGAATTAATTGATCACTATATTTTAGAATGTACCAAAGAAAATATTGAACAAAGCAAAAATAGATTTTTTGTACAAGGTGATCCTGGTGCCATATTGGTGATTGAGTTTACAAAGGCTACGCGCGCCGAAATTACAAATTTGACCAATCAAGTGGAAGCCGATATGCGCGCTGTTGGATTAGGTTATCACTTCCCTGTATTATTTGGTGCAGACACCAAAAAAATATGGACCTTACGAAAAGCGGGGCTAGGGCTTTTAGGAAATTTACCGGGCGATGAAAAAGCAGTGCCAGTCATTGAAGACACGGCCGTGGATGTGGCCGACTTACCTAATTATATTCGAGATTTTAATGAAATATTAGTGAAGCATCATTTATCTGCGGTACATTATGCGCACGCAGGATCAGGAGAAATACATTTGCGTCCTATTATTAATTTGAAAACAGTGGAGGGAAACGAACTTTTCCGAACCATTGCACAAGAAGTAGCTACACTGGTAAAAAAATACCAGGGCTCTTTGAGTGGTGAACACGGAGATGGTCGATTAAGAGGTGAGTTTATAAAACAAATGGTGGGTGAAAAAAATTATGCGTTATTAAAAACGGTAAAATATACTTGGGATGTAGATAATATTTTTAATCCCAATAAAATTGTGGATACCCCGCCCATGAATAGCATGTTAAGGTATACTCCAGGTCAGCATACCCCCGAATTCAAAAGTATATTTCGATTCCACCAACAAGATATATTACAACATGCTGAACAATGTAATGGTTCGGGTGATTGTCGCAAAACACATTTGTCGGGAGGAACCATGTGTCCTTCCTTTATGGCAAGCAAAAATGAAAAAGATACAACCAGAGCGCGTGCAAATATTTTAAGAGAGTTTTTAACTAATTCAGATAAATTAAATCGCTTTGATCATAAAGAAATTTATGAAGTCATGGATTTGTGCTTAAGTTGTAAAGCATGTAAGTCAGAGTGTCCCTCCAATGTGGATGTGGCTAAATTAAAAGCAGAGTTTTTACAACAATATTATGATGCCAATGGCGTGCCATTCCGTTCAAAATTAATTGCCAACTTTACATCAGCTGCAAAACTAGCTTCCTTGTTTCCTAGCTTGTATAATTTTATTATTAGCAATGTAATCACGGGAGGAATGATTAAAAAACTATCCGGCTTTGCTATTAAAAGATCCATGCCAAAAATATCAAAAGTCAGTTTAGAAAAGTGGTTCCAAAAAAATTATACTTCCAACAACACAAAAGGAAATAAAAAAGTGTATTTGTTTTGCGATGAGTTTACCAATTACAATGATGCGGAAATTGGAATGAAGGGCGTTTTGTTATTGGAAAAATTAGGCTATGAAGTATTATTACCTAAGCAGGTGGAAAGTGGCAGGGCTTGGCTTTCCAAGGGTTTATTAAGACAAGCACAAAAAATTGCGAATCAAAATATTGAACTATTAAGCGTAGTAGTTACCGCTGATATTCCATTGATTGGCATTGAACCTTCCGCAATTCTTACTTTCAGAGATGAATATCCTGATTTGGCGTATGATCAAAATTTAGCCGCTGCTAAAGCATTGGCGAAAAACGCTTTTTTAATCGATGAATTTATTGCCAATGAAATTACCAAAGGGAATATTCAAAAAGAAGCTTTCACTAAAAATGCAAAGCTCATAAAATTACATGGTCACTGTCAACAAAAAGCAATTGCATCTGTCGCACCAACGCAAGCCATACTTTCCTTCCCTGAAAATTATAAAGTAGAAGTAATTGCATCAGGTTGCTGTGGCATGGCAGGATCCTTTGGCTACGAAAAAGAACATTATGATTTATCCATGCAAATTGGAGAGCTTGTATTATTACCTGCTGTAAGAAGTCAATTAATTGATACCATCATTGCAGCACCAGGAACCAGTTGTCGCCATCAAATAAAAGATGGGGCACAAAAAATAGCATTACACCCTGTTGAAATATTATTTGAAGCGTTGATTTAGTTGGTTTTTAAATTTCCAATAAAATAAGAATAGGATTATCAATCAGATTGGCTGAGCTTGAATCAAAAAAAGAGTACCTTACAAATTAAATAAACATAAACATGCAAGAACAAAATTTCAAGAACCATGCTATATTGGTACCCGGATTTCATTACATTGGAATGTTATCAATACTCGCCTTATTGGGCGGATCTATCAATTATTTATGTCGTGCTACCCCTGAAAATAAGTATTTGGCGTCCTTATTAGTTTTAGCTGCATTTGTTTTTGCAGTGTTATGGATATACATTCGCACATTTCCATTAAAAGCGCAGGACCGCGCTATTCGTGCTGAAGAAAATTTACGTCATTATGTTTTAACTGGAAAATTATTTCCAGCAGAATTAAAATTACCACAAATCATTGCCCTTCGATTTGCACCCGATAGCGAATACCTAGCTTTACTAGATCGCGCGATCAAGGAAAATTTATCTAACAAGGAAATTAAAGCTGCCATTCAAAACTGGAAAGCAGATCATCATAGACTATAAATAGTATTTGGTGATATGTTTTAATTATTCTACAAAACCCCGCCCACGCTTTGGTCCACTAAATGAAATGATTATTTAGAACCCTTCATTATTTCTTCATTAATATTAGAAAATAGTATAAATAACATAGATTATTATCTATTTTTATGGCAATATAATTGCCATATTATGAAAAAAATTGCTCTATTTGCTATCGTTTTATTAACGATAGTTGGGTGTTCTAAAAAGTCAGACCAACCTGCTACAATGGCGGTTGCTTATAAGCATGTGCCTTCTCCATATACTATTAAGGAAGATTTTGAAATGGGAACCAAGGCAGCCTATTTATTGGGAGATGTTACTATTAAAACTGGGATTTGGTCATTTGATGATGCTTTATTAGGCAAATTACCTGCAGATATTAAGAATGACCTACAATCCGTAAGGTTAAGAACAGGGAAAATGACAATGAATTTTGATATAGATAGTATCACCATGTTGAAAATAAATCACGCACAATATGGTACTGACGCGGTATCGGAAGTGAGTGTTTGGATGTCCGAAGATCAAGGAATAACGTTTACACAATTAGGAAATTCTTTAGCAACGAATAGCCGCAGTTTTATTACTGATTCCTTTAAAATTAGTGCTACCAAAAAAGTCCGATTCCAAATTAGAAAAACAGGAACTACTCGAGTAAACATTGATGATATTATTTTTATCGGAAAAGGAAACCCCAACATAGCATTTACTGACCCTTTGGATGTGGTTGCTGATAATTTAATTCAAGGTTCAACACCTGCTGCAGGAAGAGGAGTACCCAATGGATCAGGTGCTGATGTGCCGCCAGCAGATGGAGATAATAGTAATTTACTTTTTGGCAACCCTTCGGGCGCTACAAACAGTATGACAATGTCTGAAAATTATTTGATTGATATGAAGTTCTATACTGAATCATATAGTAGTTCAAGAGGAACACCCAATTGGGTAAGTTGGCATATTGATGCAAGTCGTATTGGTAGCACTGGAAGATTAGATAATTTTGCTTCCTTTTTAGATCTGCCTTCGAATTATTATCAAGTTCAAAGCAATAGTTATAGCGGGTCTGGTTTTGATCGAGGACATAATTGTCCATCGGGAGATAGAACAAGTTCAACGGAGGCAAATTCTTCGACCTTTTTAATGCCCAATATGATTCCACAAGCGCCCAATAACAATCAAAAAGCTTGGGCTAGCCTAGAATCCTATCTTAGAGCGGAAGTCCAAAAAGGATTTGAAGTATATATTATTATGGGCAGCTACGGCAAGGGCGGAACAGGCTCCATAGGATTTGCGGAAACTATTAATGGTGGTAAGATAGTAGTACCAAAGAGAGTGTGGAAGGTTGCGGTTATTTTGCCAATAGGTAATAACGATTTAGCAAGAGTTACCTCAGATACTAGAGTTCTTGCTATTGATACCCCTAATGAAAATAATATTAGTAGTGATTGGAAAACTTTTATAACTACCATAGATGCGGTTGAAAAATCTACCAGTTATGATTTATTATCAAAATTACCAACGGCCATCCAAAAAGCGCTACAAGCAAAGATGTTTGTGCCCTAAAAGCGTCATTTATTATTAATTATATAAATATAATGGCTGCTATGTTATAATAGGATTCAATCCTTTTAAAAATTCGGCTACCAAGACCCCTATTTATAGTCATAAAATGATTAAATTTATTCTTCAAATTGAGGCTTGAACCTATGGTGTTCAAGAAAAAATTCAAAGAAAGATTATGAATCAAATGAAATCCTATTTTATTGCATTTTTACTTGTGATAACGATGCAAGTGGGTGCACAAAACAGAGTACTTGTATTTTCTAAAACAGCAGCATTTGTACATGGCTCTATCAAGGTTGGCAAGTTGGCGCTATTAAAATTAGGTGCTGAAAATAATTTTAAAGTAGATACCTCCCAAGACGCTTCTATTTTTACAGAAGATAATTTGAAAAAGTATAGTGCTATCGTATTTTTAAGTACGACCGGAGATATGTTGGATAACAAACAACAAGCGGTTTTTGAGCGTTACATTCAAGCAGGCGGCGGGTTTGTGGGTGTGCATGCTGCAACTGATTGCGAATACAATTGGCCTTGGTATGGAAAATTAGTAGGTGCCTATTTCCAAGGTCATCCCAAGCAACAAAAAGCTAAATTAATTGTCAATGACAATACACATTCAAGCACTAACCATCTTCCTGCAGTATGGGAAAGATACGATGAGTGGTATAACTTTAAAAAAGCACCAGGAAATGAAGTTAAAGTGCTAATCAGCATTGATGAAAAATCATATGAAGGCGGAATACATGGGGACAGCCACCCAATGGCTTGGTATCATGAATATGATGGCGGTAGGGCTTTTTATACTGAACTTGGACATACAAATGAATCTTTTGCTGAGCCGCTTTTTATGCAACATCTTTTAGGTGGTATAAAATATGCGATGGGCAATAATGTACAACTAGATTATTCAAAAGCTAAAACATATTTGGTACCAGATGAAGATCGATTTACAAAAAATATTTTAGCAGGTGGTATGTTTGATGAACCTACTGAAATGGCCATCCTTCCTAATTTTGATATCTTAGTTGTTCAACGTAAGGGCGAGGTGATGTTTTATAATCACCTTACTAAAAAAGTTACGCAGGTGGCTAAGCTTGACGTGTATCACAAAACAACAGCCAAGGGTGTAAATGCGGAAGAAGGATTAATTGGCGTTACAGCCGATCCTAACTATGCAAAAAACAATTATGTTTATTTGTTTTATGCGACAAAAGATACAGCGGCTAATAGATTGTCTCGTTTTGTTTTTAAAAATGGGAAATTAGATATGGCATCTGAAAAAAAGATTATTGACGTAGCAACCACAAGAGATATTTGTTGTCACACGGCTGGTTCTCTTACTTTTGGGCCTGATGGATCTTTGTTTATTTCAACTGGTGATAATACCACACCGTTTAATCAACCAGATTCAAAATATATTTTAGACGGTTATGGTCCTATAGATAATCGTCCGGGCTTTGAACAATATGATGGACGCAGAGGATCAAGTAATACCAACGATTTAAGAGGAAAGGTTTTGCGTATCAAAATAAATCCCGATGCTTCTTATTCTATTCCTGAAGGAAATCTTTTTAAACCAGGTACACCAAAAACTAGACCTGAAATTTATACAATGGGCGCTAGAAACCCCTATCGTATTTCTGTTGATAGAAAAACAGGTTTCTTATATTGGGGTGATGTTGGACCAGATGCGGGTGGAGATAAATTTGAAGAAAAAGGCCCTCGTGGTTATGATGAATTAAATCAAGCGCGTAAAGCAGGTTATTTTGGGTATCCTTTATTTATTGGAGGCAACTATCCTTATCGACAATTTGATTATGAAACCGGAGTAGTGGGTGATTTTTTTGATCCTAAAAAACCATTGAACTTATCAAAAAATAATACAGGATTAACTGAATTACCGCCAGTAAGCCCAGCATTTATTTGGTACCCATATGCCATCTCCACTGAATTTCCTGAAGTAGGTTCGGGGGGACGAAATGCAATGGCAGGACCGATTTATCACGGTGAATTTTATCCTAAGGAAACGAGATATCCAGATTACTTTAATAATAAACTCATGTTTTATGAGTGGATTAGGGGTTGGATAAAAATGGTATCCATGGATGCAGAAGGAAACTA
>CAXNDZ010000102.1:0-7751 GCA_964201225.1 Chitinophagales bacterium | reverse complement strand
CACTGTTTCCAGTCATCGGTTTCTTTCCAGGTATCTGACATACTCTAGCCATGAGAAAATTATTTTTTACGGACGGCAAAGGTAAGTAAATATCAATTACCCTCCCATTTATTTTAGTGTTTTTTTATAGATTTAGTGCATTTGGGGGTTAAAAAGGCTAAAATATTGGTTTTCATGCCAATAGAATCGACTTGAACACCCTTAGGCGTAATATTCCGCCCTTAATTCCTGCACCCTTTTATCCTCCATATACTCATCAAAAGTCATCAATCTATCAATGATTCCTTTAGGCGTTAATTCAATGACTCTGTTGGCTACAGTTTGCATGAAAGTATGGTCATGAGAGGTCATTAAAACCACCCCTGGAAAATTTTGACATCCTTCATTGAAACTTTGAATACTCTCCAAATCCAGGTGGTTGGTCGGCTGATCTAGTGCCACCACATTCGGATTTTGCAACATCATCTTACTCACCATACAACGCACTTTTTCACCCCCACTTAATACATTTGATTTTTTCATGACATCATCCCCACTAAATAACATCTTACCTAAAAATCCCCTAATAAATGGCTCGTCGGCATCGGTTACATTCGGTGGTACAAATTGTCTTAACCAATCCATTAAACTTAAGGGCTGCAAAAACTCCTCATTGTGTTCCATTGGTAAGTAGGCTTTTGTAATGGTGGTACCCCATTCAAAACTACCACTATCTGCTACCCCTTTGCCATTAATAATTTCAAAGAAATAAGTAATCGCTAATGCATCCTTACTTAAAAAAGCAATTTTATCATTCTTACTTACTGAAAAAGAAACATCTTTAAATAACACACGACCATCTACTTCTTTCCTTAACTTTTCTACATTTAAAATTTGATTCCCCACTTCACGCAATGGCTGAAATATAATACCAGGGTACTTTCTGTTCGATGGCTCAATTTCCTCAATGGTTAATTTTTCCAAGGCTTTCTTCCTTGAAGTGGCTTGCTTACTCTTACTTGCATTCGCAGAGAAACGTGCAATGAAATCTAATAAAGCAGCACGCTTGTCTTCATTCTTTTTATTTTTATCATTCATTTGACGCGCCATCAATTGAGATGATTCGTACCAGAAAGTATAGTTACCTGAAAAGGTTTTAATTTTTGATCTATCCACATCAGCCACATGCGTACATACGGTATCTAAAAAGTGACGATCGTGACTCACCACCAATACGATGTTTTGGTAATCGGCTAAAAAATTCTCTAACCAACCAATCGTTTCAATATCCAAACCATTCGTAGGCTCATCCAATAATAAAATGTCAGGATTACCGAAAAGCGATTGCGCTAACAAAACACGCAATTTAAAATTGCTTGGAATATCTTTCATTAAACTTTGGTGCATATCCTCCTTCACCCCTAAGTCACTCAATAAACTACCTGCGTTACTTTCCGCCTCATAGCCACCCATTTCGCCAAATTCTGCTTCTAATTCCCCTGCTTTTAATCCATCTTCTTCGGTAAAATCTTCCTTAGCATATAAAGCATCTTTAGCATGCATCACATCCCACATGCGCTTATGGCCCTGCATAACGGTATTCAAAACGGTTTGCTCGTCAAATTCAAATTGGTTTTGTTTCAATACCGCCATTCTTTCCCCAGGGGTAATTTCAACCATCCCTTTATTCGGTTCAATTTCACCACTTAAAATTTTAATAAAAGTAGATTTTCCTGCACCGTTGGCCCCGATGATACCATAGCAATTCCCTTTGGTGAAGCTTACATTTACTTCATCAAATAAAACTCGCTTACCATAAGCCAAAGTGACGTTTCTAGCACTAATCATTTTTTGATCTATTTTGAGGTTGCAAAGTTAATTTGAATTTTTTAAACCTGCTTCATTAAGTTTAAACCCAACTCGACCTAGCAGAAGCCGAGGTGGTCAATGGCTCAAAACTACCCGCGATATACTTAAAATGAGCTGTTATAGCAATCATTGCCGCATTATCGGTACAATATTCAAATTTGGGTAAAAAGATAGCTGAATGAGTGTCTTTCCCTAATTGTTCCATGGCTTTACGAAGTCCGATATTGGCACTGACGCCACCAGCAATACAAACTTCCTTGATCCCGGTTTCCTGCATCGCTTTTTTTAGCTTTTTAAGTAAAATTTCAATAATGGTCAATTGCACAGATGCACACAAATCATTTAAATTTTCTTGGATAAATTCAGGAGATTGTTTTTGTAAAAAATACAACACACTGGTTTTTAAACCACTGAATGAAAAATCTAAATTGGGTACCTGTGGCTTTGCAAAAACAAAAGCTTTTGGATTCCCCACTTGTGCTAATTTATCTAAAACTGGGCCGCCTGGATAAGGAAGTCCTAATAATTTTGAAATTTTATCAAAAGCCTCTCCTGCAGCATCATCAATAGTTTCACCCAAAATATGCATTTCCGAAGCACTATTACATTTTACAATTTGCGTATGACCACCACTCACTGTTAAACATAAAAAAGGATAATTAGGTTTGGGGTCATCAATTAAATTTGCCAACACATGCGCTTGCATATGATGCACGGCGATGAGTGGAATATTTAATGCTAATGCCAATGATTTTGCAAATTGTGCGCCCACCAATAAACTACCAATAAGTCCAGGCGCTTGGGTAAATGCAATAGCATTTAATTGCGCTAGTTGTTCCGTGCGCGCTAATTCGGGAAAAGCTTTTTTTAATGCTGCATCCACCACAGGAACAATATTTTCCATGTGTGCCCTACTCGCTAACTCAGGTACTACGCCCCCATATTTTTCATGTACGGTTTGGTTGGCAATAAAGTTGGATAAAATTTTACCATCCACAATCACAGATGCGGCTGTTTCATCACAAGAGGATTCAATAGCAAGTATGGTAATAGGTTGGTTCACCCTGCGAAGATAAAGCTTAAAAAAATACGATGTTTACTTTGATCTGATTGCATCTACCGGATTCATTTTTGAAGCAATGGATGCCGGAATAATACCCGCAATAACCCCTAAAATTATACATATGGATAGTGCCAAAAATATAATACTTGGGGCAATTGTAATGGCAAATGGCAGCACTGCACTTAAGGCCAATGCTAAAATCCATACCAAGAACAATCCTACCAATCCGCCAATAATACATAAGAAAGCACTCTCTAATAAAAATTCATAAAGTATGGTTGAGCTTCTGGCGCCGATTGCTTTTTTTAATCCAATTTGACTGGTTCTTTCTCTCACGGTTACGAACATAATATTGGCAACACCAAAAGCACCTACAATTAATGACAAGCCTGCAATCGCCCAGCCTCCTTTATTAATAGAACCAAATACACTTTCAATTTGATCTTTAAATTGCGCGACATCATTACATGTGAAATTATCTTCCTGTGTTGGACTTAATTTTCTTAACTGACGCATTACCCCATTCAATTCATCCTGCAAAGCCTTAGAAGGTATACCTGGCTTAGCTTGTACCATGATATAGGGACTTGAATTATCTGGATTAAATACAGAAGCAAAATAATTATAGGTAACGATACATGACTTATCATAATCAAAACCACCAATCATGGAACTACCTTGCTTTTCAATAATTCCAATTACGGCCAATCGACGACCTTTATAAGAAACTATTTTACCTAATGCTTTTTCGGGCTTCCCAAATAACTCCGAAGCTACTTCATAACCAATAACACCTGAAGGAACACCACGCTCAAAATCAGTATCCTTAAAGTACCTGCCATAACCAATATTAAAGACCTGAATTTTATTGAAATCATTAGTGATTCCATACATACTTATACCCTTTAATATGTTCTCTTCATAAGTAAAGGACTGAGTAGAGGAAACAAAAAACGCAATATTTGAAGCCAGATAACTCTTTTTTTGAATCGTTTCCATCTCACTTACTTTCATGCTGGGACGCTTCATATATTTCCACCAAGGATAATCGCCTTCCCCGCCGCCGCCATAGCTCCATTTGTCAATGTAAATTGTGTTATTCCCAAAACTCGATAAATCACTTTTGATTTTTGTTTGCAAACTATCAATGGTCGCTAAAACCCCGATAATGCAAAAAATTCCAATGGTGATGCCAAATAAGGATAAAAAAGTACGGAGTTTATTGACTCTTAACTCTTGCAAGGCCATTTTGAAGCTGTTCCAAAGAATGGTAAGGACTTTTATCATGGTATAAAATTAGGCCTTAAAATGGTTTTATTAGGATTTTTATGCAAGCGGTTGATAACTTATCTAAACAGGCCTTTTTCAATTACCCGATGGTGAGACGAAAACGAAATAGTGATATTTCCACCCCTTATTACCATTTTTTTAAATTACCATAAAATTGTTAAACGAAATTTAACAAGCTCGCATTTCATGCTTACTTTTGCATCGATTTTAAAACACATCTTACTATGACTTTTAAGCAAATGTTTACTTCCTCTGTCGGGAAAAAATTAGTAATGGCTTTTACAGGAATTTTCTTAATTCTTTTCTTAATTGTACACGCAGGATTGAATGCCTGTATTTGGGCAATGGATGGCGGTTTAATGTTTAATAAAGCTGGTCATTTTATGGGCAGTTTTGTAGTGCCCCGCATTTTAGAAATTGGATTATTCTTGGGTATCTTTTTACATATCATTCAAGGGTATATGTTAACCTTGGAAAACAGAAGTAAAAGATCCGTAGGTTATGCAGTAAATTATTCAAAGGGTAGTAAATGGTATAGTCGCAGTATGGCTATATTAGGTACTTTGCTTTTGATGTTTTTAGTCATGCACATTTATCATTTTTGGACACCAAGTCGTTTGGGTGGCATGGGTAATATTAAAGCGCTAGACACTTTTATATTAAATGGTGTGGAATATCATAATTTATATGGGGAGATGCAATTGATATTTGAAAATCCAATCGTTGTTATATTATATGTTTTGGCTTGTGGTTCACTAGCTTACCATTTGGCACACGGATTTCAAAGTGCATTTAAAACCATTGGCGTACATAATAAAAGATACCATACTTTAATTAATTGCATCGGCTATGGCTTTGCAATTATAATTCCATTGACTTTTGCAATGATGCCCATCAGTTTTTATTTCAAATGGGTAAATTAATTTTTACAATACACTTATTCTAAACCGATCGTTAAAAGATTCAATATGTTAGATTCAAAAATACCTTCCGGAAAACTAGATGACAAATGGGTCGACTACAAAGGCCATTGTAAACTAGTCAACCCTGCCAACAAAAGAAAAATGGAAATCATTATTGTTGGTACTGGACTTGCTGGCGCATCTGCAGCAGCAGCAATGGGTGAATTAGGATATAAAGTAAAAGCTTTTTGTTTTCAAGATTCTCCGCGTCGTGCACATAGTATTGCAGCACAAGGAGGAATTAATGCAGCAAAAAATTATCAAAATGACGGCGACAGTGTTTTCCGTTTATTTTATGATACAATTAAAGGAGGTGACTACCGTGCGCGTGAAGGCAATGTGCACCGCTTAGCGGAAGTAAGTGCAAATATTATTGACCAATGTGTGGCACAAGGGGTGCCTTTTGCAAGAGAGTATGGTGGCTTATTAAGCAACCGTAGTTTTGGTGGTACACAAGTACAAAGAACATTTTATGCTGCAGGTCAAACAGGGCAACAATTATTAATAGGTGCTTATCAAGCATTGGAGCGTCAAGTGGCATTAGGTAATGTAACCATGCACACAAGACATGAAATGTTAGATGTGGTTAAAATTGACGGAAAAGCGAGTGGAATTATTGCACGTAACTTAATCACAGGTGAACTTGAAAAACATTTTGGACATGCTGTTTTAATTTGTTCTGGAGGATATGGTAACGTATATTATCTATCCACTAATGCGATGGGATCGAATGTAACTGCTGCATGGAAAGCACATAAGCAAGGTGCTTATTTTGCAAATCCTTGCTTTACGCAAATTCACCCAACTTGTATTCCAGTAAGTGGTGATCATCAATCCAAATTAACATTGATGTCTGAATCATTAAGAAATGACGGACGTATTTGGGTACCTAAAAATTTAGGCGAAACAAGGAAAGCCAACGAAATACCAGAAGAAGATAGAGACTATTTTTTAGAGCGTCGCTACCCTGCTTTTGGAAATTTAGTACCACGTGATGTAGCATCTCGTGCTGCGAAAGAAAGATGTGATGCAGGACATGGTGTAGGAACTTCAAAACAAGCGGTATACCTTGATTATGCAGCAGCTATTGAAAGATACGGTAAAATTGAAGTGAGCAAACAAGGTTTAACCAATGTGAGCGCTGCGGAAATTACTGCAATGGGTAAAGAAGTAGTGAAAGAAAAATATGGCAACTTATTTAATATGTATGCAAAGATCACTGGCGAAAATCCATACGAAGTACCAATGCGTATTTATCCGGCTGTGCATTACACCATGGGTGGCCTTTGGGTTGATTACGAATTACAAACTACGGTACCTGGTTTATATGCATTAGGGGAAGCTAACTTTAGCGACCATGGCGCCAACCGTTTAGGTGCGAGTGCTTTAATGCAAGGTTTAGCAGATGGTTATTTTGTAGCCCCTTATACTGTTGGAAATAATTTAGCAGATGCCATTTACAATGCTGCAATACCTACGACACATCCTGCATTTGAGGAAGCTGCTAAAAAAGTAGCGGATCGAATTGCTTCTTTGAAAAATATTAATGGAAAACAATCTGTGGAAAGTTTTCATAAGCGTTTAGGTAAAATTATTTGGAATGAGTGTGGCATGTCAAGAAGCGAAGCTGGATTAAAGCAAGCGATTGCCGATGTTCAAGCCTTGAAAAAAGAATTCTGGAGTGATGTTAGAATCCCAGGTGAAATAAATGAATACAATCCTGAATTGGATAAAGCAAATCGCGTTGCCGACTTTATTGAACTAGGAGAATTAATGTGTGTAGACGCTTTAAATAGAAATGAAAGTTGTGGTGGACACTTTAGAGAAGAATATCAAACACCAGACGGTGAAGCTTTGAGAGACGATGAAAACTTTATGTATGTTGCTGCATGGGAAAATAAAGGCGAGCATGTTTGGACACTACATAAAGAGGAATTAAAATATGAAGTGATTAAACCTAGTCAAAGAAACTACAAATAAGATTAAATTAATACAGCAATAATTTATACGATATGTCACATACTACAATGAATTTAAAAGTTAAAGTTTGGCGTCAAAAAAACGCAACAGCAACAGGTGCATTTGTTACTTATGATGTTGCGGGAATTTCAGATGAAATGTCTTTTTTAGAAATGCTAGATATTTTAAATGAAAAATTAATTACACAAGGAGGCGAACCCATTGCTTTTGATCATGATTGTCGTGAAGGAATTTGTGGAATGTGTTCCTTATATATTAATGGTAAGCCGCATGGTCCTTGGCAAGCAAACACCACCTGTCAATTGCACATGCGTGCGTTTAAAGATGGAGAAACAATTGTGATTGAACCATGGAGAGCAAACGCCTTCCCTATTGTAAAGGACTTAACAGTAGATCGTTCTGCATTTGATAGAATCATTCAAGCAGGTGGATATATTAGTGTAAATACAGGAAACGCAGTGGATGGGAATAGTCTTCCTATTCAAAAACAAAATGCAGATGATGCATTTGCGGCGGCACTGTGTATTGGATGTGGCGCCTGTGTTGCCGCATGTAAAAACAGTTCGGCGATGTTATTTTTAAGTGCAAAGGTTTCACATCTTGCCTTA
>CAXNDZ010000101.1:0-7758 GCA_964201225.1 Chitinophagales bacterium | reverse complement strand
TGTAATTGCTGATTGGCTTGGGCTGGCGTAAGTTGCTTTTGTGCCGTTTGATCTAAAATATTCACTTCAGATGCAGCATCCCAAAAGGACAACAAATTGCTAAAATTTGCAGTTTGTAAAGTTTGCACCAAGGTTTCTGTTTCATTTTGAGCCATTACCACACTAAATGAAATTGTAAAGCTGAACACCAACAGTATTTTTCGAAGTAATTGCATATTTTTTAGGATTAAAACTGCTTAAAGTTTGTAATGTGCCTAGTATTTTGAAACTTTGTGGTACAATTTAATAAAAATCAAACTGGTAGCTTCCAAAAAGTCGAAAATATGTCCAAAAAAGTAATTTTAGTGATCATGGATGGCTGGGGATTGGGCTTAGTTCCTACTGCGGATGCAATTCAACAAGCCAAAACACCTTTTGTAAGCAGCTTAAGGCAATCCTATCCGCACAGCACCCTAGTGACTTGTGGCGAGGCCGTTGGTTTGCCGGATGGGCAAATGGGCAATAGTGAAGTGGGGCATTTAAATTTAGGTGCAGGAAGAATTGTTTATCAAGAATTACAAAGAATTAATGTTGCTATTCGTGAAGGAGCATTTGCGAAAAATGAAACCCTACTCGCTTCCATAAAATATGCGTTGCAAAATAACAAACCACTTCATTTATTAGGATTAGTGAGTGATGGTGGCGTACACGCGCATACCAGTCATTTAAAAGCAATATGTGACATTTGTAAGAAGGAAGGATTAAAGGAAGTATACATTCATGCTTTCACTGATGGAAGAGATACCGATCCTAAGAGTGGTCTTGGATTTGTAAAAAGCATGGAATCGCATTTACTAGATTCAGTAGGCAAAATTGCATCCGTTAGCGGAAGATATTATGCAATGGATCGTGATAAAAGATGGGAAAGGGTAAAATTTGCTTATGATGCATTAGTAAATGCGCAAGGACCTAAAGCCAATTCAGCGCTGGAAGCAATACAAGAAAATTACAATAACAATATCACCGATGAATTTATAAAACCTACCATCATCACTGAAAATGGCCAACCAATTGCCCCGATTAAGGAAGGAGATGCTGTTTTGTGTTTTAACTTCAGAACCGATCGTTGTAGAGAAATTACAGAAGTTTTATCTCAAAAAGATTTTGCTGAATTTGGAATGAAAAAAATTGCATTACACTACACTACTTTAACTAAGTATGATGAAACATTCAAAAATGTGCAGGTAATTTTTGAAAATGACAATTTAGTAAATACACTGGGTGATATACTAGCACAAAATAATAAAAAACAAATTCGCATTGCTGAAACTGAAAAGTATCCGCATGTGACTTTCTTTTTTAATGGCGGACGTGAGGTGCCTTTTGAAGGGGAAACACGTATCATGGCGTCCTCACCCAAAGTAGCCACCTATGATTTGCAACCCGAAATGAGTGCCAATGAATTAACTGAAAAATTATTGCCTGAAATATATAAAGGGGAAGCTGATTTTATTTGTTTAAACTTCGCCAATGCGGATATGGTAGGACATACGGGTATTTTTAGTGCGGTGGTAAAAGCAGTAGAAACCGTAGATAGTTGTGTTGAAAAAATTGTAACGGCTGGTTTACAAAATGGGTATACTTTATTAGTGACCGCGGATCATGGGAATGCCGATTACATGATCAATGAAGATGGCTCACCCAATACCGCACACACTTTAAACCTGGTTCCATTATTTTTAGTAGATCAAAATTGGCAGGGCCAATTAAAGTCAGGAAAATTAGGCGATATCGCGCCAACGATACTTGACTTAATGGGAATAAGCATTCCTTCAGAAATGACTGGAAATGTGTTAACTTAACAGCGTAAAACTACTCCTATGATAAAGAAAATTGTGCTTGTACTTGTTGTTTTATTTGCGGTTATACAAGTGGTACGCCCAACAAAAAATAATTCTGCCAATACACAAAAAGATATTTCCACTTTATATCCAATGCCCCCGGAGGTTAAAGTAATCGTAAATAAAGCTTGCGCAGACTGTCATACAAATAATACCAACTATCCATTTTATACAAATATTCAACCCATTGCTTACTGGCTAGAGGATCATGTAAAAGACGGAAAGCGTCATTTTAATTTTAATGATTTTGCGAGTTATAAAATTGCAAAACAAAATCACAAATTAGAGGAAGTAATTGAGCAAATAAAGGAAGGAGAAATGCCTTTGTATTCTTACACTTTAATTCATAAAGAAGCAAGATTAACGGATGCAGAAAAAGAAACCTTAACCAATTGGTGTCAAAGTATTATGGACTCCTTAAAAGCAACTTACCCAGCGGATAGCTTGGTAATAAAAAAATAACCTACAACAGCGAAATAGGTTTTGATAAAATCTGAAAATTGTAAAAGCGACTTATTTGATATCGAGTCCTAGTTTTGACCTATGTCCTAAATTAAATTTGCCTGAATATGCATTTATAGGACGAAGTAATGTAGGAAAGTCATCCATCATTAATGCATTGTGTCAACAAAAAAATTTAGCGAAAACATCGGGCACCCCTGGTAAAACACAACTCATTAATCATTTCGAAATTATTAGTAACAGTGTAGCCAAAGGGAAACAAGATAAATGGTATATCGTTGATTTACCTGGTTATGGTTTTGCAAAAGTATCCCAAAGTAGCCGACGCCGTTGGGAACAAATGATCGAAAACTATTTAAGAAAAAGAGAAAACCTCAATCGTGTATTTGTTTTGATTGATAGTAGGCACAGTCCACAAAAAATAGATATCGAATTTATTGAGCAATTAGTACAATGGGAAATTCCTTATACCGTCATCTTTACAAAATCAGATAAGGAAAAGCCAGGCGTGGTTGCCAGAAATGTAAAATCTTTTTTTGAAATATTAAACGAAAAATTACAATTTTTACCGCAAGGATTTGTCACCAGTGCTGAAAAAAAGACGGGTACCGATGAGGTATTGGCTTGTATTGATCAATATAACAAGCTAGTGGCTGAAGGGTAATTCACTAATTGACCGCCTTGTCCGCACAGCAACTACTCGCAAAGGCTTCTGGCTTTGCTTTAAATGCAAAACCCATTCCCAATATATATCCCATCGCTTCCTTCAACGCATCATTACTTTTGAACTGCGGATTGGTATTAATATCTGCATGCACTTCCATCTCCACCTGGTACTCAATAAACAAATCACATAACTCATAGGCAATTTCAATGCTCTTAGCGACTTCGGCCAGCATACGCTCCTTTAGATGAAATTTTTGGGTTGATTTATCATTATGAATATACATAAAGCCGCCATTGTGTTCTCTTAAAAAAACAATGACGGTCGCAAATTCAGTCACATTTGCTTTTACTTGACTATCCGTTCCTATGCAAACTTTTAATTTCGTTTTTTTTAGCGACTCAGTAATAATTGCCTGCCTTACCGCTTCCTTAATGGGAAGCGTTATTGTTTCACCTGTAAATTTTCTCCAAAGCATTATTTCTTGTTTTTACTTTTTTGAACCATTTGTATGAAAGTAAATTACCCTATTCGTAGCGTTTGCCCAATATTAGCTAGCCTCAGTTTTCAACAACAAGTGGATAAGCCTCAATTT
The DNA here is from genome assembly GCA_964201225.1 of Chitinophagales bacterium. Classification (GTDB taxonomy): domain Bacteria; phylum Bacteroidota; class Bacteroidia; order Chitinophagales; family Chitinophagaceae; genus Sediminibacterium. The sequence goes on along the minus strand of CAXNDZ010000101.1, from coordinate 4,157 downwards.
TAACTAAAACCGTTTAAGTTTAATTACCTTTACCCTTCGAATCATTTGACTTATATGAAAATTTTATTACAATATTTAAAGCCATACAGACCCCTGGTTTTACTGGCATTTATCCTCGCAGGCATCAATCAAACCTTTTCACTTTTTGACCCAATGATCTTTGGGAAATTAATTGACGAGTTCGCAAAAAACCCTATGGTGGATCAATCGGGTGCCACTCGAAGCCAATCACAATTTATGTGGGGGGTAAGTAATATGCTTTTATTATTAGTGGGCACGGCAATGGTAAGTCGTATTGCTAAAGCTTTTCAGGACTATGTAGTGAATGTAATTATACAAAAGTTTGGAGCGGCTTTATTTACAGATGGATTAAAGCATTCCATGCAATTACCTTATCAATCATTTGAGGATTTACGCAGTGGTGAAACCTTATCCATTTTAACAAAAGCAAGAACAGATTGTGAAAAATTTATCGGCTATGTGGTCAATGTTCTATTTGGCATCATTGTAAGCGTCATATTCGTATCCATTTATGCGACGCGATTACATTGGTCCATCATTCCTATTTATATGGGCGGCGCAAGCATGATTGCCTATGTGACCAATTTGTTAAGTAAGAAAATCAAGTCGATTCAAAAAAACATTGTTAAGGAAACCACTACCCTCGCTGGTAGCACCACTGAAAGTTTAAGAAATATTGAATTGGTCAAAAGCTTGGGATTGACTAATCAGGAAATACAAAGACTTAATAATAATACCTATAAAATATTAGCACTAGAGCTTAGAAAAGTAAAAAATATCAGGTCCATTAGTTTTATTCAAGGCACCATGGTGAATTTTCTAAGACAGGTAATCACATTCACTTTGATGTGGCTTATTTTTAAACAGATCCTAACCGTAGGACAATTAATATCATTGCAGTTTTATAGCTTTTTTATTTTTGGACCATTGCAAGAAATTGGTAGCATCATTATGAGCTATCGAGAAACAGAGGCTTCCTTAAATAATTTTAATACCTTAATGCAAAAACCCATTGAGCAGGTACCCGCAAATCCAGTGACTATTGGGGAAATAAATAACTTATCCTTTAAAAGTGTTGGTTTTCAGCACCAAACAGCCAACTTCAAAGCCATTGATGATATTAGCTTTGATGCAAAAATTGGAGAAACAATCGCTTTTGTTGGCCCATCAGGTGCAGGCAAAAGCACCTTGGTTAAGTTACTGGTAGGTCTTTACCAGCCTCAGGAAGGTGAAATATTGGTGAATGAAGTAAATAGCAATAAAATTGATATGGGCGTACTTCGCAATCAAATAAGTTTTGTTACGCAAGACACGCAATTATTCGCAGGAACCATTAAGGAAAATTTAGCCTTTGTAGCACCCAATGCAACCGAGGAGGAAATGTTGATTGCACTTGAAAAAGCAAGTTGTAAAAATATTTTAGACAAAGGTGGCGATGGACTTGCTACTTTAATTGGTGAAGGCGGATTAAAATTGAGTGGTGGAGAAAAACAAAGACTCTCCATTGCTAGAGCCCTATTAAGACATCCGCATTTATTAATATTTGACGAAGCTACTTCAAGCTTAGATAGTTTAACAGAAGAATCTATTACAGATACCATTCGAAAATTATCTGCAGAGCGCGCGCAAATTACTATTATGATTGCACATCGCTTAAGTACCATTATTCATGCAACTAAAATATATGTTTTGGAAAAAGGCCAAATTATTGAAAAGGGCACACATGAATCCTTACTATTAGAAAAGGGATTATATTATGCTATGTGGCGCCAACAAATTGGAGAACGACGCGCTGCTGTATAAAATGGAATAACCTATTTTTCTCTTTCGAACTTTTTACGCAGGTATTCTATCACGGAGGGATCCTCAAGTCCTTCCATATCACTTAACTCAAGCTCAATTGCCTTGGTACTTAATCTTATTTCAATGAAGGAAAGAGAGATGGAAATAGAAAATGTAATTAAGCTTACGGCAAATATGAACTTCGCTACTGCTTGATATTCAATGAATATAAAAAACATACATAGTATCGACGATAACAAAGTAGCCACCCCGTAAGTTTGCATATTTTGGACCAACTTAAGCCTATATTTTAGGTTTTTTATTTGCCCAAAAACAATATGCCTTTGCTCAATGAGCTGGTATTTATCATGCAACTTCCGAACCCTACTAGACAGGGCCAAAAATCGATTCGTATAGGCCAACATGATCAAACTAATTGCAGGGAAAAGAAGGGCAGGTATATTTACAGATAATTCCATACCACAAAAATATAAAGTATTTTTGTGAACTCAGCACCCAATATGGAAAAAGCAACTTTTAAGCAAATTCAGGGCAGTTTACCAAAAGAGCCAGGCATTTACCAATACTTTGATGAAAAAGGTAAGTTATTATATGTAGGCAAGGCGAAGAATATTAAAAACAGAGTGAGTTCCTACTTTCTATCCGGACAACAAAATACCAAAACCACGGAATTGGTGCAAAAAATTAAGGATATCCGTTTTACGATTGTCAATTCAGAACACGATGCCTTTATATTGGAAAATGAATTAATTAAAAATTATCAGCCTAAGTATAATATCAATTTAAAGGATGATAAATCCTATCCATATATTGTTATCAAAAATGAAAAATTTCCAAGGGTCTTTTTAACAAGGCGTAAAATTAAAGATGGATCTGTCTATGTTGGCCCGTTTACCCACGTACTTGCTGTACGGGAACTTATGAACCATATCAAACAAACCATTCCATTAAGAACTTGCACCCTCCCATTAACTAAAAAAAATATTGATCAAGGCAAGTTTAAAGTTTGTTTAGAATACCATTTAGGTAATTGCTTGGGACCCTGCCAAGGCTTTCAAGATGAAGCTGGATATGAAAATTCAATTCAACAAGTGCAGCATTTATTAAAAGGAAATGTCAAGTTAGTCGTGCAGGACTTAAAACAAAAGATGAAGACGGAAGCCGGAGCATTGGATTTTGAAAAAGCAGAATTCACTAAAAGAAAAATTGAACAATTGGAGAACTACCAGACCAAATCAGTGGTATATACCAAGAGTCTGTCTCCAATGGATGTGTTTAGCATTGCATACGACCAAGAGCAGGCCTATGTAAACTATCTCATGATAAAGGATGGTAAAATAATTCAAACACATATTTTGCCACTCAGTGTTCCATTAGAAGAAGCTAAGGAAACCATCCTCGCCTTTGCAATTCATCACTTCAGAAACAATATGCATTCTACTGCACAGGAAATAGTAGTCCCTATTGAAATTACCGAAAAAGAGCCGAATGTAAAATATACAATTCCAAAAGCAGGCGATAAAGAACAGCTACTCGCCTTATCCCAAAAAAATGCCGACTACGCTTTAAAAGATTGGAAGTATAAGCAATTGCTATTAAAAACAGCAGGTGCACCGTCGGATAATATCATTTTGCAGGAACTAAAATCAGTTTTATACCTGAACGAAATTCCACTTCACATTGAATGTTTCGATAACTCAAATATTCAGGGCGCTTATCCAGTATCCGCGATGGTTTGTTTTAAAAATGGCTTACCCAGTAAATCAGATTACCGACACTTTAATATAAAAACGGTAGTTGGTATTAATGACTTTGCTAGTATGAAGGAATCTGTATTCAGAAGATACACCAGTGTCCTTGAAAAAAAATTACCCCTTCCCCAACTGATTATCATTGATGGAGGTAAAGGACAACTTAATGCAGCATTGGAAGCGATGACCTCATTAGGTCTTCAAGATAAAGTGACCATGGTAGGCTTAGCTAAAAATTTAGAAGAATTATTTTTTGTACATGACCAAGATTCCATCAAGCTCAGCTGGAATAGCGAAGCGCATAAATTGATTCGACAAATTAGAGATGAGGTACACCGTTTTGGTATTCAATTTCACCGTCTTAAAAGGTCCAAAGGCGCTTTAGAAAACAGCTTAGATCATATCATTGGTATTGGTCCCAAAACAAAAGAGATGCTATTGTTGTACTTTAAGTCAGTCAATAAAATAAAAGCTGCCAGCCCGGAGCTATTAATTGAAATTATAGGCGCAAAAAAAGCGGCTATTTTAGTAGCCGCTTTTAATAAGTGAGATTAATATACCCATCGATCCTGTTCGTAATCA
>CAXNDZ010000100.1:0-7841 GCA_964201225.1 Chitinophagales bacterium | reverse complement strand
AAGGATTTAGTTGTGAAACCAAAGTTGGGGGAATAAAAAAGGGGAATAAAATTACTGTTTTTGAGCTCCAAATAGTTAAAACCAATTACGAAAAAAAACAGAACCTATGCTTGTTGAAATTAGAACTAACTATTTCAAATAATAAATTGATTGGAACATACACTCCTATTAACAACACTTCTAGTTGCTTGTCAGGTAATATAATATTAAATAAAATTGAAAGTAAAATAAAAAAAACTACGCAAATAAAAGAAATAATAAAAAATAAAGTAGAAGAAAAATCATCAAATACACCAATTGAAAATATCAAAACAGAATCTTTAAAAAGCAGAATTGACCCAATAATCAATTTAAAAGATTCTGAAATTTCAAAACCCTCAAATATAGAAAAATACACTAGCACAAGAGCTACAAAATTGATTAAAGAAATATATTTAGATGACTCTGAGGCTGAAATTACAATATTTGACAATGGCGCAATTGATGGTGATATTATTACTTTAATTGATAATGATAGAATTATTTTTGAGAAGATAATGTTATCAAACACTCCTATAAAATACAAATTAACAAATACTTATTCTCAAATTCATGATATAAAATTTTTCGCTGAAAATTTAGGCGATATTCCACCCAATACCGGTTTATTAATTATCAAGACAAAAAACAAAAGAATTGAATGCAATTTCTCTTCTGATTTTGTGCAAACTTCGTTGATAAGGTTTGTAATGAAAACAGATTAATAAGTTATATTTGAATATTATTTAATATTAAAACAACTTTATGCTAAAAAAATTTATAAGGTTTTCATTATCACTTGTAGTAATGATTTCTCTAATGTCAGCTGTTCCACCAATTAAAAACGCAGTAATTGAAAAATCAGCCCCCCCTTCCCTTAATGCTGGCAAAATGACTATTGAACAAGTTCTAAACTTAACTCCAAAACAATATGAACAAATAACAGGAGTTGATTTAAGTTTTAAGGAAAAATTAGCCTTTTCCATGTTGAAAAAAGAATTAAAGAAAGAAAATATAAATAAGGTCATTAATCTTGAAACAGCAATGGCTGAAACATCAAGTGATTTTAGTTGGGGTGGTTTCTTTGCCGGGTTTTTCTTAGGTTTAATCGGAGTTGCTTTGGTTCACATATTCAGTAAAGATAAAGCAATGAGAAAAGCATCATGGTTTGGATGTGGAATTTATGTGATACTTGTACTTTTGTATATTGCACTCTTGTCTAGTATGCTTTACTAGTATTTGAAGCGCTTTTAAAAAGTGATTTGTCTAAATTTTGTGCGAAAGTTGTTAAGAAAGTTGAAACAACAATCACATTAAAAAAAATTATATTTGAGTATTAACTAATATTAAATTTTATTTTATGCTAAAAAAAATCATGAGATTTTCATTATCACTTGTAGTAATGATTTCTCTAATGTCAGCTGTTCCACCAATTAAAAATGCAGTAATTGAAAAATCAGCTACCCCTTCCCTTAATGCTGGCAAAATGACTATTGAACAAGTTCTAAACTTAACTCCAAAACAATATGAAAAAATAACAGGAGTTGATTTAAGTTTTAAGGAGAAGATGGCTTTTTCTATGTTGAAAAAAGAATTAAAGAAAAAAGATATTAATTCTACAATTAACCTAGAAGCTGCTATGGCTGAATCATCAAGTGATTTTAGTTGGGGTGGTTTCATTCTCGGGTTTTTGTTAGGTTTAATCGGAGTTGCTTTGGTTCACATATTCAGTAAAGATAAAGCAATGAGAAGTGCTTCATGGAAAGGTTGTGGTGTATATTTAATTTTATTACTTTTACTTTTCGCACTATAAATAATTATTTAACTTAATCACCTATTAATCATTGGTTAGTAGGTGATTTTTAATTTTTCCAATTGATGAAAAAAATATTTACTATTTTATTTTTAATTCCATTTTTTTGTTTTAGTCAAAATAATATTGCAGTTGTAAATAAAATTCAAAATTTCTATTTATTTACTGACTGCCAACCACTCGCCGAATATGAGGTAATTGGAGAAGTTAATACAAGTGGGAATGATGACCCTGATATAAGAAAGTCAGGAGGTCAATATCAACCTGTTAGGGACTTTCTAATCAAAACAGCAAGACAAGTAAATTATACAGCTGATGGATTAATGTTATCCCTTGTAAATGGGGGTACTGATAAAGCAGTTATCATAAAATTCAAAAATAATTCACCCGATAATAGTCATGCGAAAGTAAATCAATATCAAGGAGTTTTTGTTTTTGTAGATAATGAACCATTAGGTGAAACTGAATATGTTGGTACAATAAAAGATAAAGGAAAAAATTCAAGTTCCCAATATTCTAGTTTGAGAGATAGATTAATTTCAAGATGTAAAAATGAATTCACTAATTCAAGAGGTATTATAATAAAATTTGTTAATGGCGGTGTTGATACTGGTGATTTAGTGAAGTTTAAAAATCAATAAATAAACATATCCTGCAACATATAAAGGTTCTGTATTTCCTCCTGGCGCAGTGAAAGGTAAATGCGCGTTGTCTGTACGCTTGAATGATTAAATAATGAAGATAAACGGACTAAACATGCTTCACTTTGGTTATTACGATCCCAGCAGAGCCTTCCAAATGTCTTTCTCATCGTGTGGCTACTAATTCGTTTACCACGAATACCTGCCTTAGCCGCATACAATTTGATTTGTTTATTGATGGTACGGATGTGTAATGGGATAATACATGTGCTCCTTTCAGGACAGCCCATTTGAGAATATACCTTTGCAATGGTATCGGTCAATTCTATATGCAATGGTATCTCCCTGACTTTACCTGTCTTCTTTTCTTTAAGTATCAGGTTGGTCTTGCATAATACCATTTCCCAAGTGATTTGGGATAAATCAGAGTATCGTAATGCAACTGATACTCCTAACCTTACAAATAGGTAATAGACCCATAATTTGTTTTGGTAGAGATACTTTAAAAGTTTATTTAACTCTATTTCTTCTAAATGTTCTGCGGATTTGATTTTGGTAGTCATAGTTCCTTTTTTGCGCTATGCTACGGCTTTTGGCACTACCGGCAAGGGGTAAAATGAAATTGCATTGATTTTTAGCGTTTTGTTAGCTCCCTCTTTATACAAAAGGGAACCATACAAACTTCCTTTTAATTTACAGGAGGATAATGTGCCAGTTAAATTTGAAAAAACAGATCAACGATCCCTAGCGATACTTGTTTGGCATAATATCAGGGTCATATTCATTAATATCATCCATCAGGTTTATCTCAAGGTCTTTGAAAAGGTATACCTCAAGGTAAAATGCAAGGTATGCAGCAACATCTTCTTTGTACCCTGATATTCCAAACTTATCACTCTCAACATTATTCATCCTCATCATTTGCTCAATCTTGTCTAGCATGTAATAGTAGCACTCACTTTTATGGATACTATCGTTCATTTGAGATCCTTTTGACAATGCAAATACTGCAATTTCAGGATACTTGGTTTCTGGTCTATTTCTTTTTCTTCTGTTCATGGGTGTTTGTTTTGATTAAATGGGTGTTCTTTATTTGTTTTTCCTCTTGCAGGGTTAGTACATTATTAGCTAGTGCTCTAAATTGGGTTTCACTAATAATCATCTTCAGTTTCCTGTTTAGACTGTCTTGTACAAGTGTTCTTAATTTCATAAAATATCTTTAATAATAAATACACCCAACCCATATAAGAAAGTCCCGCCAGCGGTCTAATTTTAAGAATAAATGGGGTTTATTCACAAAAGGGATAGTATTTTCATAACTAGCAAAAACAATTAAACGCTAGTATTATTTGGGATGGTATTACACCCATACCAAATAAACGGGGTTTGACCTTATTATAGGTCTCCCAACTTCTCACGACAAATAAATTTTATTTTGAGGGGTAGTTCTGCAAGGAACTTCCTGACAGATGGCAGGAAGTTAGGTACCAAAATAAATCACTAGTCCCCATTTCACCTTTACCGAAACAAGACAAGGTTGAAAATGAATTTTACTTTTACCGAAAACAGAAAAGGTGCAGAATATCTCCGAAACTACCGGATATTTCTTTATTTCAGGTAGTACCTGAGGAGGTAATTTAATTTGATCGCCTTAAGTTATCTGGCGATTCCAGTGAAGCTCATCTATTTGAACATTTGAAATCAAGAATGCACTAATTGTTTCTTTGAACTAACAACTTTCTTTTTGGTTAAAATACCTTTGGCATTTTTAGCCTTATTTTTTAAATTTTTAAAATAATCACTAAGTTGCTTCTCTTCTTTATCAGTTAAAGGTTTATCTCCCCCAATAAAGTCCACATCTAGTTGTACATTTTTTTGTTTCATATAAAATGATTTTTAAAATATTTATTGATAAGTTTAAGTGCTGCATCTCTTTCTATAACCATTAACCTACCTCCAAAATGAAATGCTCCAAGTGATTCTATATAATGTTTGATTAATTGAGATTTCGCAATAAATGAAACATTCCCTTCATTACCTCTTTGAAAAGATAATTTACAAGCATACGCAACTAAATTTCCTGCTACTCCTGCATATACTTTTGTCTTTCCTTTATTAAAAGGTGCATTTTCTATTAAATGAACATAAACATGATCTTCTTTAACTTCTAAACTAATCAAACCTTGTATTACTGAAACACTGTTTGCAATCGTTAATTTAAAAACATCCCGTGCAGGCTCTTTTAACTCAATCTTCCAGTCAAAATTCCAACCATTCTTCTTAACGCATAACTTACTGTCTTCAATAGTAAATAAAGAAACTTCAGTTTGGAAACTATCCCCCGTAACCGTGTTCTCAATAGAATTAGTCAATCTATCAATTACAAAATCCAGTCCTATTTGTTTCTTGTTCTTCACTATGCTAATTTACGAAATTTAAAGCGCTTAAAGAAATTTAGACCCAATAAATTTATTGTAAAAAGGACATATCCTAATTCCATAGTAATACCTCATAATCCATATCCACAGGTTCATCTTTTATTTTCTTCACCCCTTTGCTCAGTTTAATTTCAATTATTTTTGCTATTGCTAGGGTTTCTAGCCCTGCAAATAGCTGTATATATTTTGTTTGGTAAAGATTTGGATAGAAAACTAGCAATTAAAGATTTTTTAGTATTTTGTATACCAATACATGCTTGATCTAAAAACTTTAACAAATGACTAATTCCAACATTTTTGACGCCATCGTAGTAGGTTCTGGTATATCTGGAGGCTGGGCAGCTAAGGAACTTACTGAAAAGGGACTTAAGACAATCTTACTAGAAAGAGGTCGCAATGTTGAACACATAAAAGATTACGAAGGGACAGAAAAAAATCCTTGGGAATTGCAACACCGCAATGCTAAAACCGAGGAAGACAAAACCAACTCTCCTATCCAAAGTAAATGCTATGCATACGATGAGGTATCTAAAAAATTCTTTGTAAACGATCTTGAAAATCCATACAATCCTGTAAAACCATTTGATTGGATTAGAGGCAATCATGTAGGTGGTCGTTCACTCATGTGGGGTCGTCAAAGTTATCGATTAAGTGATTTGGATTTTGAAGCAAATGCAAAAGATGGCTATGGCACCGACTGGCCGATTCGCTATAATGATCTTGCACCTTGGTATAGTTATGTTGAAAAATTTGCAGGCATCAGTGGTAATCGAGATGGTATCCCTAATTTACCTGATGGGGAATTTCAACCGGCCATGGAAATGAACTGCGTTGAACAAATGGTGGCGAATAATTTAAAAACAAAAATGGGCCGTCCAATGATTATTGGAAGATCCGCGAATCATACTGCCAAAATTGGAACACGTGGCCCTTGTCAATTTAGAAATAAATGTCACCAAGGTTGTCCATTTGGTGGTTATTTTAGTTCCAATTCAGCAACCCTTCCTGCAGCTTTTGCAACTGGTAATTTAACTTTAAGACCCGATGCCATCACTACCGAAATTTTATACGATAAGGAAACAGGACGTGCAAAAGGAGTTCGTATTTTAGATGCGAACACCAATCAAACAGAAGAATATTATGCTAAAATAATTTTCTTAAACGCATCTACCTTAGGCACTTCACATATTTTATTAAACTCGGTTTCAGAAGTATTCCCATCCGGATTTGGAAATAGTAGCCAACAAGTAGGGCATAATTTAATGGATCATCATTACGGTGTTGGCGCGAATGGTGACTTTGATGGCTTCCTAGATAAATATACTTATGGTCGTCGTCCAAATGGAATATATGTTCCTCGTTTTAGAAACTTAGATGGCGGTTCCTCTGCAGGTTATGTTCGAGGATTTGGTTATCAAGGAGGTGCTTCTCGCAAACGTGGCGATGCAGATGGTATTGGTGTTGAATTAAAAGAAAGTATTACTGAACCAGGCAATTGGTCAATGGGTTGGGGTTCATGGGGTGAGCATTTACCTTACTATGAAAATAAAGTAAGCTTAAACAAAGACAAGAAAGATAAATGGGGATTACCTACACTTGATATTGATTGTGAATTCAAGGACAATGAAATGAAGATGCGTGTTGATATGAAAAATAGCGCAGCAGAAATGTTAGAAGCAGCTGGTATAAAAAATATTACTACTTACGACAATATGCCTGCACCAGGATTTTGTATTCACGAAATGGGTACAGCTCGTATGGGTAAGGATGCAAAAACTTCTGTATTAAATAAATGGAATCAAATGCATGATGCTAAAAATGTTTTCATTACAGATGGTTCTGCAATGGCTTCATCTGCATGTCAAAATCCATCATTAACTTATATGGCATTAACTGCAAGAGCTACTGATTTTGCAGTAAGTGAATTAAAAAAAGGAAATCTGTAAAGATTTCCTTTTTTATTTTATATATAATTATAGTTCGCTTAATTAATTTTTATGCCTAATATTTGAAGCACCGAAGGTATTAGATTCTTTTACATTCGGATTACCTTTGTAATCAATACTACTTGCCCCACTGGAATTCGCTTTTAATAATTCAGTAACTGTTGCTTGGATACTACTTGCGCCTGAAGCTTTTAGAATGGCTCCTTTTGCATTTAAGTTGAAAAGTTTTGCATCACTTGCCCCAGAAATTACTACTGATAAATCATCCACCCTGCCGGCTAATTCTATCTTGGAAGCGCCGTCCCCTGTAATAGCAATTGTATTCGCGGCCACCGAACTTTTACAATCAGAGGCGCCAGATATATCATATATGATTGTTCCAGCACTAATATCCCCTTTCAAATCTGAAGCACCAGTTAACTTAATTCTAATTTTCGGCGATTCTATTATATTCACCAAGTGCACATCGCTAGCACCCGAAGCTGTTATTGCATCAATATCTTTGATACTTACATAAGCCTTGGTTTTATAGTTCCCCCATTTTTTCCAATTAAACCAGGATCCATTTGCACCTAAACGAATAATCAAAACACCCCCTTCTATTTCAGTAATAATTTGATCTCGGATTTCATCACTACTTGCGCTCACTGCAACTTTATTAGTAGTGGATTGTGTTAAATACAAATCAATCGCACTTGAAACGCTAATTGCGTAAAAATTAGCCACTTTACGCACTTGCGCATTGTCGTCATATACAATAGCAGTTTTTTGTTGCGCATTGATATTGCAACTAGTTAAAACCAACAATGCAAGTACTAGCTTTTTCATATTATGTTTGTTTATATTCCTTAAAACGAAATAACTATTATAAAGTTACACTTGCTGGTATGATTAATTCATATTATTTTTGCCCCGTCCTCGGGGTGCTGTAAAAAGCTGAGAAAAAACCCGTTGAACCTGAACAGGGTAATGCCTGCGAAGGGAA
>CAXNDZ010000099.1:0-7849 GCA_964201225.1 Chitinophagales bacterium | reverse complement strand
CAAATCGTTCACAATCCTTGGCCACTTGTACCAAATTTGGATTATCGCCGCCACGACTATTTCTTAAAGTGGCGATCTTATTTATATTCACACTTAAACGAGTCATGAGCGAATTTAAGTTATTTTTGTAACTCAATTAAAAGAGAATGTCTTATTCTAGTTTAGAGGCTTGTTTACTTGATTTGGAGCGGACTGGGCAGCTTTTGCGCATAAAAGAACAGGTAGATCCAAATTTGGAGATGGCCGCAATACATTTGCGTGTTTTTGAGCAAAAAGGGCCTGCTATTTTATTCGAAAATGTAAAAGGATCCAAATTTCGTGCTGCGAGTAATATTTTTGGAACACTTGAGCGAAGTCAATTTATTTTTAGGGATACGCTTCCTAAAGTAAAGCAATTGATTGATATTAAAATTGATCCTACAGCGGCTATTAAAAATCCATTAAAATCACTTGCCGCCTTGCCCGCAGCATTGAATGCGTTGCCCAAAAAAAATCCAATTTCAAAACCGGTTTTATTTGAAGAAATAAACATTAGCGACCTTCCATTAATTCATCATTGGTCAATGGATGGGGGTGCATTTGTAACACTGCCACAAGTATATACAGAGGATGCAGATAAACCGGGTATCGGCAATTCAAATTTAGGCATGTACCGTATTCAATTAGATGGGAATGATTATATTTTAAATAAGGAAGTGGGGTTGCATTATCAATTACATCGTGGAATTGGGGTGCATCAAACAAAAGCAAACAAAAAAGGATTGCCTTTAAAAGTGAGTTGCTTTGTGGGCGGTCCGCCAGCGCATTCAGTAGCTGCGGTGATGCCACTTCCCGAAGGCATGAGTGAAATGAATTTTGCAGGTGTATTGGCAGGGAAAAGATTTGGATATACCTATAAAGATGGATTTTGTATAAGTACAGATGCCGATTTTGTGATCACAGGTGAAGTATTCCCTGGTGAAAATAAACCAGAAGGTCCTTTTGGTGATCATCTTGGCTATTATAGTTTGCAACATCCATTCCCGGTGATGAAAGTGCATAAAGTGTATGCGCGAAAAAATGCCATTTGGGCGTTCACTGTTGTCGGTAGGCCACCACAAGAAGATACCAGCTTTGGACAATTGATACATAGTATGACAGGATCAGCGGTGTCGAATGAAATTCCTGGTTTAAAAGAAGTGCATGCAGTAGACGCTGCAGGGGTTCATCCATTATTATTAGCAATTGGAAGTGAAAGATACACACCGTATTTACAAAATAAAAAACCCGCTGAAATTTTAACAATTGCAAATCATATTTTAGGTACTGGACAATTAAGCTTAGCAAAATTTGTTTTTATAACAGCCGATGATTCTAATCAAATAAGCACACATAATGTTCCTGCTTATTTACAATTTTTATTAGAACGTATTGATTTAACTAGCGATATTCATTTTTACACGAAAACAACCATGGATACTTTGGATTATTCTGGTGAAAATTTAAATGCGGGGTCCAAAGTAGTGATTGCTGCCTATGGGGATGTGAAACGAAGTTTGGCAAGCAGCGTGCCAGAGCAGATTCATCAATTAAATGCAAATGCAAAATTAGTATTACCTGGTATTATCGCATTAGATGCCGCATTAATAAATACAAAAGGGCTGCAAGAAAAATTAAAAGGGCAGGGGGCAAATTTATTAAACGAGTTAGGGGTAGTCATGTTAATATTAACTGAAAATCCAAGTTGGATGGCAGAAGAGATTAATAATTTTTTATGGGCTTGTTTTACAAGAACGAATCCTTCGCATGATATGGAAGGAGTGGATAGTTTTATCTATCAAAAACATTGGGGCGCAAATGGTCCTTTAATTTTTGATGCGACAATAAAAAAACACCATGCACCCCCTGTTGAAAAAAATGCAGCCATTGAAAAAAGAGTAGATACGATACTAGCTAAATACAGGTATTAACATTCAATCCAAGTATGATCGGCTAATAATTTCACCGTTGCAATAAATCCGGCAAATGGCCCCGAGCCGCCGCCCCATTCACTAGGAGCTACTAGTGATAAAACATGTGAGCCGTCCGTTTTTTCATATACATGATATACTTGACCTATTTGCGGCTTGAAAGTTATTTTAGCTTCGTAAATCATCAAGCTTAACTCCTTACGTTTACGTATTTCCTGTGCTTGCCTTGCCAATAATTCAATTTGTTCCTTAATTTGATTTAGCTGCATGTTGGTTTGATCCTCCATGGCAGATAAAGCTTTGTGTTTGATAACTCCTTCCTTGGTGGGTCTTATTGCAACACTTCCTGCAGAGGAGGCATAGGGGAGCACACTTAATTGTTTATGATAAATTTCAATATTTTTAAATGGATCGCCATTTTCTTTAAAACCGTATTGGGTCACTTTTAAAACTTCCTTATTATCCTTATTAAACTGCACTGTTAAGCAGGAGCCATTGTTTACTTCGGCAATAACTTCATTGCCTAATAAATGGTTGTCAAAGGGCTGTGCGATGCCATTGGGATTTACACTATACTGGGCATAAAAAGCTTCATTTTCTATGTTTACCCAATTATGACTAAAGCTAAGTGCATGGGCATTTTGAACGCTTTCAATTTTGTAATTTCCGGATTTTGGAACGAGTTGGTACTCGAATTCACTTTTTTCGGGGAATAACTGCCAGCTGGCTAAAAAATTATATGCTTGAACCATAAATTATATAACAAAAATAAGGGCTAAAGGTTGAATTTGGGCCAATGGATTTTTAATTAATTTCAACAAAATCGGGCTTCTGAATGATGGTTGAATTGTATTTATATTTCAAATTGGTAATGAAGCTAAAATTCCATGGGCTTACTTGCAAATTCGTTCGGGGTAGGTAAAAGCATTTTAATTCAATAGTCCCAAATATGAGGTTTTCATTACGTATTCTGGTGCCTGTTCCCACTGCAGTAAATACCCCGCCATTCTTTTTTACTTCGTCAATGGCTTTTATATACGTTAGGTTGGCAAACACAAATGGGGAGGATTTAAATCCATATAATGTTTTTGTACTGTATAAAACCGATTCCCAATTGCCTGAAATACGGGTACCCCCTTTGATCTGTTCTTTGTTTAATTGCGGAATGCCATAATTACTATAAATCAATAATGCCTCGTTAAATTTATTATTTAAAGTTTGTGCAATACTAACATTAAATATATGTCGGTAGGGTGATCCACTTTCGATATATTTTAATTTGCCTATTATTTCCAAGCTAGATAAGAACCTAAAATCCTGGTATTTTTTTTCTGCGTAGCTACTGCCAATATTGACATTTAAGTGCGAATAATTTCCAGAGGATTGCAATGCGTATTTTTCATATTTCAAACCAGCATATGAAATGCTATTTATTTCTCTGTAGTATTTTCCAAAAGTTAAGCTCAAGGATTGTCCAATAGGCAAATCCTCATTACGTCCAAAGCCATATAAATACTTTGTTCTGATAATATTTTGGTTGAATACAGTGATTGATAAAAAATTAGCATTAATATTTCGATAATCTTTATCCAATTGGGCCAAGAAGTTAATAGGGCGAATATTGAAACTGTTTTCAAGGTGACGTAACTGTATAATATGACGTCGATTAATTTTATTTATTTTTGTTTTAAAAAATAGCTGGTATCCAACCCAAAAATCTTTGGTGTCGTAATGGTAATTTAATTTGCTATCAAATAAACTATCACTCCATTTATTAGGATAAGCATTGGTGTTTTTAAATTCCATTAGTTCGAATCCGCCCGTCCAATTACTTAAAGGATGGAGGAATGGAAGTTCACCCAATAAGTGTTTATTTATGGCTGACCTTGATCCATCGGAAATGCTATTGGTATAGTTATTGATTCCTCCATTAATATTAATAAAACTTCCAAAAACGTTTCTTAGCTGTAGGTTATATCCCCAGGCAGGTTTCGGTATTCGGGTATTGTCAAAATTGTTATTAATTTTTAATGCATTGCCTGTGCCAAATAAATTTTCATCACTCAATGAGGCGTCAAATGAATTTTGATTTTTTAAATTTAAACTTCCTCCTAATGGGAATATATCCTTGGTGATGATAAATAGGTCTATTTTATTGGTGTCGTATTTTACAGGTAGTGCAATAATTCGCGCATCTTGAATGAAGTTTAGATCCCTTAACCATTTTTCATTATAGGCAATGATGGTGGGACTGAGTAGTTCGTTGGGTTTGAAAAATAAGTTTTTCCTAATCGTATTATCAGATGAATTTTTATGTAGCTTATTGGCAATATTTGTAACATTGTCCTTTTGGTTTATTTGAGGAAGGTTGATATTGGTGGAGAAATTATGTTGTTCAATAATGATATTATTGATTTGTTTGCCATTATATTTTGATAATAGCTCAATATTGTTTGCAATCACATCTCTGTTTGTATCGGTCATGGATTCGGCATTGCCTGTAATACTTTTTAAAATTTTAATTTTTAGGGATGATTTTTTTTTGTCAATAGCATCTTGTTTTACAATACTATCTGATTCATTATTTTGTGCATAAAGGCTACATTGATTGAAAAGTAAAGCCAACCATAAAATAAGTACTACCCTCATGATGTTAATGTATGCAGCTCAAATTTACTGAATATAACTACCAATAAGCCCCGTCCCCCCGAGTACTCGGGGGGACGGGGCTTATTGTGTCAAGGCAGTGATTTTAAGTTAAACCTACCAACTAAAGCTTTGGGTTGTTTACAAAGTTTTAACAGCCCTACTTATTAATGATTCCATAGGTATATGCAACATCTTTCCAATAGGTTTTCCGTTTCGGTAACTGATAACACGCAATATTGTTGCATCGTTAGGAACTATAAAAGTTCCTGTATATTCGGTACTAAAGTTATCTGGTAAAGATTCGTCAATGGAGTAGTAAAATTTTAGATTAGCAACTTCACCTTCCATTTTAGCAATAAGTTCACCTTTCGTGTTAGTGGTGGTTGTGACAATTGGATCGTACATACTTTTAGCATGTTTAATATTTAAAGCATCTAAAATTTCAAATTGCTTTTCTACTTTTTCGGAAAAATTTTGCCAATTCTTTTTCTCTTTTGGTGACCAGAGCGTTTCTGCAATGGACATGGATCTAGGCCAGGTTAAATATTGTGCACTTCTTAAACTTAATATCTGCTCTGTCCATAAATTTGCCTGCCCACCTAAAATATATTTAGGGTCAATGCCTTGAGGTAGGGGTTCAAACTCATAAGTTTTTTTCATTCTTAACCCTTTATAAACCTTTCCTTCGGCGGTAACCTCCCCTTGGTAAAAATCAATATAGGCAAAGTCATTTGGGGTCATTACTACTTGGTGTTTTTGATTTGCAGCTTCGATGCCTCCTAGCATACCTCTCCAACTCATTACTGCTGCATTGCCGGGTAATCCACCTTCCAATATTTCGTCCCATCCCATTAATTTTTTCCCTTTTGCATTAATAATTTTTTCTACTCTTTTTACAAAATAACTTTGTACCTCATTTTGGTCTTTTAAGTTTTCTCTTTTCATTAAATTTTGTACTTCTACGCTTTTTTCCCAATTGTTTTTTGCATTTTCATCTCCACCCATGTGGATATATTCAAAAGGAAATAGGGAAGCGACTTCAGTGAAAATTTTATCTAAATAATTATAAACAGTTTCATTGGCAGGGTTCAATGCGTTGTCAATTTTTGCTGTTGCATGTCCATTGTATCCTGTCCAATCCATAAATTCCGTACCTGCATTCACTTGGTAATTATAATTGGGTGTTGTACTTAAAGGGTAGGAGGCTAAAAAAGCCATACTATGTCCTGGGATATCAATTTCAGGTAAAATTTCTACGAATTTTGATTTTGCATATGCCACTAGTTCCTTAATATCTTCATGGGTATAAAATCCGCCATAGGTTTTTGGTTCATCTAGTGAAGGGGTGGTTATATTTCCCCACTTGCCTTTGCGATCCACACGCCATGCACCCACTTCAGTTAGTTTAGGCAATGCTTTAATTTCAATACGCCAACCTTGATCATCCGTTAAGTGCAAATGCAATACGTTATATTTATATAACACCATATTGTCAATATATTCTTTTACTTCAGCTTTAGTAAAAAAGTGTCTGCTAACATCTAACATTAATCCTCTCCAACCAAATCGAGGTTTGTCGGTAATGGATACATAAGGAATTTTCCAGCTTAAATTATTTTGTATGGTATTATTAAATATGGCAGTTGGCATTATTTGTAATAAAGATTGCCATGCATAAAATAGTCCTGCATTGGTATTGGCTTTAATTTGAATACCTTTTTCATTTACATCTAAATGATAGCCTTCCTTGCCTAATTCAGCTTCGTTACTAATTTGGATGTCAATATTTGATTTAGTACTTGATTTAGTTACTTGGCTGCTGGTGACTGCTTTTAATTTATTTACTATTAATTCACTAATCTCATTTGCAGAACTAGGTGCATTAATTGCAATAATTTTAGGTAAGGTATAACTGCCATTACCCACTTTCATTTGAAAGGGTTCTGGTATAATGGCAATCTGTTGTGCATTCAAAAAACTTGTAATAACAAGTAATGAGATAGTAAATAAAAAATTTGAAATTTTCATAGGGCCTTTTTAATAGTTGTTGTTGAATCTATTTTTAATCTTGGTTTAAAGATACTAAAAATACTTGCTGTATTTAAAGCGGATCAATAAAAAAGCCGTCCCAATAAATCGGGACGGCAAGGGGAAAGTTCAAATTATTCTACAAGCTATGCAGCTAAATCAACCATTTTCATTTGCTTTTTTCATTCGCAGTTTCAATAGTTAAATTGGCGCCTAGTTTAATAACTATTTATAGCTTAGTATCTGTAAGCATCAGACTTGAACGGTCCTGCTACAGGTATACCTAAGTATTCTGCTTGTTCAGTGGTTAACTCATCTAATTCAGCACCTACTTTCGCTAAGTGTAAACGCGCTACCTTCTCATCTAAATGTTTAGGTAAAACGTATACTTTGTTTTCATAGTTCTTATGATTCGTCCATAATTCTATTTGCGCTAAAGTTTGGTTGGAGAAGGAGTTACTCATTACAAAGCTAGGGTGACCAGTTGCACAACCTAGGTTTACCAAACGGCCTTCTGCTAAAACGATAACGTCTTTGCCTTCGATATTATACAAATCAACTTGTGGTTTGATGGTATCTTTTGTATGACCATAGTTTTTATTTAACCATGCCATATCAATTTCAATATCAAAGTGACCAATGTTACAAACAATCGCTTTGTCTTTCATTACTCTAAAATGCTTTTCGTTGATCAAGTCACGACAACCAGATGCAGTAACAATAATGTCTGCTTCTTTTACTGCGTCAATCATTTTCCTTACTTCAAATCCATCCATTGCAGCTTGTAGAGCACAGATAGGATCAATTTCAGTTACCATTACACGACAACCAGCACCACGTAGAGAAGCAGCAGATCCTTTTCCTACATCACCGTATGAACCCACTACTGCAACCTTACCAGCCATCATTACATCAGTCGCACGACGAATCGCATCTACTAATGATTCTTGACAACCATATTTATTATCAAATTTAGATTTCGTAACAGAATCGTTTACGTTAATCGCTGGCATTGGTAAAGTACCTTTCGCCATACGCTCGTATAAGCGGTGAACACCTGTAGTTGTTTCTTCACTCAATCCTTTAATACCTGAAACAAACTGAGGGTATTTATCTAACACCATATTGGTTAAATCACCACCATCATCTAATATCATATTCAAAGGGCGGTCTGCACCACCAAAGAATAAAGTTTGTTCAATACACCAGTCACCTTCTTCAAT
>CAXNDZ010000098.1:0-7852 GCA_964201225.1 Chitinophagales bacterium | reverse complement strand
AATTTCTTCCTCAATAAATTCTAATGCTTGCGTTGTATTCATTCCTTTACTAAAAATGTATCTGTAGATATCAAGGATATGATTAATTTTTTCCAAATCAAATCCCCTTCTTTTTAATCCAACACTATTAACACCGCCATAACTCAATGGATTGCGCACCGCTTTAATATATGGAGGAACATCCTTGCTTACCAAACTTCCTCCTGCGATATACGCATGCTGACCAATGTTTACAAATTGGTGTACCGCACTCACACCTGCAATCCAAGCGTAATCGCCCAAGGTAACATGTCCTGCAATTTGTACACTATTACTTAAAATACAATAATTGCCAATGATACAATCGTGCGCGATATGACTATACGCCATGATTAAACAGTTGTTGCCTACTTTGGTAATCCAACGATCCGAAGTTCCTCGGTTGATGGTTACAAATTCACGTATGGTGGTATTATCCCCAATTTCAACATTTGTTTTTTCACCGTTAAATTTCAAATCTTGTGGATCAGCACCAATCACCGCCCCTGGAAATATGCGGCAGTTTTTCCCAATTTTAGTGCCATTCATTATTGTTACACTACTGCCAATCCATGTTCCTTCTCCAATAACCACATCACCATGAATCACGGTGAATGGATCAATTTTTACATTGGATGCAATTTTTGCGTTAGGATCAATATAGGTAAATGGATGTGTCATAATTTTTCTTCTTTTTTATTCTGCTCTTTTAATTACTTGTGCTACTAAATCAGCTTCGGTAGCAACTTTGCCTCCAACATATACCGTGCCTCTCATTTCGCAAATGCCACGACGAATAGGGGAGGTTAATTCCATTTTCAACAACATGGTATCACCTGGTTTTACCATTTGTTTGAATTTGCAATTATCAATTTTTAAAAAGTAAGTATCGTATTGTCCTTTAGGCATGGCATTGATACACAAGATACCACCCGTTTGCGCCAATGCTTCAATTTGTAAAACACCTGGCATGACTGGGTTTCCTGGAAAGTGACCAGGGAAAAACCATTCATTGAAAGTAACATTTTTTACCCCTACAATCATCGTGTCTGTTAATTCAATGATTTTATCAATAAACAAAAATGGGTGTCTGTGCGGTAATGTTTTTTCAATTTGTTCTAAATTAAACACAGGCGTTTCTGCAGGATTATACACTGGAACATCCTTAACGTGCTTATTCTTTTTTATGTACTGCTTAATTTTTTTCGCAAACTCCACATTGCTACTATGCCCTGGAAGATTGGCAATAATGCGTGCTTTAATCGGATAACCAATTAATGCTAAGTCACCTACCACGTCTAACAGTTTGTGTCTTGCAGGTTCGTTCGGGAATCTTAATTCCAAATTATTTAAATAGCCCTCGCTTTTCACTTCAATTTTATCACGCTTAAATACTTTTGCCAATCGGCTCATCTCCGCTGTTGATACAGGTTTATCCACCACCACAATTGCGTTATTAATATCGCCGCCTTTAATCAAATCGTTTTCAAGTAAGGTTTCTAATTCATGTAAAAAACAAAAAGTACGACAAGGTGCAATCTCCGCTTTAAAATCTTTAATCGTTTTTAATGCTGCATGTTGTGTTCCTAAAACTGGACTATTAAAATCAATCAGTGTGGTAATTTGATAATCAAGTGATGGAAGCGCAACCATTTCAACACGCTTTTCATCGTCGTAGTGAAAAATATTTTCATCAATACTGTACCATGCTTTTGCAGCATCCTGTTCTAAAATTCCAGCGGCTTCTATTTTTTCAATAAACGGGCTTGAGCTGCCATCGATAATTGGAATCTCAGGACCATTCACTTCAATCAATAAATTATCAACACCCATCCCAACTAGGGCAGCTAAAATATGTTCAACAGTACTAATTTTTACATCACCCACCTGCAAGGTGGTTCCGCGGCTAGTATCTGTGACTAAATCGCAATCCGCTTTAATGGTTGGCTTATTGGGTAAATCCACTCTTTGAAATTGGATTCCGTAACCTGGGTTAGCTGGAGTCAAGGTCATATCCACCAATACCCCAGTATGCAAACCGGTGCCACTAATGCTGATACTTTTGCTTAAAGTGTGTTGCTTATCGGGATTAAAGTTTTGATCCATGCTTTTTTGTTTAATGCTTCGCTAATGTAAAGTAATGATTTTGAGTAAAATTAGGTTGAATTAGCCTTTTTGGGCTAGTTGTTGCACTAATATTTCAAGTTCCTTGACCCTTTTCTCCAATAATGGCAGGTTTTTTACTTGAATTTGCGTTCTTAAGGTCGCGCCATGCTCGCCAGCCGGGTAGCCAGTGACCACTAAATTGGCCTGTTTGATGCTTTTGGTAAGCCCACTCCGGGCAGCAATCTTCACCCCGTCGGCCACTAATAAGTGACCAGATGCGCCAGCTTGCCCACCCATCATGACGCTTTTACCGAGTTTGGTACTGCCACTAATACCACATTGCGCGGCAATGACTGTATTTTCTCCAATCTCTACATTATGTGCAATCTGTATAAGATTATCCAATTTCACACCCTTACGGATAAAAGTGGAACCCATGGTTGCACGATCAATCGTGGTATTGGATCCGATCTCCACATTATCTTCAATAACTACATTTCCTAGTTGCGGTACTTTTTGAAAACTGCCATCCGCCGTTGGGGCAAATCCAAAACCATCACTTCCAATAACGGCATTTGAATGGATGGTTACATTATTCCCAATCACACAATCGGAATAAATAATAACACCCGGATGTAACACCACATTATTACCAATGCTTACATTTTCTGCAATCACCACATTCGGATAAACTTTAACATCATCTCCCATGCTTACATTATTTCCAATATGCGCAAATGCAGCGATATAGTGGTTCTTACCCATTTTAGCTGAAGGTGCAATAAAGGAGGGCTGCTCTATTCCTTGTAATTGTTGTGCTTTTAATTCCTGATACTTGGTAAGTAAAGTTGCAAATGCAGCATAGGCATCAGGTACCTTAATAAGGGTAGCCGAAATATTTTTTTTCAATACCAAGGAGGTATTAATAATAACAATAGATGCTTGGGTAGTGTATAAAAATTCCTCGTATTTGGGATTGGCTAAAAAGGAAATATCTCCTTTTTTTGCTTCTTCAATTTTACCAAAATTATTTACTACAACAGACGCGTCCCCTTCCACTTGACCTTGGATCATTATAGCTATTTGTTGTGCAGTAAATTGTAGCATGCGCTAGGGATTGAATGAGGGGTTATTCGTTAAGCAAGCAAATGTAAAATTTTTTCACCGGGGCGGAGAGACTTTCGTTGATTAAAGCGTTTTGAATTTGTGAAATAGTGCTTATTTGACCGGTTTTTAGCAAAATTTTAATAGTTTCTCCATCATTTTTATATAATGTGTTGGTGGCTTCCCCTTTAAAACAAAGAAAAGATAGGTCCTTCTCATTCATCGGGAACTTTGCTTTAACTAATGAATAGGCGGCCTCCCATTCGCTAGCGTTTATTGGTTTGTCTTGCATCTTGCACTTAAATGACTTTCGATTTAATAATCGGTTGCATAAAAGTGAAATGACTGGATCTTGGTGGTGCTGCCATTTTTTAATAGCACTTAAGATATCTGTATCATCTAATTGGCAATAGGCATTTAAATCAACATCGGCTAATTTGCCAGTAAATTCGCTTAAAAAATAATCTAGTACGGTGCCTGTTTTAATCGCATCGTCTTTTTGTGCTAGTAACCATTGTGCACGTTCAATAATTTTAACCAACATATTTTCTGCAGCCACGACCGATTTGTGCATATATACCTGCCAATACATTAATCGGCGTGATACCAAAAACTTTTCAACGCTAGTGATTCCTTTTTCCTCTACCACTAATTCATTGTCATGTACAGTTAGCATTTTCAAAATGCGTTGGTAACCAATGACCCCTTCACTAACGCCAGTAAAGAAACTATCACGTGACAAATAATCCAAACGATCCACATCTAGCTGCCCACTTATCAATTGGTGTAAAAACTTTTTAGGATATTGATTGGTGAAAATTTGAATGGCCAATGTTAATTTTCCTTTGAGTGCTTCGTCGTTTTCGGTATTTAAAGCTTGCATAATTAAAAGCGATAAATCCTCATGTGTCACTCCTTTTAAAATTACATTTTCAAGTGCGTGTGAAAAAGGGCCGTGTCCAATATCATGTAACAAGATGGCTGCTTTTGCAGCTTGCGCCTCTGCATCGGTAATGTTAATGCCTTTGTCTTTTAGTTCGGTGATGGCATTACACATTAAATGATAAGCGCCCAATGAGTGGTGTAAACGCGTGTGTACTGCACCAGGGTATACCAATTGCGCCAAGGCCATTTGTTGTATACGCCTTAATCTTTGATAATAGGGGTGGCTAACAATTGCTGCAATAACCGGATCATTGATCGTAATAAATCCGTGTACTGGGTCGTTAATAATTTTTCTGCTGATAGTGGCCATAGTCATATTGTGTTTACAAAGGTACGAAATGTGAATAACTCGCGGCGTATAATTAAATGCCTGGAGTACAAAAAAACTATATTTGTGTGCCGACTTATTACCCTATAAATCAAATGATTAATATGAAATTAAATCAAACTACCTTAGACAAATTGGAAGATATTTTGGGAGAATCTGAATATGTAGTTAGATATGAGCGTGGTAATTTTCAAAGTGGGTGGTGTTTGCTTGAAACAAGAAGAATTGTGGTTTTAAATAAGTTCTTAAACCTTGAAGCACGTATTAATACCTTATTGGAGTTAATTCCACAATTGGATATTCAATTTGATAAATTGACGCATCATTCTCAAAAAATGTATGAAGAAGTCAAAAAGTTGAGTTTGACTGCTGCGGAATAAGGGGTTGACTTGGTTTATTTGTTTTAAAAATATTTATTTTGTTACATTTCACCATCCTCGGTTCAGGAACAAGTACTGGAGTGCCTTTAATAGGCTGTGATTGTGAAGTATGCAAATCAGCTGATCCCATTAATAAAAGATTAAGAACAAGTATTAAAATTCAAAGTGCGACTACCACGGTTGTAATTGATACAACCCCCGATTTTAGGTATCAGATGTTGCGCACGCAAACAACAAAATTAGATGCAATTGTTTTTACGCATCCGCATCGCGATCATTATGCTGGCTTAGATGATATTCGGCCATTCAATTTTTTTTCCAATAAGTCCATGCCCATTTACGCAAATGCACTTACACAAATTGCCATCAAAAGAGATTTTTATTATGCTTTTGAGGAAAAAAAAGATGTAGGACTTCCTGAGATGATATTACATACCATTGATCAAGCTGCTTTTACTGTTGGAGATATTCCTTTTATACCCATTCAAGTAATGCATCGAGAAATGCCCGTGCTTGGATTTAGAATTGGCGAATTATCTTACATCACAGATGCTAATTATATTTCAGAGGAAGAAAAAGAAAAAGTAAAGGGATCGAAAATTTTAATTTTAAATGCTTTGCGAAAGCAGGATCATCCCACTCATTTTAATTTGGATCAAGCCATTGCATTGGCAACTGAGTTGAAAGTGCCAACGGTGTATTTTATTCACTTTAGCCACCAAATAGGATTGCACGATCAAGTCACCGCCAGCTTACCTTCAGGTATGCATTTGGCCTATGATGGGCTTGGATTTAGCTGTTAATATCCTATAGGTACAATGATACCTATATTCATTTGAATTAATGCATTATAGTGTTTTGCATTTTTCACTAATTCGTGTGAAAATCAAACATGATCAATTCTTGGGAGGCCTATTTTATTTTTTCTGAAAAGGAACGAAAAGGAATCATCGTACTCGGTGTAATATTAACATTGAGTATTGTATTCGCATTACTAGTGCCCCATAAAAATGATTTAGTAAGGAAGACTAAACCCTTAGCAAGCCCCACACTCCATTTGTTTAAATTTGATCCTAATACTATTGATAGTGCAAATGCCATTCATTTAGGTATTCCATTAAAGCAAGTCAAAACATTAATGCATTATCGGGAAAAGGGAGGACGCTTTTACAAAAAAGAAGACCTGCTTAAGTTGTATGGGTTGGATCCACTCATCGCACATCAGTTAATTCCATTTATTGAATTAACGTCAAGCGAAAGCAAATGGGGGAGTAACCCAGATAGGGATAAAGGGAATAATTTTAAATCAAATTTTAGTCATTCATATAAGTATAGAATGAATAACGGGTCCGCAAGTTGGACCATCGACATCAATGAAGCAGATGCGAGTGAATGGAATGATAAAACTAAATTACCTATGAATATTGTCCATCAAATAATCAATTACAAAAATCATTTGGGGGGGTTTACCCATCCCCTGCAATTAAAAAAAGTATATGGTTTAGCAGATACTGCTTTTCAAAATTTGCGCCCCCATTTATTGGTGCAGAAAAACTTTAAACCCCTGCTTAATAGTAGTACGATGAATTTTGCACAATGGAAATCATTGGGGATTTTTGAAGATCAGCAGCTATATGAAATATTGAAATTGAGAAAACAGCAGGGAGGCCAAGTTTCCTGGCGGGAACTAGTTATTTTATTTGATTTGCCTGAAAAACAAGCCCTTTGGCTCAAAAGCCAGATTATTATAAGTGATTGAAAAGCAATACACTAGGAAATTTGGCACCTAAGTCTGCATAAATTCTGTTAAAAAAAAGCAAAGACTCAAATAAAAAGTATTAGTTTGAGTTAGGATTAATTTCCTTGTTTTCGATTGCTTGCTTGAAAATCCTCCTTCGGGAGGATTTTACTTTTTAGCAAGTTCCCAATCCAAGTTCCTGACTATTTTCCGCCTGCTTTAAAAATTTGATTTACAGCACCACCTAGCATAGGGAATTTTTCTTTTACAAACGCTGCGATAGTTTCAATAGATTGTTTTGCTTGCTCTGGTGTCACACCTGTTTCTTTTACTAAACGATCAATAAGTTCTTGCATAAAATTTGATTTAATCTTTTTTTGAATATGATTTTGATTAAGCCACTTTTAAAGTGCTTAATTTACTTTTGTCAAACATGTTTTTGGCGTAGGCTAATGTTACATTAAATTCAGTAGTATTGGTCCCTGGCATTTCATACATTGCTTGTGTAAATAAGCTTTCACAAATACTTCTTAATCCTCTGGCGCCTAATTTATATTCCATTGCTTTATTTACGATATAATCAAACACGTCGTTGTCAATGGTTAATTTGATTTTTTCAATAGCAAATAGCTGCGTGTATTGTTTGATTAATGCATTCTTAGGTTCAGTTAAAATACTTCTTAAAGTGTCGGCATCCAATGGCTCTAAATGGGTAACAATAGGAAGACGACCTAGCATTTCGGGAATCAATCCAAAGGCTTTAATATCCTGTGCATTTACAAAACGTAATAAATTTTTTCTTTGCAATTCTTGTTCGTCCTTGTTTACACTAAATCCAATGGCGTTGGTATTGATACGACGTGCAATAATTTTATCAATACCGTCAAATGCACCACCGCAAATAAATAATATATTTTTAGTGTCCACTTTGATCATTTTTTGGTCCGGGTGCTTACGACCACCTTGTGGGGGTACCAAAACCTCCGTTCCTTCCAGCATTTTCAATAGGCCTTGTTGAACACCTTCGCCGCTGACATCTCTTGTGATAGAAGCGTTATCGCCTTTTCTTGCGATTTTATCAATCTCATCAATGTATACAATACCTCTTTGCGCAGCTTCCACATCGTAATCGCAGTTTTGTAATAAACGGGTAAGCATGCTTTCCACATCTTCACCCACATAACCCGCTTCCGTAAATACAGTTGCATCCACAATCGCAAAAGGAACGTTTAA
>CAXNDZ010000097.1:0-7867 GCA_964201225.1 Chitinophagales bacterium | reverse complement strand
GGGCTTTAATTATGGAATATGCCTTAGGCGCTGCCACTGTATCTATTGCTTGGAGTGAATATTTAAACAAACTGCTGGGGGGGAGCATTCCTTATGAATGGAGCCACTCCCCTTTTGAAAGTATGACCGGTGCAGATGGGATATTACGTCATGGTATTATGAATGCACCAGCATTAGTTATTTTATTATTATTAACCTTATTGTTAATCAAAGGAACACAGGAATCTGCTGTTGTAAATGCAATTATTGTATTTATAAAAGTGGCGATTGTAATTATATTTATTGTTTTGGGTTGGCAGTTTATTCGTCCCGAAAACCATACGCCTTATTTAATTCCTGCAAACCAACCGCCAGTCATCGACGCTGCGGGTAAGGTGATTGCAGATTATTCTGGTGCATTTAAGCATGGCTGGGGTGGTGTATTGGGTGGTGCTGCCATTGTATTTTTTGCGTTCATTGGCTTTGATGCTGTTTCAACAGCTGCACAAGAAGCGAAAAATCCAAAGAGAGATATGCCGATTGGTATTTTAGGTTCATTAGTAGTTTGTACAATATTATATATTCTATTTGGACACGTATTAACAGGTGTAGCTAACTGGAAAGATTTTGTGGATCCTTTAAAAGGTCGTGAAGCATCTGTGGCTTATGCAATTTCAACCTATATGACGGGTTATGGTTGGCTGGCTACTGCGGTTACCGTGGCTATTTTGGCTGGCTTTAGCTCAGTGATATTAGTGATGTTAATGGGGCAATCTCGTGTATTCTTCTCGATGGCAAATGACGGATTATTACCTAAAGTATTCTCTGAGTTACATCCTAAATACAGAACACCCTATAAATCAAACTGGATCTTATTTGTATTTGTGGGTGCATTTGCCGCATTCGTACCGGGTAATGTAGCGGGTGATTTAACCTCTTTTGGAACCTTATTCGCATTTGTATTGGTGAGTGCTGGTATTTGGATTTTAAGACGCAAATCACCAGATATGGAAAGACCATTCAAGACACCTTTAGTGCCATTGGTACCAATATTAGGAGCGCTTATTTGCTTGGCAATGATATTTGCCCTAGATGCACAAACATTAAAGGTAGCCTTTGCATGGATGGTCTTAGGCTTGGTGGTGTATTTCGTTTATAGTCGTAAGCATAGCAAATTAAATGACTAAACGCTATTGATGCATAACTGATAATAATCCCCCCGAGTACTCGGGGGGATTATTTTTTTAGCTTATTTTTACAGACCTCAATAACATACTACTATGGGAAGAATATTTGAAGTTCGGAAAGCCACCATGTTCAAGCGTTTTGATCGTATGGCAAAACAATTTACCCGAATCGGTAAAGAAATTGTAATTGCTGTGAAAGCTAGTGGCCCTAACCCCGATGACAACCCTGCATTAAGAAGGTGTTATCAGAATGCACGAAGTGTAGGTATGCCTAAGGATAGAGTGGAGGCCGCAATTAAGCGTGCCATGGGAAAAGATACTAGTAATTACGAGGAAATTTTATACGAAGGTTATGCGCCGCATGGCGTTGCCTTATTAGTGGAAACCGCCACCGATAATCATGTACGAACAGTAGCCAATGTGAAAAGTCATTTTAACAAAGGACATGGTGCACTAGGGAATAGTGGAAGTGTAAGTTTCCAGTTTAAAAAAATGGGTGTGTTTAATTTAAGCCCAGAAGGTGTTAATATGGATGATTTGGAATTAGAATTAATTGACCACGGCTTGGATGAATTAGGAGAAAGTAATGATGATAATGGCAATGCAATTATCGTTTTAAGATGTGCTTTTACTGATTTCGGAAATTTACAAAAAGCATTGGAGGATAAAAATATTCAACCATTGAGTGCACAGCTTGAATGGATTCCAACCACCACAGTTCCGATAACAGATGAACAAGCAGAGGATATAAGTAAACTGATTGAAAGATTAGAGGAAGACGAAGATGTAAATAAAGTATTCCATAATATGGGGTAGGTGCATCGTACTTTTTTATTATTTAAATATAAAAAAGTACGATAAATCCCTCTTTTGATTTATAAAAGTTTTAAGTATGAAAATTATAACAACATTATTAATCACCGCTTTTATTTCACCTGTAATAAAAGATACTACTAAGCCAGTGTTTAACAAGTATACGATATCGAAGGAGACAAAATTGCCAGCAAATTACTATACGACTACAACAGGATTTTTTTGTAACATGGAAAGAGCATTACAAAAACAAACAAAGGTAGCTGTGAAATTTAGATTAGGCTCATTGGAGCACACGCAAAAATTAGAAGGCTATTCCTTAAGTAGAAATAATTAATAGTGAAATCTCATGGCTATTCCGCCATCATCTCTTTGATCTTCTCTATGATTTCCTCAGTATTAGGTTTGGAAAAATAATCCCCATCGCTTGCATAAGCAGGACGGTGTGCTTTTGCACTAATAGTGCGCGCAGTTGCATCTAGCCATTTGTAGCCACCTTGTACTTCAAGTACTTGTTGGTACATATAAGCACTTCCACCACCCGGCACGTCTTCATCCACAAATACAATACGATTTGTTTTTTTCAAGGATGCCAAAATTTGATGATGAATATCAAATGGTAATAAAGTTTGTACATCTATAATTTCGCAATCAATGCCCATTTCCGCTAACCTAATCGCTGCATCCTCAATAATACGAATCGTAGAACCATAGGAAACAATCGTGATATCATTTCCTTCTTTAATGATTTCAGGAACTCCTAACGCGACCTTAAAGGACATTAAATTAGTCGGCATTTGTTCCTTTAAACGATAACCATTCAAACACTCTATTAATAATGCAGGATCATTGCCAGCTAGTAAAGTATTATACATGCCCACTGCTTGCACCATATTTCTTGGCACACATATATACATCCCTCTTAAGGCATTAATGATTACGCCCATTGGGGAGCCACTATGAAAAATTCCTTCTAGTCGGTGTCCTCTAGTACGAATAATTACCGGACTACTTTGTATTCCATTGCTACGATAATGAAGAGTAGCAACATCATCACTTAAGGTTTGTAACCCGTATAATAAATAATCTAGGTATTGAATTTCAGCAATCGGTCTTAATCCGCGTAAAGCCATACCGTGCGCTTGCCCCATAATGGATTGCTCCCGAATACCCGTATCAAATATGCGATCAGCCCCATACTTAATTTGTAAACCTGCAAACCCTTGATTCACATCTCCAATATTTCCTAAGTCCTCACCAAATGCATATACCAAAGGATTGGATGCAAACAACTCGTCAAAATAATGATTCAAAATTTCATAGCCATTCAAAGTAGTCGCATCTGCGTTAATGATTGCAGGTACACCAACAACATTTAAGGTGCTCTTAGGACCTTCGTTGTATAAATTTTTACTATAGTAAGGCGCTTGCTCATCATGATAGTTGGATAAAAAATCAAGCACCGCTATTTTATTGGGATGGTTGGGTAATTTTTCAAGTACCAAATGAAGTGATCTAAAAATATCTCTTTTTAAAGGCTCTCTATTCGAGATTAATTCTTGCGTCAATTGCTGTGCTGTTAATAAATCATCTTGACTTAATCCTTGAAAAGCCAAAGCAACGCCCTGCTTTAGTTTTTCATTAATGGGTGCGATATATTTATTCCAAGCCCTTAATTTTGCATCCCGGACAGCCTGTTTTATTTGCGCTTCAAATATTTGTAAATCTGATTCATTACTTAATTCATTCAATAATAACCATTCCCTCATTTTTTTTATACCATCCCACTCCCGCTCCCATTGTAAACGTTCCGTTGATTTATATCTTTCATGACTTCCACTAGTGGAATGCCCCTGCGGCTGCGTTAATTCCTGCACATGAAATACGACAGGCACATGTGTGTTTCTTGTATAAGTAATGCCTTGTTCAAATATTTCACACAATGCAGCATAATCCCAACCTTTGACGGTGAAAATTTTAATGCCATTGGTGTTAGCTTCTTTTTGCATGCCTTGTAAAGCTTCAGATATGGAACCCTTCGTTGTTTGTAATTTGGTCGGCACCGAAATTCCATAACCATCATCATATACAAAAATGGCCAAAGGAATTTGTAAAACACCCGCGGCATTTACGACTTCCCAAAATTGTCCTTCAGAAGTACTTGCATCCCCGATAGTGCAAAAACATACTTCGTTTCCATCATTCGATAAATGTGAAAACAACTCCTTCTGTTTTGACTGCTTAAAACATTTTGATGCATATGCCAAGCCCAATGCTCGGGCCATTTGGCCAGCGGTGGGCGCAATGTCTGCTGATATATTATGACGGTTCACTAAATCCAACCACTCCCCTTTATCATTAACAAAAGCTGTCGCAAAATGAGCGTTCATATTTTTACCGCCACTATAAGGATCATTTTCTACATCAGAATATAATTGGGCAAAATAATCTTCCACATTGGAAGTGCCCATCGCAAACATCAAAGTTTGGTCCCTATAATAACCACTTCTAAAATCACCTTTTTGAAAAAATTTAGCTAATGCTATTTGTGCAATTTCTTTTCCATCTCCAAAAATTCCAAATTTTGCTTTTCCTGTTAATACTTCTCGTCGACCAAGTAAACTTACTTCCCTACTCATGAGGGCTATTCGGTAATCCTCCAATACAGATTTTTTAAACGCTTCAAATGAAAGCATTTCAGGTGTTAAAACAGCATCGAGGGTGGATTCCATATAGCAAAAATAGGGGGCAAAAAGCATAAAAAACCAAGAATTAGATAAAATCATTTAATTCCCTATTTTTTAATAATTTTACATGCAACAACGCCTCAAATCAACCCTTATTATATGAAAAAAGCACTACTTGTTTTAAGCCTAGCTTTGGGTATTTTCAGTTCAATTTCAGCGCAAACTGCAGCCAATATTGATCAGGTATTAAAGTTCAAAAATGACATTTTTGACTTTGGTAAAATCAACTTCGGGCAAGCAGCTACTTATACCATTGAATTCACCAATATAAGTAAGGACACCATTACTTTAGTGAATGCACGCCCAGGTTGTGGCTGTACCACCCCGAATTTTAAACCCAATGAAAAAATCGCACCTGGTAAAATGGGACAAGTTCAAATTACCTTTAACGGAAGTGCTATGGGAAGTTTTACACGTGCTACGGCACTTGAATTTTCAAATGGCTTAGTCAAGCAAACACAATTTGCAGGCGAAGGCGTTGCCATTGCCAATGCACCAACAGCTCCGATCATTAACAGTCCAAATAAGCAATAATCCAAATATCTAATTCCAATTATTAATTACCAAACACGCACTTAACTTTCTTTTAAATCACAATACTATATTATTTTAAAAAATCCAATCATGAAATTAACTTCCTTACTCATTGCATTACTGATATCATTCACAAGCATGGCCCAAACAGGTGTACAATTTGATAAATCAAGTTACAACTACGGAAAAATAAAACAAGGTGTGCACAAATCAGTCATCTTTAACTTTGCCAATAATGATGCAAAACCAGCAGTGATTGAATTTGCAAATGCAGAATGCGGATGTACACAACCCGAGTACAACCAAAAGCCCATTTTGAAAGGGCAAAAAGGAACCATTAAAATTACCTATACGGCACCTACAGTTGGCGCTTTTAAAAAGAAAGTGACTGTTAAATTTGCTGGCGTTAAAATACCTACTGAATTAACCATTGAAGGTGAAGTGATTTAACATTAAAAGGACCTCAATTTGGCCATGGATTGCCTTGAACAGGCATTACGCGTGTACCCAAACAATTAAGCGGAAAACTCCATCACATTTAACAATAAGTTATTAAATGGGCATTGGATACAATCTTACCTTTGTGCTTGTATATGTGGTTTGGTTTACCCATACAAGCAAGCAATCGAAAATCGCCCTTTAGTTCCCTAAGGGGCTTTTTTATGCCGGAATTTACAGCGGTAAAATGGACTAATATTTCTGGGTGGGTATATTGTAGGTACCTCTGTCCTTAGCCTGACTAATGTATAACATGATTTGATACACCAATTTGCTCTTTACCGAATTGCCATTAATGCTTGCAGGAATAAACTCGTAAGCATCCCCATGCAAACCCTTAATAGATTGCTTAAATTCAGCATTGTAAAAGGTAGAAGTATATTTAATATTAAAATCCTCCAATTTCCCAGTTGCAGAAATATCAAAAACATATTCCATTAAGATGTCTTCCCTTTGATCCTTTGCTCCTTCGGGTAAATTGCGTTGGTTATACAATAAATAAAAACCGTAATCAAGGCCGCCAATCTTAACAGGTGCTACCAGTTTAGGTTTAACATAGCCAGTGGTATCAATCACGGATCCTTGTTTTACAATGGATGATACATCTGGTATATTATAAATTAATTTTTTGTTGGTAAAATCATACACTTGAATCAAATCATTATTTTGGCTAAAATAATTCCAAATACTATCTTTTAATCCATTTTTGTACCTGCCTCGCGCTAATTCACGATTGGCGCTATTCACAATAAAGCACTCGCCTAATTTTACTTTTTTATTGGCCTTATCAGATTCGTAATTTTCAACCAACGTTGGTGCAATTCTAATTTTACGCCAAACGGTATTTTGCGCGTCAGCAAATTGGCTCACTAAAATAGCAAAAATAAAAATTAGCTTTTTCATAGGATGAGGATTAATCAAAAGATGATTTTAAAAATGAAAGGTACAAAAAAAAGAGTCCCGCTCCGAAATTTCGGAGCGGGACTCTTTTATATTATAAAAAGTTAAATATTATCTAACTCCTGTATATGTAATAGTTTCATTAAAAGAAACACGGTGAGGTGTAATAACACTAGGCTGATTCATCCAGTATTTAACTTTAAACGTCTTCGTAGCTGGATCATATTTGTTTACGCC
The DNA here is from genome assembly GCA_964201225.1 of Chitinophagales bacterium. Taxonomy (GTDB): domain Bacteria; phylum Bacteroidota; class Bacteroidia; order Chitinophagales; family Chitinophagaceae; genus Sediminibacterium. Next base: position 972 of record CAXNDZ010000097.1, on the reverse strand, counting down.
ACTAGGATCAAGCTCGGCTGAACGACCATTACCTGCTGGTTGCCCATATACGTTTATAACACTTGTAATATTATTTGATGCATCAATGGCAAACTCTACACCGAATGAACCATAATAACTAAGGCCAGGAGTAGAAATGGAGTGATAAACTCCACCAATTACGTAATCATACAAGCGAACAGTATTTGCGCCACTTGTCACCATGCCAACACTCATTGGGTATCTTCCTGTAAGTCCAGCATTAGCATAATCAACCATTGTACCCGTTACAGTATAATTACCATCAAATTTATTACGAACACCAAATGAGTATACAGCGTTACCAAAGTTACCACTGACTATTCCTTCAGATACCTTCGAGATTTTAACAGGAATACCATAGGCTGCGCTAAAATTAAAATCAGAAGAAACGGTAATTTTACCTTCCACTGTAGTTAGGTTGGTCCCTTTTTTGATAACAACCGAAGTTGGAAAGCTAACCACAGATCCTGGTGGAACTACCTTAGTAACCCCATTTTGTGTATTATATGCGGCTAAAGTTGCAGCATCTGAAGTAAGCGTTACTGTAATATCATTTGGTGCATTACCTGGTCCAGTATAATGTATGTTGATATTAAATGTTTTACTTGCGCCAGCTGCAACAACACCTAGATCAGAATAAAAACCAGGTACTCCTGTATTGGTTAAATTATCTCCTGTGTTTGCAATCTCAATCACGTTAGTTTTATACTTCACGGCATCGATATTCATATCATCTGCCTTCAAACAAGAAGAAAGTGATATAATTAATAAGCCAAGAAATAGGTTTTTTATATTTTTCATAATTTTAATATTTAAATTTTATTTTGCCCAAAATATAAGTGAAGTAAATGGTGATAATCCTTTAGGTACGTTTGCTGTATTATAAGTTCCCTCTGCTGAAGGATATAAAATACGTGTTGGTAATTTATCAGGTCTTGTACTTTCAGACTT
>CAXNDZ010000096.1:0-7923 GCA_964201225.1 Chitinophagales bacterium | reverse complement strand
TCCATTTAATGCTAAATCACCCACCTGGGCCTTATTGGATAAATTTAAAACGACCACTACTTTATCATTTTCAAATACACGTTGGTAAGCCATGATTACTTTTGGATTATTGACAGCTAACCTTTTAAATTGGGCCTGATCACGAAATGCTTTGTTGGTATTTCTTAATTGTAATAATGCAGTATAAAATGAAGCACGTTCATATTTACTAAATTGAATAGGGTCTTTTTCAAAAAATTGAAGTGCTCTTAATACTGGCTCCTCCTGTCCACTATAAATAAGTGGCATTGTCCGATGATACGTTAATGCTAAAACGGCAAAGGGTGCATGTATAATACCTGGCATAGTTTCAAAGTCGGCTTTGTTCCAAGAGTTCTCGTCATGATTACTCGTGAAATATAATCGCCAAGCCCCCTTCATAAAACTTGTATCAATGGTATTAAAAATAGTATCTAATGATTGAACATCTTTTTTACCTGCAGCCACCTCTTTAATTACATTATATTCTCGCCATGTATAAGTAGCATCGAAACCTGCATTGTGTAATGGGGCATCATCCGCTTCAGCTAAAAAGAACAAAGGCCTTATTGCTTTTAAAGTTTGCAAACATTTCGTCCAGAAAGTGATGGGAACACCCCAAGCAACGTCCACTCTAAAGCCATCAATTTTTGTTTTATTTACCCAAAATTTCATGGTATTGATCATACTGTCCTGCATCTCCTTATTCTCAAAATTCAATTCACGTGTGTCGGACCAATCAGCGGTAAAGGTGGGTTTACCTGTACTGTCTTTTTCATAAAAATCAGGATGGGTAGTTAGCCATGGGTGATCGGCACCACTATGATTAGGCACATAATCAATAATTACTTTCATACCCAAGTCATGTGCTTGTTTAATCAAATTATTAAAATCATTCATGGTCCCAAACTCAGGATTGATTGCTGTGTAATCCGCAACAGCATAATAGGAACCCAAAGTCCCTTTGCGACCAAAATTTGATATTGGCTGTATGGGCATTAACCAGAGTGTTTGCACCCCCATTTTTTTTAATCTTGGGATATGCTTTGCAAATGCATTGAATGTCCCTTCAGGGGTATATTGGCGAATATTGACTTCGTAAATATTGCCTTGTTGCATAAAAGAGGGGTGCTTTTGCTGAGCAAATGATTGAACTGCGAAAAATACAGTTGCTAACAGAATTATTTTTTTCATGCGGTTCCCTCTTTATTATATTCAAAATTAATATAAACGCCCCAAGATGCCAATTAAACAAGTTAATCCTCACTTAAATTTTCCATAATTGGCTTACCTTTGCATATGATTAAAAAGCTATTCACCTTAATTTTTGCCAGTGTTTGCCTTTTGAGTTGCCAACAACAACCTGATTTTGAAATCGCTACCAGCCCGTTAGATGGCGGGCGTTATTTTATCGAAAGCTGCTTACAAGGCGAATTTAAGAAAGCAAAATTTTACCTTATCTCCGATAGCGCGAACCAAGGTCATCTTGAACAAATCTCTAAAAACTATTACACACTTGACAAGGAAGGCAGACAACAACTCAGACAAGCCTCCATCCAAATCAACGAGATTAGTGCCATTGATAGTTCAAATTCAGTGATCTATTATGAAAATTCATTTGAAAAACTTGCGCATAAATTAAAAGTGATTCAAACCAAAGATGGCTGGAAAGTAGATCTTAAATATACCTACACCCCAGAACTGTAAGCAACTAACCAACTATTGCAATTGACATTTAATTTCATTTGAGAATTTTTGTATATTTGCAAATCATAACAATAACACATTAAAATAAAATAAGTATGGAAGCGCAAAAAAGTACCAAAAAATTTTGGATTTATTTCTCTGTTTGGTTCATCATTTTGGTTGCATTAATCATTTTTAAAAGAGAATTTTTCTGGTTAGCACTTCCTGGCACCTTAACTTATTTTGCAAAAGGAATGGATTTGTTTTAGTTTACTTAAAGCAGAAAATTTTATACCAAAAAGGGTCCCGATACATCGGGACCCTTTTTTATTGCGCAACTATTTTAAAAATGCTGTTTTATTTTAACAATGCCAAAGCAGCAGCTACATAACTAAAATTTTCAGGCTGATGATGATGAATAGGTTTTGTCACCTTGGATTCACCCAGTCGAACCACGACCGCATTTTTGTCTCTTATAATAAATACATATTGTCCAAACAAACCATTTTGTGCAACTACATCATGCCCTTGCTCTTTAAACATCCAATATTGATAGCCATAAAAATCAACAGGATTGCCATTTTCATAAGGATCCTTTAAATAGGAAGCCGGTGTAGTGGCCGCCTTAATATAATTTTCAGAAACAATTTGTTTGCCATTCCATTGCCCATTGTTTAATACCAACTGACCAAATCTTGCATAGTCATGTGCTACCCCATTAAAACAACAAAATGCTTTTTCATGTTTTTTGTTTCCATCCAATAACCACAAAGCATCTGCTTCAGCGCCCATCGGCTTCATGAATCTTTCAGAAACTAGTTCAGAAATATTTTGACCAAATGCTTTTTCAACAATAAATCCAAGCACCTGTGTATCCGCACTTCTATAATCCCAATTTACACCAGCTGGCTCCTTAGCTTTTAACTGGCTTATTAAATAGCCCTCATCGTCCCCATAGTAGGCCGAAGCATTTAAACTAAAATAACTTTTATCAAATTCATAATAATTGGTGCCCGAACTCATGGTCAATAAATCCTTGATGCGCACTTTGTCCAATCCCTCATTTTTAAAATGAGGTACATAATTTGAGACAGGCTCGTCCAAGGATTTAATTTTCCCTTCGTCAAGCGCTATACCTATTAATAAAGAGATCATGCTTTTCGCCGCCGAAAAAGACCCACTTAATGTTTTAGGTGTATATCCATCCCAATACTTTTCATACAATAATTTTCCGTTTTGAATCACTATAAAAGCATGGGTGTCATTTGAATCAATAATCGCCATTAATGAATCCGGAATGACTCCTTTATTATAGTTTGAATCCAAAGGCCAATATTGCGGCGCACCACCACTTGCTACCAAGCGTGTAGGATGTGTTTTATAGTCATGGATGGTATGTTTCCCCCAGATGGCGAAGTTTTTTAAGTGTGAAAACTGAGGTGTAAAAGACAATCCCCCCAACAGGACAAGAATGACTAACAAAAAAATTATAATTCTTTTTAACATAGCTTCATAAAGTTTAATTTAATTTGCACCCGGATCAAACCGAATGATTATTTAGTTGTTACCTAATAACAACCATTTGGTTCCGCAAAATTAATTAAAATAAATAGCACTTCATGCTTTCAAACGAATTTCAAGAAATAATTGATCGTCGCCGTTCTAACCGAAAATTTGATCCATTGGTGGAAGTGCCAGACGAGGTCATCAAAAGAAGCTTGGAAAGAGCCATACTATCCCCTAATAGCAGCAATATGCAGTTATGGGAATTTTATTGGATCAAGAATAAGGAAGAAAGAGAAAAGTACACCGCTTTGTGCCTTGGACAATCTGCCGCTAAAACCGCCAAACAAATAGTGGTATTTGTGACCAGAAAGGATTTATGGCCCCAAAGAGCCAAATGGAATTACGACAGATTAAAAAATGCCATTAAAGGCGAACCTAATAAATTAGAAAAAAGAGGATTGAATTATTACGGTAAATTAATGCCCTTAGCTTACCGAAGTGATATTTTTGGTGTATTTGCTTTCATACGCCGATGCATGAGTTTTTTTATGGGTTTAAGGAAACCATTTATTCGATTTGGCGGAAAAGCAGATCAAAGAATCACCGTGCATAAATCATGCGCTTTAGCTGCACAAACATTTATGCTTTCTATTGCAGCGGAAGGTTTCGAATGCTGCCCAATGGAAGGATTTGATCAAGTACGCGTAAAAAAACATTTGAATTTACCCAGCGGTGCTGAAATTAATATGATCATTAGTGTGGGCAAGGGAACGAATGATGGCGTGTGGGGCCCTCGTTTCAGAATACCTTATGAAGAAGTGGTATTTGAAAGATAATTGATCATAATACATTATTTCGCAGGCGTAATAATAATGTTACGATATTCAATTACGCCATGATCACCTTGCATCATAATAGGCCCTGGCTCCTCTTCACGGCTATCCAATGCGCCTCCAGTAATGCCTGGAATGATTTGGTTTTGAATAATAATTTTACCATTCGCAATCACAGTCACAATGCGACCCACTAATGTAATATCAAAGGATTGCCATACACCAGGATCCTTTGCCACCATTTCCAATGGATCAATAAAACCGTATAATCCGCCTAAATGAATATTGGTCGCTTCCATCCCCTTGCTATCCTCAACTTGCACTTCATAACGGCCCCTTAAATAAACGCCGCTATTACTTTCCTTGGGATAACGAAACTCTATATGCAATTTAAAATCATCAAATGTTTTAACTGATCTAATATTTGATCCTGGACGAGGGCTTCTTAAAATTCCATTTTCCACCACCCATTGATTGTCTTTTCCTAATGCCTGCCATCCATCTAAATTTTTTCCATTAAATAAAGGAATGGGTTTACCCCAAACTGGTGCTTTATCTCTTTTCAAACTTGGCGCAGGCACACCCACCCAAGTAAGCGTTTGTCCTTTTGGGGTAACCATGGTGCCAGATAACTTTCCGTCCTTTAATACCCCTTCCACTATTAATTCTTTATCCGTTACTTCCCATTGTGCAGGAATATGGAAAGAAACTTTGTTGTCTTTAAAAATAACTTCCGAAATAGGACGCGCACTACCACCATCCGCTACAAAATGTCCTGTTAATGTTTGAATGCCCAACAATCGTACTTCCAACCAGGAGGCTGCTAAACGATCTCCTAAATCAACAGTTAAATTCCACCTGCCTTCAATGGGCTGACGCTTTGGTACTTCTCCGGAAGCAAATAAATGGACGCCTGAAATGAATAAGGCAATAATTAAGAAGATGGGCCTTAGTAGCTTTTTCATTTTGATTTTGGTTTTTACAATCAATAGGAATTATAAATTGATTGGCAATGATGATTGAATTTACAATAAATTGTGAAATAATCTCGCCTATAAATATACATATTTTGAAAGATAAACCTACTACAAAATAAACGGTTACCTTTTTTACAACTGATAACCAAGGAATTCAAAGAAGGGGCCCAATATATAAGGAATAAATTGCTACTTTTACCCCAAAATTCGGTACAAATAATATAATTTCTCAATAATGATTAACGGTAAAAAAGTAGTAGTAGTAATGCCTGCCTATAATGCAGAAAAAACATTAGAGCAAACTTATAATGAAATTCCATTTGATATTGTAGATGATGTTATATTAGTGAACGATGCAAGCAAGGATCATACTGTCATTGAAGCGGAGCGCCTAGGGATTAAACACATTATTACCCATACGCAAAATAAAGGTTATGGCGGCAACCAAAAATCATGCTATAATAAAGCGCTTGAATTAAATGCAGATATCGTAGTCATGCTTCACCCCGACTACCAATATACGCCTAAACTTATTTTAGCAATGAGTAGTATTATTGCCAATGACTTATACCCTGTTGTTTTTGGATCAAGAATTTTAGGAAAAGGTGCATTAAAAGGCGGTATGCCGATGTATAAATTTATCGCCAATCGTATTTTGACTTTAACACAAAATATTTTAATGAACCAAAAGCTAAGCGAATATCATACAGGCTACCGATCATTTAGCAAAGAAGTTTTATTAAAAGTGAATTACGAAGCAAACAATGATGATTTTGTATTTGATAATGAAATGATTGCGCAAATTTTTGATGCCGGATTTGAAATTGGTGAAGTCACCTGCCCTACTAAATATTTTGACGACGCCTCCTCCATTAATTTAAAACGAAGTATCCAATATGGCATTGGCGTGCTTGGCGTTTCCTTTGGCTATTTTTTCAAGCAATTAGGTTTGTACAATTCTCCGATTTACAAACACAAGCACTAATACATGCTTATTGGGGTAGGCGCTTGTAAAAAGCAAACCCATTTTTTTCATACAATTTAATCAAGGCAGGCATAGTGTCTAAGATTTGTCTATTTTGAATCTTAATTGAAAAATAAGCTGGCTTATCAATATTGCCATACAATACCCACTGACTAAAATTAAGCTCCTTTTGCTTTGTTGTAAGCGTATCAGGCTGCTTGCTTCCTCCCGCTAACACACTATCAATTTTAATTTTCTGCGCTGATAGATAGGGCTGCTTTTTTGAATAAAAATATTGCGCGTAACTTCGATAGCCCACTGTTTCAACATAACAATCCTCCCCTTGTCTTTTTTCAAAAAATTCAATGTTAGCCCGTTGGCTAATACCTTCAATTTTAGGTACAATCATTACAGAGGTATATAAGCAACAAACAGTAACACTTAAAAAAAGCAAACTTGTTTTTAATTGATTTTTTTTGCTAAACAAGTAAAACAATACCCCTAGTAATAAAACGCCGCCGCCCAGGCCATCCCACCAATTCCATTGCACATCTGCCTGCAAATTGGCTTTTGCGAATGGATCCTCCAGTAAATGAATCCAAACTGCTTTGTTCACTAACGCAAATGGAATCGCAATCAAAATCAAGGATAATAAAAATCCAATAATACCTATTAACAGTTTGAATACAATATGCATTCTTCTTACTTTACCGGTGAAAATTTCATACAGGTAAAAACTTGCAATAGCTGTTAAAGGAAACCAACAAAGTGAGGAATAGTGAACAATTTTTGTTTTTACTATTGAAAATAGCAACAAGGTTACCCAAAATAAAATTCCCATCCATTGTTTGAACATTTTTTGTTCATTACGTTCCATTTGAATAAACATCCCTTTCATAAAAAAGATAGAAGCAGGAAAACAACCCAATAACAACACCCACCAATGATAAAAAAAAGGTTCCCCATGATCCGCATCATTGGTACTAAATATGGCTATCTGTCGCTGCAAAAATTCAATTAAAAAACTGGGACCATTTTGAATTAAATCAACCCCAAACCAGGCAAAACAGACTAATAATGTAGTTACAAAAATGGCGATAAACTCTTTACCATTGACGAAAAATCGAAAGCGGTTTAATACAACGACTACCACATAAGTTAATAATGCAATTAAAATGGCCACTGGCCCTTTTGTTAAAACAGCCAATCCTAAAAACACACCTGTTAAAACCAGGTGCTTCATTCGATTTACTTGAAGCATTGTTGTTAAGGAGTAAAAATGGTAAATCGCTAAGAAAATAAATAAGTTGAACCAAGGATCAATGATGCCACTTTTGAAATATAAAAAAGTAACAAAAGTGCCCAAATAAACCATGACCCAGATACGGGCAAAATATTCATTGAAAATTTGTTTGCCTATTCGAAATAAAACAACCAATGTTATAATGCCACAGATCGCATTGGGGAATCGCGCACTAAATTCATTGACTCCAAATAGTTTCATGCTCACAACCTGCATCCAGAAAAAAAGTGGAGGCTTCTCCGTAAAACGGTTGAAATTAATTTGTACCGAAAAATAATTCCCCGAAGCAATCATCTCTCTCGCACTTTCAGCAAAATTGATTTCATCCCAATCAAATAAATGCACATTCCCTAAAAAAGGAATAAATAATATGGCCGCAACCAATGCAACTGTAAATTCGTTTCTAAAAATATGCTTCATCATATACCTACTGGGTTAAAACAAATAACTCCTGAATTCCTATTTAAAAAATTCCAGGAGTTATTTGTAAAAAGTGGAGTCGAGGGGAGTCGAACCCCTGTCCAAACAATGTTACCATTGATCTTCTACATGCTTATTGTTTTATTACTTGTCGGTAAATAACAGGAAAAACACAAACCAATTATTCACTTAGCTGGATGGTACTTAAATAAAAGG
>CAXNDZ010000095.1:0-7930 GCA_964201225.1 Chitinophagales bacterium | reverse complement strand
TTCGAGGTAGTGACACACATGCCGTTTCGTTTACAGATGTGGTAGTGTCAAAACAAAATCAAATTGGGGCAGATGGTTTTGGCTTCAACTTTGCAATGAAAACTTTGAATGGCGGGCGTATAGGTATTGCAGCACAAGCTTTGGGTATTGCTAGTGGTGCTTATGAATTAGCATTAGCTTATAGTAAACAACGACAATCATTTGGAAAGCCAATACACGAACATCAAGCGATTCAATTTAAGTTAGCTGAAATGGCTACCCGTATACAAACAGCGAGATTTTTATGTTATCATGCAGCATGGGAAAAGGACAATGGAATGGATTATACTTTATCTGCAGCTATGGCAAAGCTACATGCAAGTGATACCGCAATGTGGGTGACCACCGAAGCGGTACAAGTGCACGGTGGGTATGGCTTTGTAAAAGAATTTCATGTGGAAAGGTTAATGCGTGATGCAAAAATTACCCAAATTTACGAGGGTACTTCAGAGATACAAAAAATGGTAATTGGGCGAAGTATTACTAAATAATTTTACTTTTAGTCCTATTTTTGTGCAAAGGGTAAATCCCCTTTAAAGTAAAGCATAACTTATTTAGATGTCTGTTAATATTGAATTTTATAAAGAAATTACTACTTATTTATCCTTAAATAAAGTACAGTTAATTGCGGTAAGTAAAACGAAGCCCAATGAAGCTATTTTAGATTTACACCAATTAGGGCATAAGGATTTTGGCGAAAACTATGTACAGGAATTAGTAGATAAAGCTGCAGCATTACCACAAGATATTCATTGGCATTTTATTGGGCATTTGCAATCCAATAAAGTTAAATATATAGCGCCATTTGTATATTTAATTCATGGGGTAGATAGTGAAAAGCTACTTATTGAAATAAACAAACAAGCACAAAAAAATAATCGCATCATTGATGTGTTGTTACAAGTGCATATTGCATCGGAGGAAACCAAGTTTGGATTTGATGAATTGACTTTAATGGAGTTAATTCAAAGTGGTCGTTTAACTAATTATGCGAATATTAAATTGCGTGGGCTGATGGGAATGGCTTCTTTTTCGGATGACACAGTAGTAGTTCAAAATGAATTTTCTAGTTTAAAGCATACTTACAATAAAGCACAAACACTTTTAAATACAGCTCATTTTGATCAATTAAGTATGGGCATGAGTTCGGATTATAAACTTGCTATACAACAGGGGACTACCATGGTGCGTATTGGAAGTTTATTATTTGGTGCCCGCGTTTATAATCAATAAATTTTTATTTCACTTTAGCGTAATCGAAAACTAAATTACAAAAGGCTTTAACGCCAACTGTAAAACCGGATTCGTCAATGTAAAAATTGGGTGTATGGTGTGGCGCAGCATCTTTCGGATCTTTACCAGCTGGTAATGCCCCTAAATAAAAAAAGAAGCTTGGTGCTTTTGCACTAAAAAATGAAAAATCTTCTGCACCTGTTTGCCAAGTGGTTTCAAGCACATTATTGGCACCTGCTGCCTTAAATAGCGAGGGTAATGTTTTTTTAACCAAGCTTGGTTCATTATAAGTAACTAATGTTTTTGTATCAATGGTAACCTCAGCAGTTGCACCGGAGCTTGCTGCTATATTTTTAACTGTATTTCTAATTCTTTCATGCACTTCAGTTTGCATTTTTGAATCAAGGGTACGAATGGTACCAGTAAGTTCGGCTGTTTCCGGAATGATATTTGAACGAACACCTCCTTTAATGGTACCTACAGTGATGACTACAGGTGCTGTAACGATATTCATTTGCCTACTAACGATATGTTGTAGTCCTTCTATAATTTGAGCAGCAGATGCAATTGGATCAACACCACCCCAAGGTTGTGAACCATGGCTACCTTTACCATTTATTTTGATGGTAAACCAATCTGAGGATGCCATAAATGCACCTTGTTTGTAATAGATATTTCCTACCGGTAATTCTGCCTCAATATGTAATCCAAATACTGCTTCTACTTTTGGTTGGTCTAATGCGCCTTCTTTGATCATTAATGGAGCACCGCCTTCCTCTGTTCCTGGAGCACCTTCCTCAGCAGGTTGAAATAAAAATACCACAGTTCCTGGTACTTCTTTCTGCATAGATTGAAGCACTTTAGCAGTAGCCATTAAAATAGAAATATGGGAGTCATGTCCACATGCATGCATCACATCTACTGTTTGCCCCATAAATTCTGTTTTTACCTTTGAGGCAAATGGAACGGGTGTTCTTTCTTGAACTGGTAGGGCATCAATATCAGCCCTGAGCGCAACTACAGGCCCTGGTTTGCCGCCTTTGAGTATAGCAACAACGCCTGTTTTTGCAACAGGGTAGTGTACTTCAATGCCTAATGTTTTTAAATAATCGGCAATATATTTGCCTGTATTAAATTCACGATTAGATAGTTCTGGATTTTCGTGAAAATGCCTTCTCCATTTTATGAGTTGTGGCTCAATATCTTGCACGAGTTGATTGAAATTCTTAGGCAGCTCTTGCGCAGTCGCACTAAATGTAGTTATGGCTAAAAATAAAAAGATAAAATATTTCATAATAATGGATGGTTAAATGAATAGGGAATTGTTAATGAATTGTATTGATAAATATAATAATTATTTTATGCTTGGTATTCGCCAAATACGGAACGTAAGGTGTCTGCAATTTCACCAAGGGTGCATAATTTTTCAACGGCATCAATTACTGGCGGCATAATATTGGTATTGTTAATCGCCGCATCCTTGATGGCGAGTAAGCAAGCATCCACTGATTTTTGATCTCGTTTGGCTTTTAGCTGTTTTAATTTTTCAATTTGTTGTAATCGAATAGATTCGTCAATTCGCAATATAGGTATTTCAACACCTTTGGCAGATTGAAATTGATTTACGCCAACAATTATTTTTTTATTGGATTCTATATCTTTTTGATAAGCATAGGCACTTTCACCAATTTTATTTTGCATAAAGCCTGATTCTATAGCTGCAACACTTCCACCCATGGTGTCAATTTGCTGAATGAGTTCCAATGCTTTTATTTCTATTTCATTGGTTAGGCTTTCAACAAAATAACTTCCCGCCAATGGATCGGCCGTATCAGTGATACCACTTTCAAAGGCAACTACTTGTTGTGTTTTAAGTGCAATAGCTGCAGCTTCTTCTGTAGGGAGTCCTAAAGCTTCGTCAAAACCATTGGTATGTAAACTTTGTGTGCCTCCTAAAACTGCAGCAATCGTTTGTATCGTAACCCTACTGATATTATTCATGGGTTGTTGCGCTGTTAATGTAGCACCACCTGTTTGCGTATGAAATCGGAGCATTAATGCTTTTGGATCAGTGGCACCTAAATCTTGCATGATTTGTGCCCACATTTTTCTTGCAGCACGAAATTTAGCAACTTCCTCAAATAAATTGTTATGGGCATTAAAAAAGAAAGATAATCTTTTACCAAAAACATTAATATCCAATCCTTTTTCAATTGCAGCTTTTACATATGCTTTTCCATTACTTAATGTAAATGCAATTTCTTGTACAGCTGTACTTCCTGCCTCTCTAATGTGGTATCCTGAAATGGAAATACTATTCCATTTTGGCAAATGGATACTTGACCACTCAAAAATATCGGTGATAATACGCATCGAGCTTTTTGGTGGATAGATATAAGTGCCTCTTGCTGCGTATTCTTTTAAAATATCATTTTGTATGGTGCCAGATAGTTGTGCTAAGTCAATGCCTCTTTTTTTAGCCAAGGCAACATAAAGTGCAAGAAGTATATATGCCGTTGAATTAATGGTCATAGATGTACTAATCTTATCCAATGGAATATCCTTGAACAAAATTTCCATATCCTCTAAGGAACAAATGGAAACACCTACTTTACCCACTTCACCATCCGCTAAATCATGATCCGCATCGTATCCAATTTGTGTCGGTAAATCAAAAGCAACGCTTAAACCCATGACACCTTGGGCTAATAAAAAATGATATCGTTTATTACTTTCTTCTGCAGTGGAGAATCCTGCGTATTGACGCATTGTCCATAATTTACCACGATACATATCCGATTGAACACCTCTTGTATAAGGGAACTCACCAGGTAGGGAATTTTCATTTATATCCGCAGGTGTATCCTTTTGGGTATAAACTTTTTTTACTTCAATACCACTATCGGTTCTTTTTGACTCCTCTTGCATAGTTAAATTTACGATTTTTTACTTGTTTTCATGCGCAGATATTTCTATTTTCGACACTTTATCTAAGGGCAGTTGCGTTAGATATTGTAATTTTGTGTTTTAGAAGATCAACTTAAAATCAACATTTATGGGAACCGAAATAGCGAATGCAATACCAGTCAATTTCACAGCAGGTGCCATCATTGAAATTCAGCGTTTAATGGCTGAGCCTGATTTTGACAACCAACAACGTTTAAGGGTAGGTGTAAAAGGGGGTGGATGTAGTGGGATGACTTATGTTTTAGGGTTTGATGTTCCAGCACCTGCAGATGAATTGTTTTTATATGAAGGGATACCTTGTTGCATGGATAAGTCACATCAGATTTACTTAGATGGCATGTCAATTGATTGGCAAGGGGGTTTAAATAGTCGTGGGTTTACGTTTACCAATCCAAATGCTTCTAGTACCTGTGGATGTGGTACTTCATTTGCGGTTTAATTTTTTGAATAAATACAATCATCCTCTCTCTCAATCGCTTTGCTCAAATGTTCGTTCGCATGAGTATTGTATTCAAAAAAATTAAACAAATATCAGACAGCATGAAAGCCGTTTTATAATAAATACAGTCATCCTTTCTCTCAATCGCTTTGCTCCAATGAGAATTGTACTCAATAAAAAATCCCTCCCGAGGACTCGGGAGGGATTTTTCGTATATCAAAGTGGACTTGATTATTTCTTTTTATCTTCTGCCTTTCCTAATGGACGATTTTTTGCAAAGTCAACCAATACTGGAGCAGCTACAAAAATGGAAGAGTAAGTACCTGTGATTACTCCAATTAACATTGCGAATGCAAAACCTCGTGTTACTTCACCACCAAAGATGAATAAGATTAAGATGGTCAAGAACACCGTTAATGAAGTCATAATCGTACGACTCAATGTTTGGTTGATGGCTTTATTAATGATAGTAGCATTATCTGATCCTTTCATTAATTGGCTATCCTCTCTAATACGGTCATAAACAATCACCGTATCATTCATTGAGAAACCAATTACCGTTAAAATTGCAGCAATAAAATGCTGGTCAATTTCTAATGGGAATGGAACCACTTTTCTTAAGAAACTAAATACAATTAAGGTAACAAATATATCATGTAACAATGAGAAGATAGTTCCTAAAGAATATCTCCAATCACGGAAACGAATAAATATGTATAAACAAATTGCAATTAAAGCGAAAATAGTTGCTTTGGTAGCGCCCGCTTTTAAGTCATCAGAAATAGTAGGTAATACTGTTTGAGAACTTTGTTTGTAATCTGTTTCAAATTCTTTGAAGGATGTATTCGCAGGTAATTGTTTTGCTAAACCTTTGTATAATAAAGCTTCTACTTCTTGATCAATATTATTTCCTTGTTCTTGAATCTTATAAGAAGTAGTAATATTGATTTGGTTTTTAGTATCTACTGTTTTTATGATCGGTGCTTCACCAAATACCACCTTTAATGCATCTCTAACTTCTTCCGTATTTACTGCATTTTTAAATTTAATCGTGTAACTACGTCCACCCGCAAATTCAACACCTTCGTCAAATCCGTTATAGAAACTTGCCACACCCATAACCAATACAACTGCAGATAGCATGTATGCATACTTTCTGAATTCGATGAATTTGAAAGAAGCATGTTTGAATATATTACGAGAAATTGCAGTGAAATATTCAAAGTGTCTGTTCTTGCTGGTGTAAATATCTGTGATTAAACGAGATACTAAAATTCCACAGAATAAGGATAATAAAATACCAATGATTTGGGTGGTAGCGAATCCTAATACTGGACCTAATCCAAAGTAAGCTAAAATACATGCAGTTAAAAGGGTAGTAACGTGTGCATCCAATACTGGAGACATAGAACGTTTATAACCGTCTGTTACTGCTAGTTGGTAACTTTTTCCTTTGGTTAATTCCTCTTTAATTCTTTCGAAGATAATTACATTCGTATCTACCGCCATACCAATGGTTAATACCAAACCGGCAATACCTGGTGCAGTTAAAGTAAATCCAAGTGCACTTAAAATTCCTATTGTGAAAAGTAAGTTTAAGATCAATGCAATATTTGCAACCCATCCACCAGTATTAAAGTACAACAACATTAATGCAAATATGACAAGGAATGCAATTCCAAATGACATTGCACCACCTTGAATAGAAGCCTTACCTAAGGTAGGCCCCACTTGTTGCTCTTGTACAATCTTTGCGGGTGCAGGTAATTTACCACTTTCTAAAATTTGTGCTAAATCTTGTGCAGTTTTTAATGAGTAATTACCAGAAATTTGTGAGTTACCAGTTGTAATGGCATCATTCACATTAGGAGCTGAGTAAACAATGTTATCTAAAACAATGGCAATAGGTTTACCAATATTTTTTGTGGTCATTTTACCCCAAATACTAGTACCTAATTTATCCATATTCATTTTAATCGCCACTTTTCCTCTTTCATCAAAATCTTGTGCTGCATTAGCAACATGATCACCTTCTAACTCAGCGATACCGTTGTCTAATGTTTTGATTGCGTATAAAGGAAGAACATCTTTTGATTTAGGATCTTCTGATTCTACTTTACCATACATGAAAACCAAATTCGCAGGGAATTTAGATTTTACTTCTGGCATTGCTAAATAAGCATTTAAAGTAGCAGTATCTTTTTTCAAGGCATAACCAATCTCAGCAGAGAAAGTATTCTGACCATTTTTACTTTGATAAGGTTGTTCATTAAACTGAACTGTTCTTAATAGAGGATTTTTATTTGCTAAAGCTTTTGTTGTATCTGCTTTTGCCGTTGTATCGGTAAAGCCATTTAAGCTTGCTTCAATGGCTTTATCAGCAGCTACGATACCAGCTTTAAAATCTTTATTTTCAAAAGTGTATACTTCAAAAAATTGAAGATTTGCAGTTGATTGTAAATAAGAACGAACACGCTCTTTATCATTAACACCTGCTAATTCAATACTAATAATACCTTTGTTAGGATCTGGATTAATATTCGGGGAAGCTAAACCAAAACGGTCGATACGTGTTCTTAAAATACGATAAGTATTATCGAAGGCTTGTGTTGCTTGTTCTTTTAAATAGGTGGCTGTTGCGTCATCAGAAGCGTCAAATTTCAATTTACCATTACTGCGTGTAGCGAATAAAGGAGCCAATTTTCCTGTTGGATTGACTGATTTATATTCATCTCTAAACAAAGAGATGAGGTCAGCACTGCTATTTGCTTTTTTGGCTACTGCATTATTTAATGCGGTATTAAATGAAGCATCTTTAGTGTAATTCGCTAATGATTTAATCAAACCATCTAAGCCCACTTCCATGGTTACGCTCATACCACCTTGTAAATCAAGGCCTAGCATTAATTCTTTTTCCTTTGCTGAAGCATATGTGGTTAAGCCAAAAGCTAATTTGGTCTCTTTTGTGCTATCTAATAAACGCTTGTAATAGGCTTTTTGAATATCACTTACACTATCGTTGTATAAAAACTGTTGTTCTTTATCATTTGGATAAACAGATTGTGCAGTAGGTAATTTTTTTACCCATGCTGCTGCCTTAGCTTCCATTGATTTTTCATGGTTACGAACGAACCAGGTGAATGACAATTGATAAAGACAAATTAAAATAAGCGCAAATGTAAAAAAGCGCACTAATCCTTTGAGTTGCATAATAGTTTGGTTAACTGATTTTTAGTCGGCAAATATAATGGA
>CAXNDZ010000094.1:0-7980 GCA_964201225.1 Chitinophagales bacterium | reverse complement strand
AATATTTTTTGTCTTATTTTTTCTCCTTCTTGTAATCTTCTTAATGGATCCTTATAAATAGCATTCAACAATTTGTCGTTGTAATTATCAATACTTGACTTAACGATATAACTATTAAAGTACCTGCTTTCAAATAATTCCTCCCAAGTAATTCTAGTGGAAATGTTTTTTGGGTTGTACACTTCATTTTTAGCTAAGCTGGCTCTTAATTCAGGATAATGCAGCCAAAATAAAGTACGCTTCACTGGCTTATTGTTAATCACGATTGTGGCTACTGGCGCAATACCAATAATACGACAATACATTCTACTTGTTTTTTTATCAAAGATCCACTGCTCCTTTAATCTGAAAGTATATATAGAGTCTGGGTTTGGTGCTAATTTTGTATTGTATGTGATAGCGGTGTCATAAATATTAGGATTGTCCACGTTTTGTACTAATTGCGTGTCTAAACTTCCCTTTAACATCGCAGAAACTTGATCATACGTAATTGGGGTTGTGAATCGGTCATCGCCACCTCCACTTTCCGCTGCAAAAGAAAGCACTTCCTCTTTTTCAATGGCCCTTAATAAAATGGCAAAGAATCGTTGGTCCCCATTATCATCATATGCCTGATAAACAAATGGACGGTTTAATTTTTCACGCCCATCAATTTCCTCCCAGACAAACTCACTAAACAAGGCATCCTCCTCTCTTAAATGTTCATATTCCAAAGGAATGCGTTGTTGCACACCGGTGCGTTTTTTTGGCATACGGGTGACCGAATCGGTTTCTGTAAAAAAGGCGTAATTGTTTCTTATACTTTTCTTTGCTTTGGCATTAAATCCGCCCACTATTGTAGTATCATATGTTTTTACCGACTTCACATTCGGATCAAATGCAACTGCTTTTTTTGTTGTATCCACTGCAGCTACTGTAGGTGCGATTGTTGAATCCTTTACCGCAGTTGCAGGTTTCTTTTTTGCGCCATAATTAAATTGCGCACTCGAGGTGTTGGCAATACATAAGATCGCTAAAAATAGGCTGCTACAAATTTGATACTTTTTCATTTGATATATTTTAAATCGCCCCATACTTTAAAAATTATTGAAGTATAAAAGTGATTGTTTGATCTAATTTTCTTGTTCCACCGCCTGGTTCTGATACTTTTATTTCACCAATAGTTACCGTACTGCCTGGTTGACATCTTTTGACTAAATCCTGCGCACCACCTGAAAATTTATTTCCTACCACTTCTCTAAATTCAGGTTCATCAAAACCTTTTCCAGTACCAATGACAATGAATGAAGTCACATTGAATTTAATACCATCAAAAATAAAATCTTTTAATTCAGCAACAACCCCTCCTTGAACCCTAAATACATTCGCTGCCATATTGCCACCTGCGCTTTCGTTAACTAACGCCAATGGATTGGGTACACGTTTAACAGGTATCGTTACTTTTTGCGTTTGTTTACCATCATTAATATCCACTACTACCGAACCCAACTGGGTACAGTTAACAATGTATTGTCCAGGTCCTGCTTTTTTTATTGTTGCACCAGTTCCTTCGATACTTGCATTAATTTTTTCAGCGCCACCACCACCAGTAATACTTAATGGATTATCCAAGCCTTTATAAAATACCCTTGTTTTATCAGTGGATACCACTAAACCCGAAGGTGTACCTACCGTGTAGTTCACGATTTTTTCAACAATCGCTGTTTCTCCATCAGGTTTTTTAAATGAAATACGAACTCTTTTCGAATTTAAGCCTGGTGCACCAGCCGTTGATTTATATGTTGCAGATCCATCTGCAGTAATTGGAATCACGGTACCATCCACAGAGATAGTAGGTTTAGCAGCGCTGCTGAATGCCCCCACCCCTGCAGTAATAATTAATTCCTCACCCGACATTAAATATTGGGAATTAGAAGCTGCAAATGCATTGAACTGATCATAGATCAATTCCACTTCTCCAATTTGTCTGTGACAATACTCCACCACTTGTGACTCACTATTGCGAATGTCATTTTGAAATTTAGTCAATATCGCAAGAGATGCGACTGTTGGTGTCATATTAAAATAAGCATAGGCCCAATCCGACTTTGCAGCCATATTATTGGAAATTGGAATACTTAAATCTAATGGTAAATTAGGAAGTACTTCCTTCGCTAATGCAGGATCAATATCACCCAATTCCTTTTTAAACTGTGTTAACCTATTTAATAAATCCTTCCCTTTTGGATCATTCCCTTTTAAAAATAATCTAGTAGATGCTTCTAAGTCATCCTCATTAAAAACTTCTTTACCATCTACCTTCTTTAATCTTGATGCTACTTTTAAATCCTGCTTTAATGTTTGTATATGATCATATATAGCATCTGAAAGTGCATGCGCTTTATCCGCCATAGGGGCCCAAATTGCAGCCTTCTCAGCCGTCTTAGGATCCGCTAATTTTTTTTGTAAAGATTTTAATATATCATCATTCTTTTTTTGAATAATGATATTCGCATTGGATAAACTTTGATCAATTGTTTTAAATGCATTTAAAATTTCACTGGATACATTTAATGCCAAAAGCGCGGTCAACACCAAATACATGATGTTAATCATTTTCTGCCTAGGCTCTTTAGGTAACGACATGTATACTAATTTTTTTTAGTGGTAGTAATTTTATGAAATATTAAGCGCGCCCTTGCATGGCTACAATCATGTTACCATAAATCTGATTCAACTTTGTCAAATTATCTGCTAATATTCCTATTTGCTCTTTCGCACGAACTGCATCACTAGCCGAACTTGACATGGCAGCCGAAGCTTCTGTCAACTTGCCGTAATACTGATTCATTGCTTCCATTGATTTTTCCATCATTTCAAACTGATTGCTTAAATCTTTAACACCACTTGTTGCAGTTGCAAATCCAGCCAAATTATTGGATACCCCTAAGATAGCTTCGTTTACACCGCCCATGGAGGTAGCCGCCGTGCTTGTATTTTGTGCAAATTCTTTGCTCGATTTTGCCATATCTGCAATATCTCCCAAATACATTGCTGTATCATTTAATCTTTGAAAACTGGTACTTAATTTATCAAATGCGGCCTGATCAATTTTAGCTGCCTCTAACTTTGCTAAAACTGCATCTGTCGTGCCTGAAGCCGCATCGGAAGAACCACCTCCCATTTCTGGTGGAGGTAAAAATGCGTAAATAACGAAAATAAGTGCTTCGGTAAGCAACCCAACGATCAATGCATAGTCAGCCCATGAAAGGTGAATAATTTTTGCTAATGCCCCAACAAGAACAACTGCTGCACCTAATGAAATAACAACATTGACAATTTTATTTGTTCTGGGTGAAATTGAATTTGACATTCTTCTATTTTTGTTTGATTAAAAATTAAATTTATATAAATGATTATTTTGTCTTAGGTGACATAGATAAAGCACATCTAAATCCAATATAGGATTTCGCAGTATCTTGGTATTCATAATTGCGCGTACTCACTTGGCAATTGTAGGCAATATCCTTCCATGATCCACCACGTACTACTTTACGCTTCATCGAAATTGGATCTTCTTCTTTAGCATTGTATTGTAAATCTGGACTTAAATCGCCTAAAAAATTATAGCCGCCTTCATAATAAACAGACCCAGTCCACTCTGCTACATTGCCTGCCATATCGGCTAAGCCGTATCCATTCAATGGAAAGCTTTCCACTTTCATCGTATAAATATTATCCTTACTTGGACTACCCCCATAATAATCACCACGACCAGGTTTGAAATTTGCCAATAACCAACCTTGCTTTGTTCTTGAATTTGGACTACCCCAAGGATACATCGCATTGGTTTGCAAACCACCTCTTGCAGCATATTCCCACTCTGCTTCTGTTGGTAAGCGATATATCGCATCCACTTTCAAATCAGGACGACCAGGGTGTCCACCAAAGTAATCACTGTTATTTGTTCTCCAGTAGCAAAAAGCATTAGCTTGTTCCCAAGTAATTCCTACTACAGGATATTCATTAAAGGATCTGTGGGAAAAATATAATCTTGTTAATGGCTCATTATAGGAATAGGAATAATCACGCATCCAAACCAAACTGTCAGGATATACAGGCTGATTTTGCTTGACAATAAATTTACTAATCGCTTGCTCTAAACCTTTTGAAGCTCTAGCTGCTGCCTTTAAATCGACATAAACAGTTTTGTAAATTAATTTGTTAGGGTCAATTTCGATGCGCCCTTGTATACGATTGTCTGGCGAAAGCAAGAGTTCATTTAATTTTTCAATTACCGCTTTACTTGAATAATTAATTCTTCTCACCTTTGCCCAATCTACTTTTAAAACGGTATCTTCTGTTTGATTAATGCCACCGCCGTACAAAGCTAAATAACATAAAGAATCCCTTACATAATTTACGAATTGTCGGTATTGCGCATTGGTAATTTCTGTTCGATCCATCCAAAAACTAGGAACTGAGACTAATTTTTTTCGATTAATCATGGCCATATCCACCTCTTCATCACTGGCACCTAAATAAAAAGCGCCTCCTTTAATTTCAATCGTATTAGGATCGGGTTTCCAAACGGCTTTTTTAGGCTTTCTTGCTTGAATAAAAACAAGTGCAAATAGCACTGTTAAAAACAAAAAAGGAAATTTAAACTGCCTTATTGTAAAATTTTTTATCATAATCTAGTTTTAGACCAGCCCTTTTATATATTGTTTAAAAGGGCGTTTGCTTTTAGTGCTTCAAATTACAAAAATTATATAAAAAACCCGCCATTTATAGAGCGAATTATCTGATAGTCAGGTAGTTTATAAGGTTTGCAAATTAGTACATTAAATTGTTAGATTAATGCTAAAATATCGTCCAACACCTCATTTGCAGGTAAACAAGTTTTATTTACACATATATAGTATTGATAATCAACTGAATATTTGCCAATAGTGCAGGGTAAATGCGGGTCTTCCTTGGAAGAAAAAACAAGAATTTTATGGGGTTGGAACGGGGATAATGCCTTTTTTAAGGAATTATTAACTTTTGGCCCAATGGCGACTAACTCAATTGCATCAGCCGACATCCAACTAAAACACTGCCCCCAATAACTAAATGAACTCGGATATTGTATTATCAATTTGCGCATTTGATAAATCATTTGCTCCGATTGACTGATCCAGCTTGCCCTATCAAAAACATGCCCTAGATAATATAAACTCATACAAATCAAAGCATTTCCACTTGGTTGTGCCCCATCATAGGTGTCCTTTTGTCGAACAATCACATCGGTTTGATATTGTGCTGTATAATAAAAAAATACGCCCTCTTCATCTAAAAAATGAGCTTGCACATACCCCATCCACTTTTGTGCTTTATGCAAATAATGGGTATCTCCTGTAATTTCTTGCAAGTGTATATAGGATTGTATTAAAGCACCATAATCATCTAAAAAAGCAAAAGCTTTTTTTACACCGTTGGTATTAGTATGAAACAAATGATCCCGATCGCTGTCAGAAAAATTATTTTCAATCCAAGTAATCGCATCTATCGCACTTAGTTTGTATTCCTCATCGCCAATGGCAGCATAGGCTTTACACAATGCAGTAATTAGTAAACAATTCCAAGATAAAATAATTTTATAATCTAGTGCGGGTCTAATCCTTTTGGATCGATAATTAAATAAAATATTTTTTGCGTTTACAAATTCAGAAGATATACTTTTTTCAAGCGCTTCTGTCGTCCATAAAATATTAGTATACTCCCAATTTCCATTTTTTGTTACTTGATAATAATTGCAAAATTCAGAGAACAAGGATGGGTCCAGGAGTTGTTCAATTTCATCATAAGACCAGGTATAAAATTTTCCCTCTACACCTTCACTGTCCGCATCCAATGCAGCATAATAAGCCCCTTGCTGATTAGATAATTCTCTTTTTAAAAATGAAACCGTTTGTTTTATGATATATACATAGATTTCTTTTTGTGTAATTTGATAAGCTTCCGCCATTACCCCAATAAGCAATGCATTATCATACAACATTTTTTCAAAATGTGGCGCCTGCCATTGTGCATCGGTGCTGTATCTAGCAAAGCCACCGCCCAAATGGTCATAGAGGCCGCCTTGTATCATTTTATCAATAGACCGTATTGCATGAACCATACAACTTTCGTTGCCATTCATTTTGAAATTCCTAAATAACATTTGCAAAGAAAATGTTTGCGGAAATTTTGGAGCAGTTCCAAAGCCGCCCCACATCGTATCTGCATTTTGTAATATTCTGTTCCCAATGATTTCTATTTCCTCTTTATTGGGTACATTATTTTCCCCGTTATCGGATACACTTTCACTTTCCAGTGATGCTGGTTTATGTATTATATTCTTGTTCAATAAATGCTGCGTAAGTTGTTCCGCTTGATCATTTAATTTTTCTAGGTTGTTGCTATACGCTTCCCTCACTCCCTTTAAAACATCCAACCAAGATGCACGTTGTGGTATAGTTCTTGGTGGAAAATAAGTGCCGCCAAAAAAAGGCTTACCATTCGGTAATAAAAAAATATTTAAAGGCCATCCGCCGGAACCAGTCATTGCTTGAAGTGCATCCATATAAATGTGATCCACATCGGGTCGTTCTTCGCGATCCACTTTAACATTGATAAAATTTGCATTCATGTATGCAGCAATAGTTTCATCTTCAAAACTCTCTCGCTCCATCACATGACACCAATGACATGCGGCATAGCCAATACTTAATAAAATAGGTTTGTTTTCGTTTTGCGCATCAGTGAATATAGTAGGTGACCAAGCCACCCAATCCACTGGATTATGCGCATGCTGTAATAGATACGGACTCGTTTCTTCTATAAGACGATTGGTAAACTTAGGAGTTGCATTCATTTAAATGCAATTTAATTGAAGCAGAAAAATATTAAGTAATTACGCCTTATTTCTTTTTACTACTTAAGGAAAGATATTGATCTAGCCCCGACATCATACTGGTGGTTTGTGGGCTAGGTACTCTAATATGTAATGTTAAACCTGCCTCTTCTACGGCTTTGCAAGTATTGGAACCAAATGCACCAATAATGGTGCCGTTTTGTTTAAAATCAGGTTTATTGTCAAATAAACTTTTCAAACCACTCGGCGTAAACAAACAAATGATATCAAATTCAGTGGTTTTCAACAAAGCTGCTATATCACTGCTCACGGAGCGATACATATATCCTAATTCAAATTTTGTTGCATGCTCCTTTAACCAATTGACAATTTCATTGTCTTGTTGATTTTCGCTACACACGTACAAAAACTTTTCGTTTAATTTATGTTTGTTTAGAACATCAAACATTTTTTTATTAGTGCCATCTGTACCAAAAAATACTTTTCTTTTTCGATACATAATAAACTTTTGCAAATACAAAGCAACTGATTCGGTAATGCAGAAATATTTTGTATCCTGACTAATACTCACTTTTAATTCATCGCAGGTTCTAAAAAAATGATCGATGGCATTTTTACTCGTAAAAATAACAGCAGTATATTCTGAAATATCAATTTTTGTTTTTCTGAAATCCTTCCCGGAAATGGGTACCAATTGTATTAATGGCTGAAAATGCAATGCGACTGAGTGTTTTCGCTCTAATTCAAAGTAAGGCGATTTTTCACTTTCAGGCCTTGCTTGGGAAACTAGAATTTTTTTAATGGTCTTTGTTGTAGTCAATTTTTTTGCTCCACTCATTTCACTTCCATTTTTATTTTCGTGTCCTATTAATAAATGCCGCCAAAATATTGTACTATAAATTTATACAATATAGTGAGTGGCAATATCTCGAATGCACAAAGGTATAGAAAAAAATGAAAAGAGGAGATATGTAATTTGTTCCTAACTGATGTTAGGGAGAACAAGTACCTATATAAAATTAAAAGGACCGTTATTAAAGCAGCACCCCCTATTGCATAAGGATGAAAGATGGGTTTTGCAAAGGCCAATACCAATATAAAAG
>CAXNDZ010000093.1:0-7994 GCA_964201225.1 Chitinophagales bacterium | reverse complement strand
TGGATATATGGCAACTTGGATTAAATAATGTTTGGGGTAAATTCCCGGATTATTTAAATTCAAATTTGGCAATTGCAGTATCGCTTAAGTATTAACTAGCCCATCTGTTATTTATTAGCCGTGTTAATTATTGCGCTAACTAATCCCTCGAAAACCCTATATTTCCCCTTTCTGCGCTAGTTTCAATTTAACAGCAATAAACTTGGTCAAGAAGCAATAAACGCCTATCTTTGCCCTCCAAACATCGCGAGGTAGAGCAGCGGTAGCTCGTCGGGCTCATAACCCGAAGGTCGGAGGTTCGATCCCTTCCCTCGCAACATAATCCCGCTCCCGAATCCTATCGAGAGCGGATTTTTTTTGTCGTAACTTTGTATAATTAAGGGTTCAATAAATGAATAAAAAGGCATGAAAGTAGGGTTTGTAAATATATTTGGAAAGCCAAACGCTGGTAAAAGCACTTTACTGAACGCCATTATGGGTGAGAAGATGGCTATTGTGTCCTCCAAAGTACAAACCACCCGCCATAGAATCAAAGCCTTTTTGAACAAAGTGGATGAGTATCAAGTCATATTTTCCGATACGCCTGGCATCATTGATCCTAAGTACAAGCTGCATGAGAAGATGATGGGGGCGGTAAAATCGGCCTTGGAAGATGCAGATTTGGGCCTATTAATGGTGGATGTTCGGGATGATTTTGACGAAATTGACGCTATGTTTAGTGCGTTAAAGTTAAAAGTGCCTTGTATTGTGGTGATGAATAAGTCGGATTTAGCCCCTGGTGGAAGGGTTAAAGAGGCAAATGCTTACTTTAGTACAAAGCCGTATTGTACAAAAATAATTTCAGTTAGTGCATTGAATATTAGTGATGTAGATAGGTTAATGAAAGTTATACTTGAACTTATTCCTGAGGGGGGTCATCCATTTTTTGACCAGGAGGATTTGAGTGATATGCCCACTAAGTTTTTTGTAAGTGAGATGATCCGGGAAAAGATATATCAGTTGTTTGGGGAGGAAATTCCTTATCATACAGCCGTGTTGGTGAATTCATTCAGGGAGCAACCGCTTTTAACAAAAATTCAGGCGGATATTGTGGTGAATCGTGAAACCCAAAAAGCAATTATTATTGGACAAGGAGGTAAGATGATTAAGGAGATAGGTAGTTTGGCTAGGAAGGATATTGAAGAGTTCATTGGTTCCAAGGTTTACCTTGAACTATTTGTAAAGGTGAAGCCTAAGTGGCGTGACAATGATATGAAATTAAAAGAATTTGGGTATTAATATTAATTGATAATTAATTACTCTAATGTAATGGTTTTCAATAATTTATATAATGTTGATTGAATATTAAATTGAAGTTTTATGAGTTATACAGTGGCAATTGTTGGAAGGCCAAACGTAGGAAAAAGCACCTTGTTTAATCGTTTCTTAGAGGAGCGTAAAGCAATTGTGGATGATATTAGTGGTGTTACTAGAGACCGTCAATACGGGGTAACAGAATGGAATGGTAAAACATTTAACGTAATTGATACGGGCGGTTTTGTACCTGATTCTCGTGATATGTTTGAAACCGAAATTCGCAAGCAGGTAAATATTGCCATTGAGGAAGCCAATGCCATCATTTTTATGGTGGACGCAGCGGTGGGTTTGACCGATTTAGATTCATCCATGGCAAATATGCTTCGACGTAGCACTAAGCCGGTGTATGTTTGCGTGAATAAAGTAGATAATTCAACCAGGGCTTTAGAAGGAACTGAGTTTTACGGTATGGGCTTTGAGCACAATTACTTTGTGAGCTCCATTTCAGGAAGTGGTACCGGTGAAATATTAGATGCTGTTACGAATGGAATGAAGGATGAGCCTGTGAAAGTGGTGAATGCGGAATTACCAGAAGGTGCAGAACCTGAGGAGGAAGTTGCCATTCCTAAAATTGCGATTATGGGCCAACCCAATGTAGGAAAATCTTCTTTGTTAAATGCCATGATTGGTCAAAATAGAACCATCGTATCGGATATTGCCGGCACTACCCGTGATACCATTCATACCCATTATAATATGTTCCAAAAGGAATTTGTTTTAATTGATACGGCTGGAATTAGAAGAAAGAATAAGGAGAAAGATGATTTAGAGTTTTATTCCATTATTCGTGCTATTAAGGCCATGGATGAAGCGGATGTTTGTTTATTAGTGATAGATGCAGTTAAGGGGATTACCGCACAGGATTTGAGTATTTTTAGCTTGGCTGCAAAAAAAGGGAAGGGTATTGTTGTATTGGTAAATAAGTGGGATTTGATTGAAAAAGAGACCAATACGGCTAGGGATTATGAAAAAGTATTGAAGGACAAACTGGCACCTTTTACAGATGTGCCTGTACTATTTATATCTGCACTCGAAAAAACGAGGATTTTTAAGGCAATTGAACTGGCCTTGGATGTTTTTGAGAATAGGCACCGTAAAGTACCTACTTCTAAGCTAAATGATATTATGCTTAAAGTGGTTCAAAATTACCAAGCGCCTGTGGTGAGAGGTCATATTATAAAGATCAAGTTTGTATCTCAATTACCAACGAGGGTCCCAAGTTTTGCCTTTTTTACCAATTTCCCTGACGATATTAAAACCCCCTATAGGAACTATTTAGAAAACCAAATAAGGGCAAATTTCAAGTTTACAGGGGTTCCGGTGCGGATTTACTTCAGAAAAAAGTAGATTTTATATAGATTTTAAGGATTATTTTAAAATTTAATGTTAAAATTTGGCGTTTTTAATGTGGATTCTTATCTTCGCATCCGTATTATATACAAACTTAAAACCATTTCAAAATGAAAAAAGTATTCGCAATCTTAGCTATCGCTGCATTAACTGCATGTGGTGGTGCTTCTACTGAAGCTACAACTGATACAGCTGCTGCTGCAACTGTAGACACAACTGCTGCTGTAACTGTTGACACAACTGCTGCTGCACCTGTTGATACAACTGCTGCTAAAGCAAAGTAATTTAGAAGTTTACAATAACTTCTTGCAAGAAGGTCCTTCCCGATAATATCGGGAAGGATTTTTTATTTTTGGGGTATCCTGTCTTAAAAACACCATTCTCCAATACTTTTGGCATCAATATTGCCTTATTAGGGTGTACATTACCTGTAGGCTATTTTCGGCGGCTGGTATGTCAATTTGACTATTTTAAAATAAATAACAGTGGATAATAATTTTTTATTTAGATCGGAGGACGATAATGAATTCATACCCTTATTCTCATTTAATGAGCAAGATATGGAAGGAGATAAGGATATGGTCGTGGATGATATCATTCCTATTTTACCACTACGAAATACGGTTTTGTTTCCTGGGGTAGTCATTCCAATTACGGTAGGGAGAGATAAGAGTATTCAAGCAGTGAAGGCTGCTTATAATAAGGATAAATTAATTGGGGTGGTTTCACAAAAGGATGGAAATATTGAAGATCCTACACCCACTGATTTATGTGCTATTGGTACCGTTGCAAAAATCATTAAAATGATTAAAATGCAGGACGGAGGCACTACCATCATTATCCAAGGAAAAAAGCGATTCGAATTATTGGAGATGAAGGAAGAAGATCCTTTTTTTAAAGCAAGTATCAAAGTGTTGGTGGAAGAAAAAGTGGGTAACGAGGATCAAAATTTTCAAGCATACTTATCTAATATCAAGGATTTAGCTACTCAAATCATTCAGTTGTCGCCTAATTTTCCGTCAGAGGCTGCGATGATTTTAAAAAATATTGAGAATCCTTTATTCTTAATCAATTTTGTAAGTAGTAATTTAAATGTGGAGATTGCTAATAAGCAAGGTTTGTTAGAAGAAAATAATATTTCACTTAAGGCTGAAAAATTAATTCAGTATTTACAACAGGAATTACAATTTGTTGAATTGAAAAACAAGGTGGCCAATAAAACGCGCACTGAAATTGACAAACAACAAAGGGATTATTTTTTACAGCAGCAACTTAAAAGTATCAAGGATGAGCTAGGCGGAGATGCGAATGACCGCGAGTTAGCAGAAATGAAAAAGAAGGCCGAAAGTAAAAAATGGCCTGAGAGTGCAAAAAAAATATTCCAAAATGGCTTAGAGAAATTAGAAAGGATGCATTCCAGTACCCCAGACTATTCTGTGGTATACAATCATCTTGATTTGATTTTAGATTTGCCATGGGAGGAATACACGGATGACAATTATGATTTAAAGAACGCTAAGAAGGTGTTAGATGCAGATCATTATGGCATGGGAAAAATCAAGAATCGAATTTTAGAATATTTAGCGGTACTCAAAATAAAAGGGGATATGAAAAGTCCAATTTTATGTTTCTTAGGTCCTCCAGGTATTGGTAAAACATCTTTAGGTAAATCCATTGCACATGCGATTGGTCGCAAATACGTCAGGGTAAGTTTGGGCGGCTTGCATGATGAAAGTGAAATTCGCGGACATCGTAAAACTTATATTGGTGCAATGCCAGGTAGAATTATTCAAAGTATACGAAAAGTTAAAACATCTAATCCAGTCATGATTTTAGATGAGATCGATAAAATAGGAAGTGATCACAGAGGGGATCCATCTTCTGCTTTATTGGAAGTATTAGATCCAGAACAGAATCATAGTTTTTACGATAATTATTTGGAGTCAGAATATGATTTAAGCAAAACATTATTCATCGCTACGGCTAATGATATTAGTCGAATTCAGCCAGCTTTGCGCGACAGATTAGAGATTATTGATTTAAGTGGTTATGCTGTGGAAGAAAAAGTGGAAATTGCGAAACGCCATTTATTACCAAAGCAAAAATCGGCACATGGATTAGATAAAATTAATTTTAAAGTGCAGGACACTGTTTTGGAAAAAGTAATTGAGGATTATACGCGCGAAAGTGGGGTGCGTGAATTAGATAGGCAATTAGCTTCCATCATGCGATACCAAGCCAAGGAATTGGCCTATAAGCACAAGGTAAAATCTACAGTTACCAAGCCTGACATTATTAAAATTTTAGGACAGCCAAAATACAGTAATGAAATATATAAAACAGTAAATATGCCGGGTGTCGCCGTTGGCTTAGCTTGGACTTATGTGGGTGGCGATATATTATTTATTGAAGTGCTGTTGGCCGATGGCAAAGGGGGCATGAAATTAACGGGGAACTTAGGCAATGTGATGAAGGAGAGTGTTGATACAGCGCTTACTTATTTACAAAGTAATGCAAAAAAAATAGGGGTGGATCCAACTTTGTTTACCACTAAATCAATCCATGTGCATGTGCCCGAAGGAGCAGTGCCAAAGGATGGTCCAAGTGCAGGTATTACGATGCTTACTGCATTAACTTCGGCGTTCACGGGGCGTAAGGTAAAACCTTATTTAGCCATGACTGGTGAAATCACCTTGCGTGGGCAGGTATTACCAGTAGGAGGGATTAAGGAAAAAATATTGGCTGCTAAGAGATCAGGCATGAAGGAGATTATCATGTGCTGGCAGAACGAAAAAGATGTCAATGAGATAGATAAATCATTTATAAAAGGAGTGCAATTTCATTATGTAAAAAATATGCAGCAAGTACTCGACTTAGCATTAGTTTAAGTTGATTATAAGCATTTCAACCCCTAGCTTTGTAATATGATGACATCAATCAAAAAAATACAAAAGCTAGGGGTTTTTATTATAGCTTTATTTTTTTGTGTTCCAGTGATCATGGCGCAAACCACCATTGGAAATAGTGGCGGCAAGGAGTCAAACGCAGTTTTTAATTTTTTAAACCTGCCACATTCCGCAAAGGCATCCGCTTTGGGAGGTATCAATATAAGTCGTATACAACCAGATCTAGGGCTAGCAATGTATAATCCGGCATTACTCACACCAACGATGGACAGTTGGTTGCATTTAAGTGTAAAGCCCTATTTGGCTGATATCAAACAGTATGATTTTAGTGGCGCTAAATATATCGAGCAAAAAAAAATAGTGCTAGGATGGGGTGTGCATTTTATGGATTATGGTTCTGTTGCTATTACAGATATTTCTGGCAATCAAATGGGCAATTTTCGCCCTAATGATTATAGCTTGCAAGTATCCGCTGCTACTAGTTACATAAAAAATATGCATATTGGTTCCACGTTAAAATTTATACAATCCAACTTTGGTTTATATAAATCTAATGGATTAGCAATGGATATTGGGTTGAGATACCAACCCACTAGCGCCTTATCGCAAGTGAGCGTCTTAATAAAAAATTTAGGTACACAATTAAAAACCTATGGCAACAAAGAGGAACTTCCTTTTAATTTAATTCTGGGGTGGACAAAAAAACTAGAAAATGCGCCATTTCAATTTTCATTGACTGCTGAAAAATTATCATTATGGAATTTGGCATATAATGATACCAGCTTTAATGAACAACAAGGCTATACCAATCCAGGGTCACTTCAGAATTTATTTAATCATTTAATTTTAGCAAGTGAAGTTTTTATTGGAGAACAAGTGTCGGTAAATCTGGGCTATAATTTTATGCGTCGATTTGATTTAAATATTCAAGGACAACAAAATGCATTGAATGGATTTAGTTCAGGTCTTGCATTGCAATTACAAAGGCTAGAACTTCAATATGGCAATGCCTTTTTTCAAAAAAATATGTACCACCATTTTTCTTTGATGTATAATTTGAAAAATAGATAGTTTAATTCTTTTTCTTTACTGGGAAAATTGCCTTTGGTTTTTGCCCTTCCTTATTAGGGGTTTCTTTATTGAGACGCGGGGTACTATTTATCGGTTTTGAGGTATTTTTTTTTGTATTTAAATCAGTAATATTTTCAGCTAGTTGTTTTTTGTTTTTTGGAATTTCATAATCCGATTCTCCTTTTATTTCTTCGGTTGTAATCAATGTTGGAATATCTGTATTTATTAATGCGCTATCTGGGTTTACAAATTTTACATTAAAGTCACTTGTTATATTAGCGGGTCGATCGAAGTATGCATTTGGATCTAAATTGCAAGCAGGGTCTGAAGACACTTTACTCATAAAATATCCCCAAATTGGTAATGATGCATGTGCACCTTGTCCAAAATAGTTGTCAGTAAACCGAATATATCTATCATCGCAACCTACCCAAGCGCCAGCTAAAATTTGTGGGGTATATCCCATAAACCATAAATCGCTATTGTCATTCGTTGTACCAGTTTTACCAGCAATAGATTGTGCTTTTATGCCAAAGGCACCTATGCCTCTGCCAGTACCTTTTGAAATGACGCCTTGCATCATATTTACCACGGAGTATGCGGTTGTTTCACTAATTATTTTTCTTCGTTGTGGTGAAAAGCTTTCAAGTACATTCCCGTTTTTATCCTCTATACGATTTACAAATAAAGGCTGTGCATTATAACCACCACCAGGAAACATGGTATATGCTTGAACCATTTCGTATAACGAAATTTCAGCAGCACCTAATGCGAGTGAAGGATAGGCAGGAATTTCTGCTTGTACATTACATTTCTTTAAATATTCTACAAATTCCTTCGCTGCTTCATTTCCGTTACCATTTATTTGTTTCATTATAAATGCAGAAGCGCAGTTTCTTGATTCTGCTAATGCTTGGGCCATTGGCATTGATATGCCAGTACAAGTTCTTGATGTGTTTGGAACCATTCCAAACCCATCAAATTTTTGTTGTTGGTCCTTAACAATAGTGAAAGGAGTGAAGCCTGATTTTTCTATTGCTAAAGAATACAGAAGAGGTTTAATTGTTGAACCCACCTGGCGTCTGGTATTAATGTTTACGTGGTCATATTTAAAGGTTTTAAAATCAACACCTCCCACCCATGCTTTTACTTCACCAGTATTGGGGTCAATTGCTAAAAAGCCTGTTTGTAAAGTTTGTTTATGGTATTTTAATGAGTCCAAAGGAGTCATAATTGTATCTATATATCTGTTTTTATTCCAAGCAAAAACACGCATATTTATTGGTTCGTCAAAAGATTTTCTTACCTCAG
>CAXNDZ010000092.1:0-8074 GCA_964201225.1 Chitinophagales bacterium | reverse complement strand
GTATGGCTGAAGTAAGTTTAACCTTCGAGAATACAAAAAATTTATTACCAACAGAATTTAATAATGTAACTGTTACTCGTCGTTTTTATAAAAATGGTGAGAGTGAATACAGATTAAATGATGTGGCTTGTCGTTTAAAAGATATTCATAATTTATTTATGGATACTGGAGTGAGTACTGATAGTTATGCAATTATAGAATTAGCAATGGTGGATGATATTATCAAGGATAAGGATAATAGTCGTCGTCGCATGTTAGAGCAAGCGGCAGGAATTACCATTTATAAAACACGTAAGAAAGAAGCGAAGAATAAATTAGATGCCACTGAGCAGGATTTGGCAAGGATTGAGGATTTGTTATTTGAAATCAACAATCAATTAAAAACTTTAGAAAATCAAGCGAAGAAGGCTGAGAAGTATTTTGAAATTAAGAAGGATTATAAGGATACTGCTATTGAGCTTGCGAAAGCTGCATTAGAGGGCTTTAACATTAGCTACAAGGAATTAAATGAACAACAG
Organism: Chitinophagales bacterium; assembly: GCA_964201225.1. Taxonomy (GTDB): domain Bacteria; phylum Bacteroidota; class Bacteroidia; order Chitinophagales; family Chitinophagaceae; genus Sediminibacterium. The sequence continues at coordinate 7,556 of CAXNDZ010000092.1, read as the reverse complement.
GATGCTGAGACGGATAAAAAGTTTGAATTAGAAGCGGCGATTGCTTTGGAAGAAGCGGCGCTTGAGCAGGAGCGTGTAGGGTTTATTGAAAAGGAAAAGAATTTGCAAACCATGCAGCATTCCTTTAACGATTTGTTGCAAAATTTACGTTCAAAGGAAAATGATAAAAATTTAGCGGCACAACGACTTGATTATTTAAACGATAAAGAAAAATCTTTACAAGAATTTTTAGAAAGAGCAGAAGGACAATTGAAAACTATTGGTGACTCTATTGAATACACCAAATTGCAGGTTGTAGATGAGGAAAAAATATTTCAAGATTTTAAAACCAGGGTGGAGCAATCGCAACTTGAATTAACCAATAAGCGAAATGATTTTGATGATCAAAGATCGGTGTTGGATAACTTAAGACAACAATACCAACAAATTCAACGCAATCAATTTGATGCTGAAAAAAAAGTAGCCGTTGCTGATACGTCAATTCAAAATATACAAAGATCACAACTTCAGTTGGAAGAGGAGCAAGGACAACGGTTGATACAAATCGAAAGAATAACATTGCAATTGGCTGAAAAGGAAGCTGCATTGGCATCGAATAAATCACATTTGGCTGAATTGCATTTGCAACATGATAATGCAAAGGCGGGTATTTTTGAAACACAGGAGCAATTAGAAAAATTAAGATCTCAATTGGCCGATGAAACTAGAATATTAGATGCCAAGAAGAATGAATACGATTTATTGAAAAGTTTAGTAGACTCCATGGAAGGATATCCTGAGAGCGTTAAATTTTTACATAAAAATACAGGGTGGAATCATAGCGCACCCATCTTATCCGACATTTTATACGTTAAGGAAGAATATCGTACCGCTGTTGAAAATGTATTAGAGCCCTATTTGAACTATTATGTTGTCAATAATTTACAAGAAGGTTTGCAGGCGATTCAACTCTTAGACGATAATAAAAAAGGGAAGGCTAATTTCTTCTTGCTTGATCAGCTAAAGGGCATAAGTGCAGTTAGTGCTCCTGCAAATACGATTGCTGCATTGTCAGTGTTGGAAGTAGATAGTAAATATGCTGCTTTGGTAAGTCAATTATTGGGTAATGTATTTATTGCTGAAAATGAGCAAGCTTTACAAGCTGAGTTTGACGGAGTACTTTTAGAGAAAACAGGTAAGTACGTTAAAGGCAAGTATACCTTGACTGGAGGAAGTGTTGGTATTTTCGAAGGTAAAAAAATTGGCCGTGCAAAAAATCTTGAAAAATTATTAGCCGACATTCAATCACAAGAAAAAATTGTGAATGAATTAAAGGAGAAAATTCAAGTAAAGCACAATGCTGTTTTAGAATTTAACGAATTGTTGAAGGAGAATGAAATTAGAGCCATTGAGCAATTGGTGAATACTTTAATCAACGAAGTGTTTGCAAATAAAAATAGATTAGAAAATTTACAATTAGCCCAAACTTCTGCTGCTACTAAGCTGAAGGAATTTGAAGATAAATTACAATTTGAACATACTGCAATTTCGGATACAAGAATTTCTTTTGAAGCTTTAAATATTTCCTTACAGGAAACACAAACTAAATTAGAAGCAATTGAGTTGGCTTATCAAGCAGCTGAGCAAGCGTATCATTTAGCATCCGGTGAGTTTAATGAGATGAATCTGCAATTGACGAAGCAGCAAAGTAAAATTGAAGCTTTGCAACAGGAAGTTTTATTCAAGGAGAATCAATTGAATGATTTACATGCGCAAATTCAAACGAATAGTGTTCAATTAACGGAAGCTTCTGCGGCTATTATTGAAAGTAGCCAACAATTAACTTCTTTACAAGAAGGTTTGGTTGAATCCATTAGAATTAAGGAAGAAGAAGAATCAAAATTAAATGAAGCAGACCAAACGTATTATAAGTTAAGAAATGATTTACAGGAAAAGGAAAGCGCATTGAGACACTTGGTGAAATCAAAGGAATTGGTAGATCAATTAATTAATGAGATTAAGGATAAGTTGAATAATTTAAAATTACAATTAGCAGGAACTAAGGAACGATTGAATGTTGAATTTAAAGTTGAAATTGAGGATATCTTAGATGAAGGTCGTTTTACAGATACTTCTTTAGATGAATTACAAGCCAATACGGACAGAATGAAAAAGCGTCTGGAAAATATGGGTGAAGTAAATCCAACAGCCATTGAAGCGTATACGGAGATGAAAAAGAGATATGATTTCATTTTGGAGCAGAAGAATGACTTAGTAACTGCTAAGGATAGCTTAATGTTGACCATACAGGAAGTAGAAGCTACTGCAAACCAGGCATTTTTGGCCACCTACAATAAAGCGCGTGAAAACTTTCAAAAAGTATTTAAGGCCTTATTTACAGAAGAAGATTCTTGTGATTTAATATTGGTGGATCCAGATAATTTAGCTGAAACTGCCGTAGAAATTGTCGCACGTCCTAAGGGTAAAAAACCTTCATCTATTAGTCAGTTGAGTGGAGGGGAGCGTACTTTAACTGCAACAGCTATGTTGTTCTCTATATACTTAATCAAACCAGCTCCATTCTGTATTTTGGATGAGGTGGATGCGCCATTAGATGATGCGAATGTGGGCAAGTTTACACAGATGATTAAAAAGTTCAGTGACAACTCACAGTTTATTATTGTAACGCACAACAAACAAACCATGAGTGCAGTGGATGTTATTTATGGCGTTACCATGCAGGAGCCTGGGGTAAGTAAATTAGTTCCTGTGGACTTTAGAAGTTTGAATAACTAGTTACGCTCGTTTAAAATAATTAAAAGGGGTTGCTTCAAAATGAATGCGCCCCTTTTTTAAATTCAAAAATTAATTTTTACAGTGCTTAAATCAGCGATTATATTATTTATTGTATGTTTTTTATTATACCTGCCATTTAGCAGACAGCCTGATTATTTTGATAGTGAAACTGCGCCTGCAGTGATTAAAATGAAATCAGGTTTGATGGTTGCAGAATATATGGAGTATGGGAAATATTATTCCATCAAAGTGGATTCAGTTAAGTATCAAAATAGGATAGGAGCGCGTGTGGAAGTGATATATGAATTACGCGAACCTGCGCATGCTAGATTAAATCAAGCTTGGGGATATTGGTTAATTCCTGAGGAATTGGCATGGTCTTTTGGCGCATTTGTAGTATTACTTGGCGTTGCTTATGCAACCACACATAGGCCGCATCCCAATGCCATTGCAGAGCAATTAAAAGGAACTGATGCGCCTAAGAAAAAGTACGAGTAGTTAAAAAATATTAAAAAAAGAATAAATATATTTTTTAAGCACCAGAGAATAAACACCTATTCCTCGGCTCTCAGATCGCTTCGCTCACAATGTTCGCTCGACATAGCATTTATTCATCTTATGCTTCAAAAAATAATAAAAGGGCAGGGCAGTAAAGTTAGCGTTTCAGTAGGCGTTTTATTTCCTTATCAACATCGCGATTCTTGATGGTTTCTCGTTTGTCAAATTCCTTTTTACCTTTTGCCAAACCAATTTCAACTTTGGCGTATCGCTTCTCATTAAAAAATATACGTAGTGGGATGATGGAAAAACCTTTCTCTTTCACCTTGCCTTCTAATTTTTCAAGCTCTCTTTTATTTAATAGTAATTTGCGATCGTGTACTTCAATGTGGTTGTTTTTATTACCATGGTTATAGGCATTAATGAATAAACCCCTTACCCAAAGTTCTCCTTTGTCAAACATGCAAAAAGAGTCATTAAAACTCACCTTGCCCTCCCTGATCGATTTTACTTCAGTGCCTAACAATACAATACCCGCCTCATACTTATCCTCGATGTGGAAGTTAAAATAGGCTTGCCTATTATTGAGTTCGGTTTGTTTCACCACTTTTGCCATAAAACATAATCCCGGTCTCTTATGCTAGGGACCGGGAACAAAAGTAATATAAGTATTTTGTTTTTGAATTAGAAACTTAAGCTACTGGGTATTTAATTTCTAAAAAGGAAGGCAACTTCAGAGAGTTTGTTTTTTAACTCCTTACGATCAATGATAAAGTCTAAAAATCCATGTTCTAATAAAAATTCACTTCTTTGAAAGCCAGGAGGTAAATCTTTTTTTATTGTTTACTTAATGACCCTTGGGCCTGCAAAACCTATTAAAGCACCAGGTTCAGCAATATTAATATCACCTAGCATACCAAAGCTTGCTGAAATTCCTCCAAAAGTAGGATCGGTTAACAAGGAGATGAATGGTAATTTAGCATCACTTAATTGGGATAATTTACCACTTGTTTTTGCTAATTGCATTAAGCTAAAAGCACTTTCCATCATACGTGCGCCACCACTTTTACTAATCACTAAAAATGGATGTTTGTGTTGTATACAATAATCAACTGCACGACTAAATTTTTCGCCCATCACACTGCCTAAGGAGCCGCCGATAAATTCAAAGTCCATACAAGCAACTACGATGGACTCGTCGTTTACTTTTCCAACAGCAACACGCATGGAATCTTTTAAATCTGTTTTTGCATGAATTTCATCCAATCGTTTTTGATAATTTTTTAAATCAGTAAAATTTAGGGCATCTTTACTTTTTATATTATCAAATAATTCTGTGAATTCGGCATCGTTAAATAAAAGATCAAAATATTCATCACTACCAATGCGGTGATGAAAATTACATTTAGTACATATGTATAAATTTTCCTTTAGCTCGGAACTAGTACATATGTGATTACAGGAGGGACACTTAGTCCATAATCCTTCAGGTGTTTCTTTTTTATCAGCAGTGGAAGTAGTAATCCCTTTTCTTATTCTTTTAAACCACCTGGATTTACTAGCATCATTGCCAATAGTTTCCTCGCCAGTTAGGTTTACTTCGATATCTTCTTCTCTGTTTTTCATTGGCATCGATTTAAAAAAAATACGCACGGTCTTTAATAGCTGTTGTGCTTATGCAATCGGTTTCGTTATTATGAAGTTATAAAAAAATAAACAGCCACCTAATTTTGGGTTAGTGTGGCTATGTTAAAATTTTGTTTAAGCGTTGCGGTTAATACAATTTAAGTCGTTAAATGCAATTTCTAGACGTGAAATAAAGGATTCTTCTCCTTTTCTCAACCAAACTCTAGGATCGTAAAACTTTTTATTGGGCTTGTCTGACCCATCAGGGTTTCCTAATTGGGTTTGCAAATAGGCTTCATTCTTAATATAATATTTCAAAATACCTTCCCAAAAAGCCCATTGTAAATCGGTATCCAAATTCATTTTAATTGCACCATATCCAATGGCTTCTCTAATTTGATTTTGAGGAGAACCCGAACCACCATGGAAAACAAAGTAAACGGGTTTTGCTTCTGTCTTTAAATGGTTTTGAATATATACCTGGCTATTGTTTAAAATATCGGGTCTTAATTCAACATTGCCTGGACTATAAACGCCGTGTACATTTCCAAAAGCTGCTGCAACAGTAAACATATTGCTGATTTTACTTAATTCCGTATAAGCGTATGCAACGTGTTCAGGTTGTGTATATAATTTATCATTTTCAACACCACTATTATCAACCCCATCTTCTTCACCACCCGTTACACCTAATTCAATTTCAATACTCATTCCCAATGGCGCCATTCTTTTAAAGAAGGTAGCAGAGGTTTGAATGTTTTCTTCCAATGACTCTTCAGATAAATCCAACATATGTGAACTAAACAAAGGTTGTCCTTTTTCCTTATTGTATTGTTCTCCAGCGTCAATCAATGCACTGATCCATGGAAGCCATTTTTTTGATGCGTGATCCGTATGTAAAACGACAGGAACCTTATAAAATTTTGCTACCTGATGCACATGTAATGCGCCAGCGATGGCACCTTGAATATTTGCTTGCATATTATCGTTCGGCATGCCTTTTCCAGCAATGAATTGTGCACCGCCGTTTGAAAATTGTATGATAATAGGAGAGTTCACCTTTGCGGCTGTTTCGATAGCTGCATTAATGGTATCTGTGCCTGTTGTGTTTACTGCTGGAATTGCAAAATTGTTGGTTTTGGCATCGTTGTATAATGCTTCTAATTCTTTGCCAAATAAAACGCCTGAAGGATACTTACTCATAGTTTAAATATTGAGATGCAAATATACAAATTCTTGTCCAAACAAAGGTTAGTCTAATAGGGGATGGACGCGCTACAATTCCTAATAAAATAAGGAAAATTGGTTCAAAAATTATTCCAATGGTGGGAAAATTCTCGGAATAAGAATACGGTTATAAAAAGCCCTTGCTTTTCATCCAATCGTCATTATATACTTTGCCCACATACCTGCTGCCGTGATCATGAAATACACAAACCGCAACATCGGTTGGCTTCAGCTTATCTTTTAATTGTAGTAAACCTTGCAAACAACTACCAGCGCTATAACCACAAAAAAGGCCTTCTTCTTTTGCAATTCTTCTTGTCATTAATGCACCATCCTTGTCATTCACTTGTTCAAAATGATTTATGACCGACATATCATAATTTTCAGGAACAAAATCTTCTCCAAATCCTTCAGCAATATAAGGGGCTACTTTAGTATGATCAATTTCTCCAGTTTTAAAATAATGTGTTAATAAAGAACCAACAGGATCAATAGCCCAAACCTGAATATTTGGATTTTGTTCTTTTAAAAATTTTGCAATACCAGTAATGGTGCCACCGGTTCCAGCAGTACAAACTAAATGAGTAATTTTTCCTTCCGTTTGTTCCCAAATTTCAGGACCTGTACTTTCATAGTGTGCCAAGCGATTCGCTAAATTATCATATTGATTTACAAAAAATGAATTGGGTATTTCTTCTGCAAGTTTTCGTGCCACTGAATAATAACTTTTTGGATCAGTAGGTTCCACATTCGTAGGGCAAACAAATACTTCAGCACCCATGGCTCTTAATATATCCATTTTCTCTTTACTCTGCTTGTCGGTACTAGTGAATATGCATTTGTACCCTTTTACAATTGCTGCTAATGCTAAACCCATTCCTGTATTACCACTTGTACATTCAATGATCGTCCCACCTGGTTTTAATCTTCCGTCCGCCTCAGCCACTTCAATCATTTTTAAAGCCATCCTATCTTTTATAGAGTTTCCTGGATTAAAATAATCTACTTTGGCAAGTATGGTCGCGGGAATGTTTTCGGTTATTTTATTTAAACGAATTAAAGGAGTGTTACCAATGGTTTCTAATATATTATTTAACCACATAGGATAATTGATCAATGTTGATTTTGTAAAATTAGCTTAAAAATTAGAGAAACTAAGAGATGTTAGTAATTACTAGAGATTCGCAAAATTCGATGTGATAATATCGCAGAATTTTGTAGCCACCAATTTTTCCCCCAGTGCAATCATGTTAGAGAATGCTTTTGCATTACTAATGCCGTGTCCAATGATGACAGGTTTGTTGACACCTAAAACAGGGGTGCCGCCATAGTTTTCAAAATGAAAACGACCAAAGAAAGAATCCTTTTCCAAATTTTGATGCATTGCAGCATCATACATCGCCTCAGCAGTTTTTAGAATAACGTTACCT
>CAXNDZ010000091.1:0-8097 GCA_964201225.1 Chitinophagales bacterium | reverse complement strand
TGTTGCTTGAAGTAATCCATGGAGATATAGGTCCATATATCACGACTAAAATCAATTAAGATATTATTCAATCGCTTAAGCGTATCGCATTGCGCAGCAAAATGATCGTAGTGTTCAATTTGTGTGGTGAATTGCATTCTTTGTAAACCTAAAACGTCGTCTACAAATTCATTGCCCAGACTAACCCAATTTTTTTTAGGGAAAGCAATATGGTGTGCATTAAAATTTCCAGTAGCACCACCAAATTTAGCAGCATAAGGAATTGAAGCAAACAATTCAATTTGATGATGTAATCTTTCAACAAATACCATCAGCTCTTTTCCTAAAGTAGTCGGAGACGCTGCTTGTCCATGGGTTCTTGCTAACAAAGAAACTTTTTTCCATTTTTTTGCCAACTGAAATAAATTATTTTGCAAATTGATGTACGCAGGTAAAACATTGTTTTCCATTGCCTCCTTCCAACTTAATGGTATAGCGGTGTTATTTATATCTTGAGAGGTTAATCCAAAATGGATCCATTCTTTTAATTCACTTGCTTTGTTGCTGTCAAGCACTTCTTTCAAAAAATATTCAACGGCTTTTACATCATGGTTGGTGGTAGCTTCAAGTGTTTTAATTTTTTCAGCATCTGCTTCGCTAAAATTTTCAACTACCCCAAGTAAAGCTTTGCGTAAAGCAGGAGTCACTTTAAAAAACTTTTTTTCTGCCAAAAACAGGAAGTAATGTATTTCGACTAATACACGGTATTTGATAAGGCCAAATTCAGAAAAATAAGCGCTTAATGAGGCCGTTTGCTTTTGATAACGACCGTCAATAGGAGATATGGCTGTAAGTTTTGACATTGGCTTGTGCTTTAAAGAAGTAGTTACTATATTAAAAAAAAAGGTTTTTCTTTGTGCAAAGTTAATTCAATTGGACAAAAGATGGCGCATAGGCGCGGTAAGTTATTTAAATACCCGCCCATTATTATTAGGATTAGCCCAAGAGGGCTTTAAAAATCGGATTGATTTGGTTAAATCTTATCCCGCTAAAATTGCCCAGGATTTGTTATCCGGTCAAATTGATATTGGTTTAGTGCCAGTCGCTATTATTCCTCAATTAACCCATCCCCATATCATATCCAAATACGTTATTGGTACCAATGGAGCGGTTGCGTCGGTGGCCTTATTTAGTGAAGTCCCATTGGAACAAATTAAAACTGTTTATTTAGATTATCAGAGCAGAACCTCGGTTCAATTATTAAAGATATTATTAAAAGAATATTGGAAAGTAGAAGTGGATTTTTCAACGGCTTCGGAAGGGTATATTGACCAAATTTCGGGTACCACTGCAGGTTTGATCATTGGTGATAGGGCCTTGGATAATTTAAGTAAGTTCCCTTATGTGTATGACCTTGGCTTGGCTTGGAAACAGCATACAGGATTACCATTTGTATTTGCAGCTTGGGTGGCGAATCAACCAGTTCCTGCCGAATTCATGGCTGCTTTTGATGCAGCTAATGGGTATGGCTTAGCGCATTTGGATGAGGTAATCGCCTTGATACCTGCGCAGGAGCAAGTGTATGATTTGCATAAGTATTATACCGAGAATATTAGTTACGTGTATGATGAAGAAATGAAGAAGGGCTTAGCTGCTTTTTTAAACTTTATTAAATCTTAATTACTTTTACGCATGACTTTATTTGAAAAACTAATTACCCTGATTTCTTATATCAAACAGCCTGCAAAAAGGAAGATGATTCAAATGGCTGCGACATTCCACAATCAAGTAGGGTTGGAAGTTGGTGGTCCAAGTGCTTTATTTAATTTTAAGAGTGCCTTTCCGATTTATTTACATGCGAAGATGATTGATGGCGTTAATTTTTCCAATAACACCATTTGGGAAGGAGAAATTCAACAAGGTAATTTATATAAATACTATAAAAATAAACAGGGCTTTCAATTTATTGGGGAAGCAGCGGATTTGAGCGCCGTGAAAGATGCAAGTTATGAATTTGTGCTTTCCTGTCATTCCTTAGAGCATGTGGCAAATCCAATAAAGGCATTAAAAGATTGGAGTAGGGTAATGAAACAGCATGGACGTTTAGTATTAGTGCTGCCTGATAAAGAATTTACTTTTGATCATAATCGACCCATCACTACTTTGACACATTTGATTGAAGATTATAACAACCATGTGACCGAATCGGATACTACTCATTTCGAGGAAGTGATTGCATTACATGATTTCAAATATGATGCTTTTGTAAAGTCGAAGGATGATTTAATAAATCGTACCCATTTAAATATTGAAAATAGGGCAGTACATCACCATGTTTTTAACCTAGGCTTAATTAAGGAGCTGCTTATCTATTGTGGTTTTGAAATGGTACATCAACAAACTTATCCGCCATTTCATTTGGTGAGTATTGCGCAAAAAAAGTAGCCTTCTTATTTTTTGCTAAAAATTGCTGGTAATTTTACTTTGAAAAAGTTATTGACTATTTCAAGTGCTTCAGGTGCAGGGTTAATCCATGAAACCAATAAATAAAAGCTGATTCCAAAAATAGTAGATTGCAAAAATATATTTGCAACGATATTATTTACGCTTGGAATTTGGTGCACAAGTAAAATGAGTCCAATACTTAGTAATAAAAATAGGCCATGCTTATAAGTATAGGGTTGTAATTTGAACTTTTTGTACAAGAATAGGAAACGAATACTGTTATATAAACAAAGTGCGATCAAATTTGAATATGCCAAACCTTCGAGATTATAATTTTTTATCAAATAGTAGTTCAAGGGCAATGATAAAAGGATATAAAATAAGTTGGTAAAAAAATCAAACTTCCAAAAATTAGAAGTACCAATAATTTGACTATTTACGCCCGTGGCTAAATCAATTAGCTTAGCCAGTCCTAAAATAAAAATTAGTTTACTTATGGCGTCATATCCGCCAGCTTCCTTATTACTTACCCAATTTAAAAAGTTAACCAGGTTGTCTATGTTTAACCATATGAGTCCAAATAGTAATAATCCAATCGCTAATAAGTTAGAAACGCTTTTATGGTAAATATTTTTGATGTTCGCAAAATCTTTGTTTTTCCAAGAGGTAGCTAATACAGGTATGCTGATTGAATTCAAGCTACGTTGTGGTATTTCTAAAATAGCTGAAACATAAGTAGCAATAGCAAAAATTGCAGCATCATTTAATCCCCTTAATCCCACAATTAAAAAAGTATCATTTGTGCGTGCTAATAAATTGAAAAATTGTCCTGCGAAAACAAATAATGCAAAGCTGAACATCTTCCCTTTGAGTCGTCTGGTGACACTGCTAATTTGCAAACTTTTAAATGAAAATTGGTTCGATTTAATTAAGTTAATTAATAATAATAAACTCGGTATTACATATAGTAAACTAAATAAGGTTAAAAATACAGTAAGGTCAATGTATTTTAATCCAAAGGCAATAATAAGTAGGGTAGTTAAAATACGAATTAAAGTTTCTCTTAAAAAATTCGAGTAAACCCCTTTTCTTAACCCCCATGCAAAAGCTTCCAGCCAATAAAAAATTAATAAGAAAAAGGCATAAGGATAAACATAATTAAAGTACTGCGCTAAGCTGGGAGACTTGCCTAATTTACGAATGATAAAATCCTTTTGTTGCCAGCCAATAATCAATAAAATACTAAAACCTATTAAGTTAATGATTAAGGTGATGAATGGGAGCTCATTTTTTTTAGGCCCTAAATAATGATTATAAAAGGGGTAAAATTTATAAATCACAGGTAAAGTTCCTAGTGTACAGAATACAGAGAGTGTAGCGCCAATATCCAACATGGCCCTAACCAGTCCTTGGTCATTTTTTGAAAAAAACAACGGGAATAATACCAACAGGTTAACGGCTCCTATTAAAAAGCCGATCATGATAAAAAATGATGATTTAACCCCTTGTTTCTGAATAATACCCATACTACAAATATATTGTAAATGTGGTAAAAGTAAATATGTAATGAAATGGGCTTATTTTTACAATATGGAACAATTGTCGGTCATCACCATCAGCTTTAATAATTTAAAGGAATTGCAGCAAACATGTGATTCGGTGGATTATCAGACCTTGCATCCTTTTGAACATTGTATTATCGACGGATCCAGTAATAATGAAATTTCAGAATGGTTAAGTAACACAGACCAGCCAGTATACCGCAAATGGATATGTGAAAGAGATAAGGGTATTTCGGATGCATTTAATAAAGGGATCAAGCTGGCAGCTGGGTCGATCATCCATCTTTTAAACTCGGCAGATATTTACTATTCCAATTCGGTTATTGAAACTGTAGCTAACTACTTTAATCAAAATGCGCAAACGCAGTGGATAAGTGGAAATATTTACATGAAACGCGGCGGAATTTGGGTACATGTTGGTGTGCCATTTGATCCTAAGCTATTATATAAGGGCATGCGTGCTGTTTCCCATCCAACTTGGTTTGTAAGAAAAGAAGTTTATGAGCGGGTGGGCAATTTTTCTGTTGATATTAAAATAGCAATGGATTACGATTTGATGTGCAGATTAAAAGGGGAAGGCTATGCTTATCTAAATGAAACTTTAATAAAGTTTGATGATTCTGGCGTAAGTACAAATCAATATTTAAATTCGATTCAAGAAAACACAAAAGTGTATGAATCTTATTTTGGGTACTCTATAGCTGCGCGTATTTGGCAATTTCGATTAAGGATATTATACTATTTATTAAAATCTAGTTTCGGAAAGTTTTTATACTTTATTAAAGCCAACTATCTAAAGTAGTTATTTACAATACTGGCTTTTTGTAAATTTTTTTAAAAATCAAAAACAGTTCATTTAGTAGGGGCGTTGTTTCAATAAATCGTGCTATTTGAATGGACTTTATTTTGAATGGGGAATAGGGCACCTCCATTTGCTTGCATTTACCGGCTATTTCATTCGCTACTTTGTCGATAGTTAATCCTTGCCTATTCATTTTTGGTGTGCGTAATAGCCTATGTGCCATTGCTTTTGTCGTACTTTCTGCAAAAGCGGTTAGGTTAGATTGTATGATTAATTCAAAATTGGCCGATTCTTGCTTTAATCCCTTTAAATAATCTAGGAAAAGAATAAAAGCGTCAAGTAAAATTTTATCTTTTGATGTTTTAGTTACAGAGGAATGAATGCGAAATGAGAATTGGATAGATGGGTCAATCAATAAGTGACTTTTTTTACTTAGTTCAATCCATAACTGTGCATCTGCATATATCAAATTAGGATAACTAGTAGGGATACCACCAATGGCATCGTAATCCTTGGATCTGAAAACATATCCAGTGGCCATAATGTCAATGGAGTCTTTTAAAGTATATTCCAAATAGTCTGATGCGGTCATTTGGGTAAGTAATGGCTGACATTTTTTTATAGCTTCACTATTGCTGTTGATATAGTTAAAATGAGTGTGATATAAACTTGCTTCTGGATCAGTATTTATTAAGTTATTAATACAATTTAAAAATCCTTTACATAAAATATCATCATAACCTAAAATGGTCATGTACTCTTTTTTATCAAGGTCCTTGATGCGGCGCCAGTTTTGTAAAATATCCAAATTTTTATCAGAAAGTTGAATGGTAATTTTTGGATTCTTCAAATCCTTAATTGCATGCAAGGCATCATCTGTATTACTGGTAATATCAGCCAATATAATTATTTCGTAGTGCGGATAGTCCTGTGCTAAAACTGATTGCAAGCAATCTAGCAAATATTGCTTTCCCGTTTTGAAAGGGATGATTATTGAAAAATTATTTATTTTACCGCTCATATCATCTACAAGATAAATATTTATGCTTAAAATTTAAACATATTCAATTTTTACTGGGTAAATGAAGGCGGTTTTATGTAATTGGCTTAAATTTGGTTACACTAAATGAATTGTGGGATGAACATTGCAGGGGTTGTAATATTATATCATCCTGATATTAAGCAGTTGTCGGAGAATATTAACACTTATGTCCTTGGACTTAAGCAACTCTATATTTACGATAATTCTGAAATCCAAACCCCAGGTATTGAAGCGGCATTAAATAACCTACATCCATGTATAAAGTATCAGTTTTTTAATAGCAATCAAGGTATTGCTAAACGACTTAATCAAGCAGTTGAAGCGGCAATGCAAACTCAGCATAATTATTTATTGACCATGGATCAGGATTCTTCTTTTAAGCCGGGTGATTTTGAAAAGTACAAATCACTCATTCAAAAAGGAGATTATACTAAGGTGGCTCAATTTGGCATCAATTGTCAGCCGCATATCACCATTAGCAGTGAGCAACCACAAGAAGCCCTTACTTTAATTACATCAGGTTCCATTTTAAATTTGTCATTGGTTAAAAAAGTAGGGGACTTTAATGAGGATTTGTTTATTGATTTTGTGGATGCGGAATTCTCATACCGTGTGGTTCAACATGGTTTAATTAATTTAATGTTTTCGAATATTCTGCTCAATCATGCGCTAGGAAATTTAGTGTCTGGCAGGTCAGTGCTCACATTTAAAAAATCATTACGCATTATTCATGCACCTATACGTGCTTTTTATATTACTAGAAATGGGCTATTCCTGTTATTTAAACACAAGGGGTTGAGTGAAGAAATGAAAAAAGATGTAATTAGATGCATGAAGATTTTAAAAAACGATTTAATATACCATCCACAATTAACGCAGGTGTATATCAACGTGATGAAAGGGTTTTTCGCCTTTTGTTTTAATAAAATGGGTAAAAAGTAAAACTACCCCTTGCTGCTTAATCTTAGCATTTCGTCAACAAAAATGCCTTTTAGTTTCAAAGTCTGTAATATTTTATTTATCCTTACTAGTAGGTGGAATTTAAATTTTTCTGCAAAAGTCTTTTTTGAGTTATCATATTCAAATGACCACTGGCCTGTCATTTTTGAACTTGGTTTTACCATTGCTCTTTTCTCAAACAAAACAATACTATCATAATAATGAATCGTATTGGTAGTTCTGGTGAAATCATCTACCATGAAATCGGGCTGTTCTGTATAATGTGCATTTAATTGATCAATCAATGATTTGGTATATTCAATGAAAGTGCCATTCCTTTTTAGGCCTCCACCATATGCATTCATGTAAGAAGTGTGCACATCTTCACATAAGTAAACACCGCCAATTTTAATATGCTTGTACAATTCTTCAAAGGATACTATTTGTTGGTCCTGTGTATGTCCGCCATCATCTATTAAAATATCAATAGGGCCTATTTTATCTACAATTGATCTAAGAAAATTTCGATCCTCTTGTGAACCTATTATTATATGGGTATTTTCTTCTTCCAATTGTTTGCATCTTGGATCAATATCAATTCCCCAAATAGTGGCTTCAGGGCCAAAATATTTTCGCCACATTTGAAGACTCCCTCCTTGGTAAACACCAATTTCAACAATCGTAATTTTTTTATTTCTATATTGATTAAAGTATCGATCATACACATCAAAATAATGATCAAATTTATTAATCAATCTTTTTTCATTGTGTTCAAAATAATCTCTAAGCTCGTTCATTATATTATTGTTTATATTATGTTATCCTAAGAGTCCTTTTAATGCGTCAATCCTAAATTTTACTATCGGCCATATTTTACTTGGCGTAAACTGTAAGGCATATTTGAACCCTAAAATTACTGCTGCCCCTAATTTTAAAAAATACTCCAATACTTTTATCAAATAAGCAGCTTTTGAAATTGCTGAGGTTCTAGTTTTTTCGCCACGACCAATACCGCTTGCTACGCGGTACAAATATTCTGAGGTCAATTTTTTCACTTCCACAACATGATGCACACAAATAGCTGGGTCATAATAAATAATATGACCTAAAGCAAGTATTTTATAAAACAATTCCTTTCCCTCTCCGCCAATTCTTAAAGTGCCAACTACACCAGGCAAATTCAGATTAAAGCCACCAATTTGGTCATACACTGATTTTTTCACGATCATGTTTGATTCAAGTGGGTACTTCCCATTTTCAAAAGCACAGGCGATAGGAGCGTAGTCGAAATTACCCACTAATGATGACACATAATAACTCATCCATTT
>CAXNDZ010000090.1:0-8104 GCA_964201225.1 Chitinophagales bacterium | reverse complement strand
AATTATTTCGTTGGCGTTAATTTTAACATCACCACCCCATGATGTGGTACCGTTGCTTTAAAACTTTTTGCATTAGCGGCTGCTTCTTTTTGCGTCCAAACATTACGCACATTATATGAGCCAGTTAATTTAAGTTTATTAAAATCTAAAGTATAATTTGCTGCTTGCTCATCCTCCCACCTAAAATAGGATGCCGGTGTTTTACCAAAATCTGCAGTATTAAATATACCTACCGCATAAGCACCTTGTTCTAATTGTTTTAACCAAACTTGTACGCCTTCTTCTTCCAAAACCAATCTTGCAGATTTACCCAATGGATCCTGATTTACTTCAATCACTTCATCATTAGATAATAAATTTAATGTGAAGGCATCTAATTGCTCAATAGGACATCCAATAAGTATTGGGCCTGCCAATAAACTAAATAAACTCACATGACTATACTGTTCATTTGGTGTTAAACGTGTTGGATGTAACTTAGCACCAGTAGTAACATTTCCCAAAATCATCATGTCTGGATCATTCCAATGACCTGGGCCGCCATAAGGTCCCCATTTATCTAAAGTAAACGCGGATACGAATAAACTAAGCCAACTATCTCTGATATCGGGTCCCGTGCGCCAAGCCTCTGATATACGCGCCCAATCTTTAACCTGACTAAATGGTGCAGAGTTGGATAAACTATATATAATATCACGTCCTGACTTTTTTAAAGCCTCAGACATTCTTTCTGCAGACCCTAATTCTATTCTCCAATCATATTTTAAATAATCAACACCCCATTGTGCCATTTGAATGGCATCCTGATTTTCAAAACGATATTTACCGATATATCGAAATGATCTTTTATTATTGACAATAGAATCAGGCAATGCCCCATTTTCAAAATTGGAAGACCCTCCCCCAAATCCAGCATAACTGGTAATCCATGGTGTTGAATACAATCCTAACTTAAGTCCCTTGCTATGAATTTCGTCAATCATTCCTTTAAAGTCAGGAAATTTATTATTGGGTTGTAATGCATAATTATTTGTAGTTCTGTATCCCTGCCAACCATCATCAATATTAATATACGTCCAACCATGTTTGCTTAACCCCATATTAACCATTGCATTTGCTGAGGCAATTACTTTTTCTCTATCAATTAATCTTGCCCATGAATTCCAACCATTCCATCCAATCGGTGGTGTTAATGAAATAGTATCTCCAATTTTAATGGTCAATTGTTTTTGTGCAGTACCAAAACTGTTGGTAGCTTTCATCGTTACCAAATAACTGCCTCTTTTATTTATAACACCTGTAATAATTCCAGATTTTGAATCAATATTTAAACCACTGGGCAAATTATCAATTGCATAAGTAATTGGTGCTTCCCCAGTTGCTACCACTGTAAATAAAAAAGGGTTCCCTGGTTTTGCACCAAATATTTTAGGTGAATTAATTCTGGGTGATTTTGCAACCGGCGGTGTTAGAATATATCTTTCGCCATCATTCGCGATGGGTTTCGGCAAATTATTCTCCAACATGGTGAATTGCGCATTTGCAATATCAGAATAATACTTTTGGGAAGAAGCTTCAGTTTTTACTAATATACCAAAACGTTTTACGCCTGCTAAATTGACGTTTATTTTTTTGGGAACATCTCCTACTTTCATTGGCCCAGATTCAAATAAAACTTTTTTGTCTCCTAAAATATAAATATTTGTTTCCGTTGCTTTATTCGCATTATCATCGGCACCAACAATTGCAGAAAATTGTGTTGCATTTCCATCTAATTGAAAAACCATTAACCCAATTTGACTTATTCCTAGTCCCCGACTGTATTTTACACCGCCCAATTGAATTGGTTCACCACTAGCACTGGTTTTGGTTGACACCCCTGGAATGCCATCTGAAAATGCAGGAATATCCAAATCATCCAACCATACCTGATTTGTTTTTTGCGCTTGACTTGTAATACTTGCTACTAAAAATAATATGCCTAATAAAATACTTCTTTTCATAAATTAAATTATTCTTGAATTTTTATTTTTTGATTCGCAGGCGTACTTTTAATTTTTTCAAGTAAGGATGTTAACTCTTTAACTTTTTCCGGATACTGATCATATACATTATGCTGCTCATTAATATCAGTTGCTAAATTATATAACTGGCCAATAGGTTCCCCTGGCTTTGGCGTAATTTCAACGGGTGCTGAAAAACCACCCGACCCTAATTTTGTAATTAATTTCCAATTGTCTTTTTTGATATTTAAAAACCCTTTAGATGAGCTATTGATAATTGCAGGCTGATCTTTTACAATCGTCGCCTTCCCAGTCAATATAGGTAGTATTGAATAACTATCTGCTGTAATAAATTCGGGCGCATTGTTACCAATCAACTCAGCACAGGTCGCCATCAAATTTGCTAAAGTAGTGGGCGCATCACTTACAGTTCCTGCTTTTACTTTTCCAGGATAGCGAACTATAAAAGGTACCCGATGCCCCCCTTCAAAAGCATCCCCTTTCATTCCCCTGAATTCACCCGCTGATTTGTGATTAAACTCAGCTACAAAATTTTCTCTCCAATAAGGTCCATTATCACTTGCAAATAAAACCAAAGTGTTTTTTGACATCCCTAAACTATCAAGTGTTTTTAAAACTGCACCAACTGCGTCATCTACCATCATTACATAGTCGCCATATTCCCCTGCTTTTGATTTGCCTTTGTATTTATCTGTTGGCACCCATGGCGTATGTGGTGCTGGCATTGGGAAATATAAAAAGTAAGGATTTTTTGATTTTTCTTGCTTCTGTATAAACGCAATCGCCTTATTGGTAAACGTAGGTAATACATTTACAAAGTCAAATGAAGGCGACATTAATCCTGGTCTCCAAAATGGGCCAGTATAGCCTGACTCTAATTTATTACCTGGTGTAAATCCAGTAGGTAATTCTGTTAGTTGATCATTCTCCAAATAACAATAAGGAGGCATATCTAAAGATGCAGGTAAAATGTATGAATAATCAAAACCCTGAGATAATGGCCCAGCAGTAGGCGCTTTATCAAAATTGATTTGCGTAGGATTCATTTCATCTCTGATACCATACATGTTCCCCTTATTATAATTGGGATTAATGGAATCCTTAAATGCATCTTTCAAAACCCAATCTACACCCAAATGCCATTTACCAACAACGCCTGTTTGATAGGATTTTGTTTTTAATAAATTGGCAATGGTTTGCTGTTGTGGATTGATTAATGTTCTGCTATACCCTCTTAATACACCTATTGGAAGCCGACTACGCCAAGGATAGGATCCTGTCATAATAGAATAACGAGAAGGAGTACAAACAGAGGAAGTAGTATGTGCATCTGTAAAGCGCATTCCTTGTGCAGCTAATTTGTCAATATTAGGCGTATTTATTTTGCTTTCAGGATTGTTCGCAAATACATCCCCGTATCCTAAATCATCTGCCAAAATATACACGATATTAGGTAGGGTTGATTTTACTTGTGCATTCACTTTAACAACAAACAAACAAATCATAAAAACAACAGCTGCGATTTTTTGAAGCTGTTTTAAAAAATTATTTTTATTAGTCATAATGATCATTTATCTGTTGGGAATTGAAATTATTTTTTTTGTAGCGTAGAAACTGGTGCATTTAAAGTTTCAACCCCCCAATTCTTATTGGGTGCAGCGCCCATATTTATTTCTAACAAACCTCCTTTAATTAAATCATCATGCATAATCCATGGCATGTTAAATGATTTTCCGTTCATCTGCGTTGACTGTATGTAAACATTATTAGGTCCATTATTTTTAGTTTGTATCGTCACTTTTTTCCCTGGGTAATACTTTGGATTTAATTGTATCGTGATTTTATCAAACAACGGACTGGTCATTTCATAAAATGGCTTTGCAGAAGTACCACCATCAGTGGAGAACAGACCTATTTTTAATAGAACAGCTAAGGAACCCATTAATCCTTGATCCTCATCCCCACTATATCCTTTTTGTGGTGAAATACCAGCATATACTGAATCAATGAGTTGTCTTGTCCAGTATTGGGTTAACCAAGGTTTGCCTGCATAATTAAATAAGAATGGCGTTTGCATACATGGCTGATTACCATAATTAAGATATACGCGTCTGATTAGCTTTTGGTCTACTGGATTTTCAGATTTACCGGAAACAAAATTATGGACACGCGCTTTTGTGAAGGATTCATTAAGCTTTGTTGTAAATGCATCGTTTCCACCCATTAAATTAATTAAACCTGGAACATCATGGGGTACAAACCAAGTGTATTGTGCCGCATTACCTTCCACCCAACCTTTTTCATAATCTAAAATATCAATCGGTTGATTCCATTCCCCTTTTTTATTTTTTGACCACATCCAACCAATATCTTTATTAAATAAATTTTTATAATTATTGGCGCGCGCGCTAAATAAATCATAATCCTGTTTTTTATTTAACACTTTGGCCATTTGTGCTAAAGCATAATCTTGGTAAGCATATTCCAAAGTTTGTGCTGCACCATCTTGGTGAAAACCATATTTAATAGGTGTTAATGGAAAAGGTACATAACCAAGCGCCATGTATTCTTCAATACCACCCCCTTTAAAAGTATTGTGTTCATATCCTGCTTTACTCATCATGCCACCAGGAAAATGATCTTTTCGAATACCTTCATATGCCTTATTGATATCAAAACCTTTGATTCCTTTTAAATACGCACTGGTGATAAACGGAGTTGTAGCAGCCCCTGTCATTACATAAGTATAGTTGCCTCCAGATGGCCCTCTTGGTACTAAACCTCCATCATCATACATCTGTAACATACAATTAATAAACTCCTCTGTAATTTCGGGATACACCAAATGCCAAAGTGTATTCAATGACCATTGCGCGCCCCAAAATGAATCAGAATTGTACATGCTAAACTTAGGTTTGCCATTGGCATCTAATTTAACTTGTTTTTTTAAGGGAGCAACCCCTGTATTATCAATATATGTTCCACTTACATCACTTACAATGCGTCTGCCTTGTAATGCATGAAATAAGTCCGTATAAAATCGTTGTTGTTGCACAGCAGTTCCCCCTTCCACATCAATCCTACCTAACATAGCATCCCAATTTTCTGCTGACTGTTTTACAATTTCATCAAAATTCCAAGCGGGTAATTCTGACTTCATATTATTTTGCGCTTCTTCAACACTAACATATGATATCGAAACTTTCATTAATCGCTTTTCTCCTTGGGTGGTATTAAACTTAACAAACACTCCTGTTTTTTCTCCTTCTAATGAACTTAGTGTAGGAATAACCACCCCCTTTTTCCAACCACCAAATGTTGAAAATGGTTTATCAAATTCTGCAACAAAATAAACAGTAATTGGTTTTGGACGACGAATGGTTGCAGCCATAGTCACTTCCCCTTCTATGCGATGATCATTCGCTTTATTTACTTTACTTGATTGTGTTTCTGAGGAACCTAATACCGTTGTAAAATCAAATATTATATAACTGTCATTTGATTTTGGATAAGTATATCTGTGAAAGCCTACACGATTGGTTGTAGTTAGTTCTGCAGTAATTGCATAATCTTTTAAAACCACTTTGTGATAACCCGCTTTTGCAACCTCATCATCATGCGAATAACTTGAACCATAAGTATCAGGTCCTAAATGTCCTTTGAAAATACCAGTAGTGGGCAATACAGGAATTCCTGACATTTCCCAACAATGAATATGACTAAAACATTTAATGGTATCCTCATTATAGCGATAGCCGGTATTCCAAGTCCCTCTTAAGTTCATATCAGGACTCAGGTTCACCATACCAAAAGGCCTAGTGGCTGAATTAAAGTAAAAAAAACGGGAGTTGGCCGCATCCACCAGCGGCGCAACCAAACTAGATTTTCTTACTATCCCATTGCTATTTTTTTGCGCAAAGGCAAATGACAACTGAAATAATACCGCTAGAAATAGGATGGTTGATTTTTTGATCGACATAATGTAAAATTTAAAGCGTTAGTTCAAATAAATATAAAAAAAATGCTGCAAAATGGCGAAAAAAAAGAAGGATTTGCTCATGTTTAAAATTAAAACAATGAACAAATCCTTCCTATAAGTCTAACCTAAATTAATAACCAGGATTCTGTTCAATCTTAGGATTAGTAACATCGATCGTACCTTGAGGTATTGGTCTCAAGTAATGCATTGCTTTTATTTGAGGGGTTCCACCCAAACCATGTTTAGTCCATGGATTGTACTTAGTACCACGAGAAATTAAAGTTTGTGTACGCTTTAAATCATTCCAACGGAATGATTCACCCAAAAATTCTCTTGCTGATTCATCTAAAATCATATCAATTGAAATAGTTGCAGGAGTAGCTCTATAGGAAACCACATTTGTATGTAAATCTCTAGCATCATCTGCTTTTGCAGCACGCGCAGGTGCTTTACCCGAATTTGAAGCCAAAGCACGATCTAATACGATATTATAGTAAACATCAGCAGTTCCTAATTTAGCACCTGTCGCACCTTTAACGATTGCTTCTGCAGCCATTAAATATAATTCAGCAGAACGGAATAAAGGCTCATTCCAAGTTCCCCAACCATCAGAAGTTGGAAGCCCTGGTTGGAAAAATTTCCAAATCATTGGCTTACCCCAAAACATATTGTCATTTACACCAGTGGTTGCATTAATTGGTGCATATCCTTCCATTTCATCATGATTCGTTACATGGTACTTCTTAGTTCCACCAGCTACATTCAGTCCACGCTCAGTTACTGATAATATTGGATTATCCCAAGCCCTGATTACAGCAGTGGTATCACCTTTAACAAAGTTCAAAACGGTACTAGAAGAATAAGTATTGTTCTTTAAAGAGATCGCAGCTGAAGTGGTTGCATAAGAAACACTATTATAAGTTCCTTCATAACGCGCATCTAATTTTGGATCAAACAAACGGTAAGCCGCCCAAGTAACGATATGTACATTTTTCATTACACTATAAGGTGCAGCAGCTCCAGCAATTTGCGCATTACCTGAAGGTCCACCACCCATTTGACTGTGAATATTATTACCTTGAATACCCGTTGCAGCATCAAAATTTAAATCGCCTTTATAAAAAGCAGGATTTTCGTATTGAACAGCAAAAATTACTTCCTTACTTGCATTTGCAGGTACCACTGAACTCGCTAATGTTGCTGTTTCTAGATTTACATTTTTATTATGAATTGGAAATAAGGTATTCCAATTTTTTTCCATCGGATACAAATTAGAAGCAATTAAAGCATCAGAAAGCGCTAATGATTTTGTAAAATCAGCATCAGATCCGCCTAATGAATTGTTGAAATTCCAACCTCTTGTCAAGTATACTTTAGCTTGTAAAAATTGTGCAGCGCCTTTGCTTGCTCTACCTCTTTCACTTGGCGTTACTGGTAAAACTGCAATCGCCTCATCTAAATCTTTTAAGATTTGTGTATATACTTCCTTAGCAGTTGATTTTTTTGCTTCCAAGCTTCCAGTTAATGATTCAGTTAATGGCATTGGAATATCACCCCATTGTTGTACCGCCCAGAAATAGCTTAATGCACGTAAAAATTTTGCCTGTCCTACCAAGTTCGCAATCACTGCAGCATCTCCACCCACTACTGCCTTCTCTCTTGAAATTGCAGCATTACATCTGTTTATTTCACGGTATAATTGATCCCAATAAGATTGTAATTCTCCATCTGTTGAGTTAAATCTGATATCATACACATCTTTTGGCGTACCTATTTGATTAGGTAAATTATAAAAGATACCATAAGAACCATTTTCTGAAAAAATATCAGAACCGTTATGGGTTAATTTTTTACGTTGTGTCAAATCCCTTAATAAAGGATAACATGAGTTAACTAAATTTAAATAACCACCTGGTGTGTTATAAAAATTATCTGTAGTTCTGTTCGCTGGATTGAATTCTGTAATAAAGTTTTTATTACATCCAACCATCCCCATACTTAGTAAAACTAAGCAGATTGAAAAGCGTTGGAAATTTTTTGAAATATTCATACAATTTATTTTTAAAGTTATTATCTTATATTATTTAAAAGCCTAAATTAA
>CAXNDZ010000089.1:0-8163 GCA_964201225.1 Chitinophagales bacterium | reverse complement strand
GGAAGTATTGTAAATATAAGTTCAAAGGTAGCCGATACGGGACAAGGCGAAACATCTGGATATGCTGCAGCGAATGGTGCAAGAAATGCTTTAACCAGAGAATGGGCAGTGGAATTATTAAAATATGGTATTCGTGTAAATTCAGTAATTGTAGCCGAGTGCTTTACACCACTCTATGATAAATGGATTAAAACTTTACCGAACCCGGAAGAAAAATTAGCACAGATAAAATCTAAAATTCCTTTGGGAAATAGATTTACCACCAAGGAAGAAATTGCCAATACAGTCGCCTTTTTACTCTCTAGTGCTTCCAGTCATACCACCGGACAACTGGTATATGTGGATGGTGGCTACACGCATTTAGACAGGACTTTATAATTCCAATGAAAAACTAAATTGTCAATTCTTCCTCGTTTAAATTAAATTGCAGATTCAATTTTAACCTTTATTTCTATGCAAAAGAAAGTGCTAGTAAGTGGCTGTTTCGATTTATTACATAGTGGGCATATCGCATTTTTAAAAAGCGCAGCTACATATGGTGATTTATATGTTTGTATAGGTTCTGACAACACCATTCACAATCTTAAAGGCAGATATCCTGTCATTACCCAAGACGAGCGGAAGTATATGATTGAATCGCTTGCATGTGTGAAAGAATGTAAAATCAATAAAGGAAACGGATTACTTGACTTTTTAGATGAGTTAGAAGAAATTAAACCCAACGTATTTGTGGTGAATGAAGATGGGAATACACCCAATAAAGTTGATCTATGCAAAACAAAAAATATTGAATTAATTGTATTGGATAGAGTACCGAGTGAAGGGCTACCCGCAAGATCAACAACAAGTTTAAGAACAAATTCCATCATTCCATTTCGCATAGATTTAGCAGGCGGATGGTTGGATCAACCTTATGTAAATAAATTATATCCAGGCCCTGTGCTTACTGTATCCATTGAACCTACGATTGAATTTAATAACCGAAGTGGTATGGCGAGCAGTACCAGAAACAAAGCGATTGAATTATGGAAAGCACAATTACCAGAAGGTGATCCAACGCAATTGAGTAAAATTCTTTTTAGTTATGAAAATCCTCCAGGAACATTAAACGTTGCTGGTTCTCAGGATGCTTTAGGCATTGTGATGCCTTGTTTAAATTATTATCATTATAGTCAAGATAGTTATTGGCCTTCTGAAATAAAATCAATAGAAGATGAATCTATATTAAGTTGGTTAGAGGATCATCTTTATTTAATTCCACTTGATCCAAGAGGAAGTAATTATGATGTGTTGGCGAATACAAATATTACAGAAGCAGGTGCAAAAAATTTAGCAGATGCGGCTAATAAATGTTGGGATGCCATACAAGTAAAAGATGTAACAGCTTTTGGAGCTGCTTTTCTCGCCTCTTTTCATGCGCAAATTGCCATGTTCCCAAATATGGTTGATGAAACTATACAACCCATCATTAATAAATACGCCTCCAAAAGTTTTGGATACAAGTTATCAGGTGCTGGCGGGGGTGGCTATTTAATTTTGGTTGCTAATGAAGCCATTGAAAATGCAATACGCATCAAGATTCGACGCAAAAATTCGTTATAAGCCCTAATTTTAAAAAGCATCAAATTGCCCATTTTTGGTCAAAAAGACCCAAAAAATGCCCAAAATCAGTAAAAAAGACCCCAAAAAGGCAAAATATTTATAATTATAAATAAAATAGGTTGTACTTTTATATTAGTTGCATAACTAACTATATGTCAAACAACCAATTCAAACGCGGCGAACTTTACAGTGTCATTAATGGCATGGCAACCACCGCTGTTGCCCGACGTCTTCAAAAAAATTTCCGCAATGCAGGATTAGAAATTACCATTGAACAATGGTCTGTATTATATCATTTATGGAAGGAAGATGGACTGAGTCAACTTGAACTAGGCAACAGAACTTTTAGAGACAAAGCAAGTACCACTCGCCTTATTGATAATCTAGAAAAACAAGAACTAGTTACGCGTGTCGCTTCCAAAGATGATCGACGCATTAATTTGGTTTACTTAACTGATATAGCAAAACCGTTGCAACAAATTACCTACGAGCTTGCAAATAAAACAATGAATGAGTCATTGCAAAATATTTCAAAGGAAGAAATTGAAGTGGTAAAAAATGTTTTACAACGTGTGTATGATAATTTAACAAGCAAAGATTTAATATAAAATATTTAAAATAAATTTTATGGAAACGACACAATCAGTCATCAAAGGTGGCGAATGGATCATCAAGGAAGTAAATGCAAAGGATATATTTATTCCTGAAGAAGTTAATGAGGAACAACTCATGGTCCGCGATATGTGTAACCAATTCATTGACACCGAAGTATTACCCGTAGTAGAGCGTATTGATAAATTAGAACCAGGCTTAATGCCCTCCTTACTTGAAAAAGCAGGTGCACAAGGCTTATTAGGTATTACAATACCTGAAGCGTATGGAGGCTCAGGTAAAGATTTTGTTACTTCAGTGATTGTTGCTGAATATTTAGGGGGCGGTTATTCCTTTTCAGTCGCCAATGCAGCACATGCTGGTATTGGCACCTTACCTATTTTATATTTTGGTACAGAAGTGCAAAAACAAAAGTATGTTACAAAATTAGCCACAGGTGAATTTAAAGGATCCTATGGATTAACAGAACCCAATGCAGGATCAGATGCACTTAGTGCAAAAACAACAGCAACACTATCTGCCGATGGGAAACATTATATATTGAATGGCCAAAAATGTTGGATCACGAATGGTGGCTTTGCAGATATTTATACCGTATTTGCAAAAATAGATGGAGAACAATTCACCGCATTTATTATTGAACGTGGTACCGAAGGATTTACACAAGGACCAGAGGAGCATAAAATGGGCATTAAGGGATCATCAACCGTTCAATTGTATTTTCAAGATTGTAAAGTACCCGTTGAAAATGTATTAGGTGAAATTGGCAAAGGACACATCATCGCATTCAATATTTTAAATATTGGTCGCTTAAAATTAGGTGCTGCTACATTGGGTGGTGCAAGACGTGCATTAAGCGTAACTATTCAATATGCAAAAACAAGAGAGCAATTTAAATTGCCGATTGTAAAATTTGGTGCCATCCGACATAAGTTAGCTGAAATGGCAATTAGAATGTGGGTGGGAGAAACTGCTTTATACAGAGTATCCCATCATATAGATGAGCAAGAGCAATTATTATTAGCGTCCGGCAAAACATTATCTGAATCATTATTAGGTGCTGCTGAAGAATATGCAATTGAGTGTGCAATTTTAAAAGTATTTGGAAGTGAAGTGTTGGATTATGTGGTGGACGAAGGAGTACAAGTCCATGGCGGTAATGGGTATAGTGATGAATATCAAATATCCAAAGCGTATCGCGATAGTCGTATTAATAGAATATACGAGGGCACGAATGAAATTAATAGATTGCTTACCGTGGATATGGTATTAAAACGCGCCATGAAAGGGAAATTAGATTTAATGGGACCAGCAATGAGCGTGCAACAAGAATTAATGAGTATCCCTGATTTTGGTTCTGATGAAGAAGGTGTATTTGCAAAAGAGAAAAAAGCTGTTGCAAATTTTAAGAAATGTATTTTAATGGTGGCAGGTGCGGCCGTACAAAAATTAATGATGAGCTTAAATAAGGAGCAAGAAATATTAATGAACATCGCTGATATGTCCATCATTACTTATCATGCTGAATCTGCTTTATTAAGATTAGAAAAATTAACTGCCATGAAAGGCGAAGCGGCTACTACCATTCAAGCAGACATTGTTCGCACCTATATTTATGATGCAGCCGATGCAATCAATAAAGCTGGAAAGGATGCATTGAATAGTTTTGCAGATGGCGATGAATTACGCATGATGAATATTGGTTTAAAGAGATTTACCAAAGTGGATTCATTCAATAGCAAAGAAGCACGCAGACGCATCTGCGCACAATTAGTAGCAGATGATGGCTATAAATTATAATAGGATTTACGAATGCTTGCATTTTTACAAAAGGCGTCCTGAGAATCGGGACGCCTTTTGTTTGTGGTAAACACTTATAAGAAATACTTTATTACGCCTTAGTTTTAAATCCTAATTTTTCAGGCGTTATAGGAAGGTCACGTACTCGTTTTCCTGTGGCATTATATACTGCGTTGGTAATCGCAGCTGCTAACCCAATCAATGCAATTTCACCAATACCTTTGGCACCAATATCATTGATATTAGGATCCGGCTTATTGACAAACCAAACATCCGTTGGAGGAATGTGTGAATGCAGTGGCACATGATAACCACCAAAGCTTGCATTAATGATTTGTCCAGTTTTATGATCTATTTCTAGTTTTTCAGAAAGTGCCATACCGATACCACCCACTACCCCGCCTAACATTTGACTTCTTGCTGTTTTAGGACTAATAATTTTTCCTGCATCTCCTGTAGTAACTACTTGTAATATTTTTATAGTACCGTCTTTCGGATTCACTCCCAACTTTACAAAATGCGCTGAAAAAGAATTGCTCGTAAATTTCAATTGCGCTGCAGTTTTACCATTGGAGGAAATGGTTAAATCAATTTTATCTTGATTGGCTAATTTTAATAAGTTAACAATATTCATTTTTACGTTTGCATCTGTTTTTGAAATCACCATTTCATTTTTAACTTCAAGTCCTTCGGCATTCATACTAGCAAATACTGGCGCTGATTTAATGGCGATCTCCTTTAATTTTTGTTGTAAGGTTTTACAAGCCAAATCAACGGCCGATCCTACAGTTGAAGTAGTACCTGAGCCTCCTTGTGAAGGACCTGGCGGTAAATCAGAATCACCTAGTTTAAATTTAATTTTTTGAATGGGCATATGCATAGCCTCTGCAGCAAGTATAGTCATAGCAGTGGTAGTCCCTGGGCCCATATCACTTACCCCACATTCTAATAATAGTTTGCCATCATTACTTAAAACAATTCTTACCGAAGCTGATCCTTTTCCTGCACCAAAAACACCCACGGCCATACCATAACCAATCAACCATCCATTTTCCTTTAATGCACCAGGTACAGTGGGACGATTTTTCCACCCTATTTTATTTATTCCGTAAGCGTAACAATCTTTTAAATTAATATCAGAAAATGGCATTTTATTTTCTGGATTAATAGTCGTGTAATTTTTTAATCTTAATTCAATGGGGTCCATTTTTAATTTATAGGACAATTCGTCAATCGCACTTTCTAATGCAAAACAACCGCTTGCCTCTCCAGGACCTCTCATCCATACAGGCGTACTCAAATCAAGTGGCAGTAGGTTATATTTTGTATCTACATTTTCACAAGCATATAAAAATTTAGACACATCCACAATCCCTTCTCTAAAATCCTCATACCTGGAAGTATTTGTGATGGCTTCATGACTAATGCCCGTAAAATTTCCAGCAGCATCTGCACCAATACCCACTTTTTGCCATGATTGTGGACGGTAACCAACTAATGAAAACATTTGAGGACGAGTGAGTACTAACTTCACTGGACGATTTAGTTTTTTTGCGGCGATACAAGCAGCAGGCACATTCGCCCAACTTCTTAAACCACTTCCAAAAGCGCCACCCACATTTTCAGCAATGACTCTTACATTTTTATCTGGGATACCAAATGTACGAGACACGGTAAATTGCGTACTCTTGGGGCCCTGTGTTTTATCATACAAAGTAACTTTATCCTCTCCTTCCCAATGCGCAATAGTAGCAAACAATTCCATTGCATTGTGAACCTCAATAGGAATATTAAATTCAGATTCAACTGAAGCAAACGCTTCCTTAAACTTTTTTTCCGTACCGCGTTTATAATTACTGTTTGTTTTTAAATTTTTTATATCTAATCTTGCTTTGTCAAAATTAGTTTCAAAGTTTTCAATTTCATACTCCGCTTTTACAAAACGTATCGCTGCATTGGCATTTTCAAAACTATCCGCAACAACAAGTGCAATAGGTTGTCCAAAAAAACGCACTTTGTTATCATGTAATACTTTATGACCGCGCCACTCAATTGCATTTTTAGGACGTTCCGCAGCATTAGAAATATAACCAGGTACACTTGGACAATTAGCATAATAAATTACATCTAAAACACCAGGCATCGCTAATGCTTTGGAAGAATCTAAATTTTTAATACTTCCCTTTGCAATGGTACTTGTAACAAAAACCGCATATGCCATATTAGGTAAGCTATGTTCTGCTGCATATTTTGCTTTACCATTAACTTTATCAGCACCGTCTACGCGCTCATCTTCCCAAAGTATTGTATTATTATATGATTTCATTTTCTTGAATTGATAAGGTTATATGGATTAAATTTTAGCACCGGTTTTAGCTACTTCAGCAATAGCATCCACAATGTTTTGATAAGCACCGCATCTGCAAATATTGGTATCCATATAAGTTTGAATACTTGCTCTTGATTTAGCATTACCTTCTCTTACACAAGTAACAGCCGACATTATTTGACCTGAAGTGCAATAGCCACATTGAAAAGCGTCATGTTTTATAAACGCTACTTGCATTGGATGTAACTTTTCACCATCACCCAAACCCTCGATGGTCGTTATTTTATTATTTTGATGAGTTAATGCTAATTGCATACATGATTTTGCACGCTTACCATTAATATGAACAGTACATGCGCCACACTGCCCCATCTCACAACCTTTTTTAGTACCCGTAAAAGCCAAATCCTCTCTTAATAAATTAAGCAAAGTTGTTCTCGCATCAATTTCAAGTTTTAATAATTTACCATTAATAGTAATCGTTAATTTTTCCTTGGCTATCGGCATTGGAACAATCGTATCCACAGCAAATGCCTTTAAAAAAACACTTGGTGTTAAATACAATGCGACTAGGGAGGTCGATTTTTTTAAAAAACTACGACGGCCATCCTGTTGAAAACAAGGTTTCATAAAAAAAGATTTAATGTAATTTACAATTGAAAAACTAAACAATCTTCACATTACGTGAAAAACTTTCCTCTAAGGAGATCAAAGTTTCCGTACGCTCAATGCCTTTAATATTTTGAAGTTCATCGTGAAGGACAAAACGAAGTTGTTGCATATCCTTACACACAATTTCAACAAACATGCTATAATTGCCGGTAGTATAATTTACCCGAACCACTTGGGGGATATTTTTTAACGCTTGCGCAACATTATCATACATGGAGCTTTTTTCAAGGTAGATCCCAATAAACGCGATAATGTCGTAACCCAACACTTTTAAATCAACAGCTAGGCGCTTACCCATGACAATGCCCAACTCCTCTAACTTTTTAATACGCACATGAATGGTACCTCCTGAAACAAAGAATTGTTTGCCTAAATCTGCATAGGAAACTTCGGCATCCTCCATCATTGCTTGAATTATTTGCAAATCCAGCTTATCTAAGCTTTTGTCAATGTTCAATTTTGGGGTATTTTTTGCCTCCATTTTTAACTATTTTTAAATATATTGGCAATTTATTAAATATTATCTATATTTTAAAATAAATAATTAAAATATTTGCAACATATAGGCCAATACTTTAGTTTTGATTTATCAAATGAGGGAAATAAGTAGAAAAACTCAAATGAATAGTTCTTAAATACTGTGGGGTGACGAAATATTAGGCAAACGTACCTTCTTGTCTCGAAGGCGTGGATAACGGGATAAACGTAACATAGAGCCGCCCCGAGTAATCGGGACGACCAGGGTCGACCACTGAACTTTGTGTTATAGCTAACTGCCATTTGGAGGTTCGATCCCTCCCCCTACAGCAATAAAAAGCTCCTAATACATTGATAATAAATGTTTTAGGAGCTTTTTTATATGTCTTAGGTGACACTATAGGTGACACTAAAAATATTTTTTTAAGAAGATATCTTTACCCAAGCGCTTTACCATAAACATTTTTATACTTTCCTAAGGTCAATGTACTAGCCAATACTTCAGACTTTAGGTAAAAGACCCTACCTCCTATTCTGTGCTCTTGAAGCCACCCTTTCTCCGTCCAAGCTGGAAAATACACGGTCTTAGTACCCCATATTCCATTTATGCTTGACGCCTATTTAAAAATTACAGTTTTGTCTTGATATGATTAGCGCAACTATTTGAATTT
>CAXNDZ010000088.1:0-8234 GCA_964201225.1 Chitinophagales bacterium | reverse complement strand
GATTCAACATCTGTATCGCCTGCACCTATAACAAAAAAATTAGCCCCCCCATTTGTTTTATCCAATGCATGTTGAATAGCACCTGGTAAAACATCTGCTGCTTTTTCACCCACCAACCTTCCTATAAATACAATTAGTGGTTGGGTAAGGTCTAAATTATATTTTGCACAAAGCGCTTCTTTGTTTTTTTGCTTTCCTGATAATACCGTTTCCTGATTATAATGATATTTAACCATGGGATCCGAATTAGGATCCCACAATTCAGTATCAATTCCGTTTAAAATGCCCAAACACTTAGCTTGTTCATTTTCAAATAAGGATTCCAACCCAGCGGATTGGTATTTCAATTGTGCCATATAAGTTTCACTTACCGTGGTAACTTTGTCAGCACATTTAATTCCAGTAGCTAATGAATTTATATGTTGATCCCATTCCAATAATCCTTGCTTATTAATATCCCATGTAGGAAGTAAACTACTTTTATCCCAACCCATCGCGCCATGGTATTGTGCATTGTGAATGGTAAGTACCGTTTTAATTGATTTGAGATGCTGATAATCATGACAATGACGCATCATAAATGGAAGCAATCCTGTTTGATGATCATGACAATGCAATACATCGGGCAAAACGGCCCAATGAGATAGCCAATTTAAAACTGAAACTTGAAAAGCTAAAAAACGACTAATATCATCATCGTAACCATAAATCTTGGGTCGATCTAATAAACCATTGATATCTACTAAAAACAAGGAATACCCTAATTTGCCTGTTTGCTCCTTAATAATAGTGTATTCAAAATGCCAATCGCCTAAATTCATTTTTCCTTTGAAAATGGTGTCCCAGGAATTACTTTTTAAAAAAGGCGTAGCATACATAGGCATGACCACCATGGATTCATCACCCATTTTTTTTTGATACTTAGGCAAAGCACCAACTACATCTCCCAATCCACCTGCCTTAGCCATTGGATAACACTCTGCACTTACATGTAAAACCATCATTTATGAAAGTTCATTTAATAATAAATTTACTAAAAATATCATTGAATATCAATAAAATATTAATTGATTGATTTGACCTAAAATGAACATTTAATTATTATTTTAAGTATTTTACACAATCGAAAAACGATAAACGATTAAACTAACGAATTTTATGAGCCAAACCAAACAACCAACCAACACCGGTGCATTAAGTACCCTAGTACTTGTATTCTTCTTTTGGGGATTTATTGCTGCCTCCAATAGTATTTTTATCCCGTTTGCTAAAACCCATTTCAACCTAAGTCAATTTGAATCTCAATTGATTGGTTCTGCGTTTTATGGTGCTTACTTTATTGGATCTTTAATATTATTTTTATGCTCCAATCTCATTGGGTATGACATTTTAAATAAGATTGGGTATAAAAAAGGTATTATTTACGGTTTGTGGATTTCAGTAGTTGGCGCATTACTAATTATACCTGCAGCCAATGCAAATTCATTCCCAGCAATTTTAGCCGCATTTTTCGTGGTGGCATTAGGCTTTTCATTACAACAAACAGCGGCACAGCCGTTTGCCATATTATTAGGTGACCCAGCTACTGGATCACACCGTTTAAATTTAGGTGGTAGCTTAAATAGTATTGGAACGACTATTGGTCCATTGATTGTAAGCTTTTTCTTGTTTGGCAGCCCTGCTGCAAAAAATAGCGTTGTTACTGTTACTAATATCAATTTGCTTTACTTAATTGTAGCTGGTGTTTTTGCTGCAGTAGCCATATTTTTTAGCTTATCTAAAAAATTACCTGATGGAAAAAATGATGAGAAGTTTGAAACAGCAAACAAAGCAGCTGGTTCTTTATTAATTATGACTTTATTAATTGGTGCAATCATCGTGGTAGGTCAATTAACAGACGTACCTAAATTGAACTTGTTAATTATGACATTAGTTTCAGTTATTGTAGTATTATTTTACTCAAACAATAGTGCAATAAAAAATGATGCCGGTTGGGGTGCTATGAAATACCAGCAACTTATTTATGGCATGATCGCTATATTTATTTATGTGGGTGTCGAAGTTACCATTGACAACAATTTTGGTGCATTATTAAAAAATCCAGGATACATCACTGAATTGGGATTAGATGAAAGTGAAATTTCAAAATACATTTCCCTCTATTGGGGTAGTTTAATGATTGGTCGTTGGACGGGTGCCGTGAGTGTATTTAACTTGAAAGGCAATATGAAAAAATTGATGATGATTGTTGTTCCATTTATTGCTTTTGCAGTCGTATTAGGCGTTAGTAAAATTTATGGCAATGACGTTTCTGATTTATATGGATATGCAATATTTATTGCAATTGCAATCGCTACTTTCTTTTATGGTCAAGAGAAGCCTGTTAAAACGTTATTTGCTGTATCCATTTTTGCAACTGCAGCAATGCTTGTTGGCGTATTCACCACTGGCATTACTTCAGTATATGCTTTTATGGCAGGTGGCTTAGCCTGTTCCGTAATGTGGCCTTGTATTTTTTCATTAGGGGTTGGCGGATTAGGAAAATATACAAGCCAAGGTTCTGCATTTTTAATCATGATGATTTTAGGAGGCGCTATTATTCCACCTTTGCAAGGTGTGCTAGGAGATAATCCAAGTGTTGGTATGCACCAGTCTTATATTTTAGCTGCAGTTTGTTTTGCGCTCTTAGCATTACTTGCGTTAAAATTAAAAACGGTACTTAAAAAGCAAGGACTTGATTTTGATGCACAGGTAAGTGGAGGACATTAATTGAATATTTTAAAATTATACAATGGACGCTTTTGTAGTTGGTGTTGATATTGGAGGGACTGGTACCAAATTTGGTATCGTTGATAATGTAGGCAATGTTTTATTTGCAAGTGAGATATCAACAAAAAAGCACGAGCAGGTGCATACTTTTATAGATGAATTACACCAGGAACTAAGTATACTCATTGAAAAAGTAGGCGGCGTTGGTCGCATTAAAGGTATTGGTGTAGGCGCTCCAAACGGAAATGTATATACAGGCAATATCGAATACGCCCCTAACCTACCATGGAAAGGTATTATTCCATTGGCACGCATGTTGCAGGATAAATTTAAAATTCCTGTGCGATTGACCAATGATGCCAATGCAGCTGCTGTTGGAGAAATGATGTATGGCGCAGCGCAAGGCATGAAAGATTTTATCATGATCACATTAGGAACTGGCGTTGGAAGTGGTATTGTTGCCAATGGACAGCTTATTTATGGACATGATGGTTTTGCTGGTGAACTAGGACATACTACCATCATCCCTAATGGTCGATTACATCCAGGGACTGGAAAAAAAGGATCATTGGAAAGTTATGCCTCTGCTACTGGTGTTGCACAATCCGCCATTGAAATATTAGAAACTACAGATCGACCAAGTTTATTACGTGATATACCAAAAGGAGCATTAAATTCAAAAGCAGTATTTGAAGCCGCTACCAAAGGGGATGAAGTTGCCAAAGAAGTTTTCGCATTTACTGGTAAAGTATTAGTAATGGCATTGGCTAATTTTGTTATGTTTTCAAGCCCTGAAGCAATTATATTATTTGGTGGCCTAACAAAAGCAGGTGATTTAATTCTTAAACCAACCCGTGAGCATTTGGAAGCAAATGTGATTGAGATATTCCAAAACAAAGTAAAAATATTGGTTAGCCACTTAAAGGAATCCGATGCAGCCATTTTAGGCGCGAGTGCTTTAATGTGGGAACTATAGTTATTTTACAAAAATTAGTTTTACTACCCCATCTATAAAAAATGTCCCCCCGAGCACTCGGGGGGACATTTTTATTTTAATATTGTTCCGAGTAAACCTAATAATTAGCTATGGTTGTAAAAATGCTTGCTCCTCCATCCATTTTGTTTTACCCCAACCTTGAATGACATGTTTTTCACTATGATAGGAGGATCGAACCAATGGGCCGCTTTCAACATAATCAAAACCAAGTTCATATCCAATTTGTCTTAACTCTGCAAACTCATCAGGATGCACAAATCTTTGTACAGGCAAATGCTTTTTTGTGGGTTGCAAGTATTGTCCCAATGTAAGTACATCGCAACCGACGCCCACTAAATCCTTCATCGTTTGTATCACTTCGGATTTCTCCTCTCCAATACCTAACATCATACCCGTTTTTGTACGCATACCACCTAGCTTTAAAGTTTCTAAAACCTTTAAGCTTCTTCTATATTTTGCTTGCACCCGCACTTTTTGTGTATTTCTTTCAACTGTCTCCATATTATGACTTACCACTTCAGGGGCTGCATCAATAATTCTTTGTATCTGCTCGGGGATCCCTCTGAAATCAGGGATTAAGGTTTCTAAGGTTGTTTCCGGGGACAAAGTTTTAATAGCCTTAATCGTATTAAACCATATGATGGAGCCACCATCAGGTAATTCGTCTCTATCAACACTAGTCAATACTGCATGCTTTACTTTCATCAACAAAATGGCTTCAGCTACACGTTGTGGCTCATCCCATTCCACTGGTTTAGGGCGACCTGTAGCCACTGCGCAAAACTGGCAGCTTCTTGTACATATATTACCTAATATCATAAAAGTGGCCGTGCCTTCGCCCCAACACTCTCCCATATTCGGGCAATTTCCACTTTCACAAATAGTATGTAGTTTATGCTTATCTACCAATCCTCGCACATGCTTATAGCTTTCGCCAATGGGCAGTTTTACCCTTAACCAATCTGGTTTTTTAATTCTTGTTTCCGTATCCACATTTACAATTGGTAATTCTTGCATAATTCGTTACACTATAATCAGCCACAAAAATACAAGACTTGTCATTAATAACCCATATTTTATGCGCTATATTTAAAATTATAAAATATAAAATGCAGTCCTAAAACACAAAAAATTATGGCTACCTTCATACGGCGTAAAAAATGCGTATTTGCTTAATTTTTAAACTAATTGATTTATGGAAAAATATGGAAAAATTTTACTTTTTGCAATGCCTGTATTTTTCATTTTAATATTACTTGAAAAGTTATATGGCTGGTATATCAAAAAAGAAAAGGTAAACAATATGGATACCGTTAGTAGCCTTACCTCGGCTATTACGATGGTCACCAAAAATGTTTTAGGGTTAAGTATTACTATCATAAGTTATAGCTGGATTGAGGAAAAAATTGCCTTAACCCATATTACCACTAATTGGCTTACTTATGTAATCGCTTTTGTTGCACTTGACTTTTCGCATTATTGGGTGCACCGTATTGATCATGCGAATAACTTTTTCTGGAATAGCCATATCGTGCACCATAGTAGTGAGGAATTTGATTTGGCCTGTGCAGTTCGCCAACCCATTTCCTCCTTCGTGAAAATATTTTCCATCTTCATGATTCCTGCCGCCTTATTAGGTATTTCACCATTAGTGGTTGCAACAGTTACCCCTATTCAATTTTTTGCGCAATTCTGGTATCATACCAGATATATTAATCGCATGGGGTTTTTAGAAAAAATAATTGTCACCCCTTCACATCACCGAGTACATCACGCATTTAATAATGAATACATCGATAAAAATTTAGGACAAATATTTATTATCTGGGATAAAATGTTTGGCACTTTTATGGAAGAACGCGCAGATATTCCTCCCGTATATGGCATTACACGTCCTATGAGAACTTGGAATCCCATTCGAATTAACTTTATACATATGTGGCTATTGATAAAGGATGCTTGGCGCGCTAATAGCTTTGTAGATAAAATAAGGGTTTGGTCAAAGCCTACTGGCTGGCGTCCTGCGGATGTTGCAGCAAAAAATCCAGTTTTTAAAATTGATGATGTTTATAATTTTGACAAGTACAAAACCAGTCAAGACCCCATTTTTATTTCATGGGCTTGGATGCAACTTATGATCATCTTTATCGGTGTCGCTTTCATGTTAGGGAATATTGCCAATATTGGCTTCCCGAATATGTTTATTTATGGTGCCTTTGTATTTATTTATATTTATGCTTTAACCGACCTGATGGATGGTAGCAAATATGCTTATATATGGGAAATATTGAAATGCCTATTTGGATTTGGTATTATTTATTTTATGGGTGATTGGTTTGGTGCTAGTAAGCATATGCCACAACTCAACTTAATATTGATGGTGTACTTTGCCCTTTCCTTAATCATCACCGCTCGTTTAAATACCAGTAATCAAAATTTAGCTTCTTTACAACATGGGGCGGTTTAATTATTTTACCAAGCGCTCCATTAATTAACACTATTTCAATAATCCCTATGACAGCAACAGTTACTTACGAAACTAATTTAAGAACCACCTGCCTTCATTTACAAAGTGGCTCAGCGATTGAAACCGACGCGCCAACCGACAACAAAGGAAAAGGAGAACGGTTTTCCCCTACCGACTTAATTGCAACAGGTTTAGGTGCTTGTATGATTACTACGATGGGAATTAAAGCCGAAACCATGAACATCTTATTAGATGGTGCCAAAGTGGAAGTAACTAAAGTAATGGTATCAGACCCACGTAGAATTGGAAAAATCATAGCACATGTTACGATGCCAGGAGGTTTAAATGTAGATGAAAAAACAAAGGAAATTTTAGAACGTGTTGCACGCACCTGTCCTGTGGAAAGAAGCTTACACCCGGATGTTGTTTTAGACATTGCATTTAACTGGCAATAGATCTAAAAAA
Source organism: Chitinophagales bacterium (assembly GCA_964201225.1). GTDB lineage: Bacteria > Bacteroidota > Bacteroidia > Chitinophagales > Chitinophagaceae > Sediminibacterium. The sequence goes on along the minus strand of CAXNDZ010000088.1, from coordinate 1,536 downwards.
AGACTATGCTAAAAACCAAATAATAATTTATAAAATATTGCTAAAGCAACTAGGCTTCTTCTAGTTGCTTTATTTTTTGCAATAGTTTACTCACAGGCAAACCCATTACATTATAAAAGTCGCCTTGAATACTTTGAATTCCAACGACCCCAATCCACTCCTGAATAGCATAACCGCCGGCTTTATCATATGGTTTGTAATTTTCAACATAGTATTCAATTTGATCCAATGTCAGTAAATTAAATGTGACTAAGGTGGTTTCACTAAATGTATATTCTTTACCATTGTAAATTAATACTACCCCAGTAATGACCCGATGTGTTTTCCCAGACAATGCACTTAAGGAACTAATGGCCTCGGCTTTATTAGCAGGCTTACCTAATACATTGCCTTCCAAAACGACAATAGTATCGGCTGCAACAATGTACTTGTTTATATGCTGCGGATAGCCCAATTTTATTTTTTCATGCACTGCCTGCGCTTTATTTTTTGCAATAAATACTGGCACTTCTTCTAATTCCATGTTTGCTGGGAAGGTTTCATCCGAATCGGAAATAATTACTTCAAATGGAACATCTGCCCAGGTTAACAACATTTGTCGACGGGGGGATTGAGAAGCTAATATGAATGGTTGCATGAGGTAAATTCAATTTTAGAAATGGGGGATCAATATAAAAAATAAAAAAACACCATCGATAGCACCCCTGCCAACATAGCTAATTTGACCCAGTTACTAAGTACATTAAAATCCTTACTGGTGAATGATTTATTCAGCTTGTATAATACCAACACCAAGGGCGCAATAATAAAAACAATACAATAAACAATACTTAACCACCAGCCAAATGGAATTACATACAATTGAATGATCGATAATACTGCAATCACCACCACTAGCCATACTGCCAAATAAACTTTGGTTGCTTTTAATCCCCAAACAATGGGCAGTGTTCTACATCCAAATTTTGCATCTCCTTCCATATCCTCAATATCTTTAAGTGCTTCCCTAATGATGGTTAGCACAAAAGCAAAAGCAGCATACAATATCATTAATTTGAACAACCGCAGGTTCACTGGGGTTGCATTACGTACGTTGATTAATTCAGTCATCGTGAACTTAGAAAAATACACAACTCCTATTACCCAAGCGGTTAAAACAGCAATAAGCACATTGCCAATGAGTAATTTTTTTTTAATATTGGTTGAATAAAACCACAATAATAAAATAGAAAGCAAATTAGCTAAATGAATATGCCAATACTGCTGAAATGAAAATGCTATTAATGTTATATAAATGCCTGACAAGCTAAAAAAGAAATGCCAAAAAATAACCCATCTTCTATTGATAATATTACTAACGACTACTTTAGCGGGCTTATTCACCTGATCAATGTTCACATCAAAATAATCATTAATCGCATAGCCTGCGGCAGCAATAAAAACAGACGCCAACATCATTAAAAAAAAAGGAGACAGGTGTATCACTACTATTAATCTGGTATAATGGATTGTATATACAATACTGAAACAAACATT
>CAXNDZ010000087.1:0-8389 GCA_964201225.1 Chitinophagales bacterium | reverse complement strand
TATACGGCAACGTATCGGGGGTTCGAATCCCTTCCTCTCTGCAAAATATAAACAGCAACCCATCCCGGGACACGGGATGGGTTTTTAATTTAGTCACGAGAGCCGAAACTTGTTTCGAGCTCGAAGTGAATGAATTAAAAACACGAGGGTGCGAAGCGCCCGATGGGTTGCTGTTTTATTTTCATAACTCAAAGGATGCCGGAGCAAAGCGACGGCCATCCCGCGAAAATTTTAAAAAAAGGATTCTACAGGATGCCGACGAACAAAGTGAAGTCGGCCATCCTGCGTTGAAAAAATTGTAACGAAGTGGAAAGTTTTCATAACCTCGGGATGCCGGAGCAAAGCAACGGCCATCCTGCGTTGAAAAAATTGTAACGAAGTGGAAAGTTTTCATAACCTCGGGATGCCGGAGCAAAGCGACGGCCATCCCGCGAAAATTTTAAAAAAGTTTTCCCTACCACTCCCCAAATACCTTCTCTGCATTCTTCGAAGTCACAGCTGCCACTTCATGCAATGGAATATTTTTAATCTCTGCTAATTTTTTTGCCACTTCAATAATAAAAGCTGGCTCATTTTTTTTGCCACGATACGGCACAGGCGACAAGTAAGGCGCATCCGTTTCCAACACCAACCACTCCATTGGAATATCTTTGATTGCTTCCGCAACCCCTGCATTTTTATAAGTAAGTACGCCGCCTAAACCTAAATGAAATCCCATACCAATGATTTGCTCCGCTGACTCCTTGCTCCCACTAAAACAATGAAAAATACCACGCAAACCTTTTTTTGCAAATGGCTTTACTGCTTCAATGGTTTCACCCATCGCATTACGGGTATGAATAACAATGGGTAAACTAAAATCTAATGCCCATTGCATTTGTGTATTAAAAGCGAGCTGCTGTTGCGATACAAAAGTTTTATCCCAATAAAAATCCAAACCAATCTCCCCAATCGCAGGAAATTTTCTTTTCGATAATTGATCTGCAACAATCGCTAATTCCGCTTGCACATTTTCTTTTACATAACAAGGATGCAAACCCGCCATTGAAAAACAATTTTTCGGAAACGCATTCTCCACCGAAAGCATTGCATCCAAACTATGACTATCTATTGCAGGCATAAAAATTTTATTGACCCCTGAACCAATAGCACTCGTCATTAACTGGTTTAAATCAGGTAACAATTCCTCCGAATAAACATGCGCATGCGTGTCAATAAATTGCATAAACAAGCTGAATTTGATGCAAAGCAATGCTTTTTTTTAATTCCAGCATACTAAAATAGGAATTTATATCGTTATTGTTTTTAGTTGGCCGTTGCTAACGCCATCTAAAAACAAAAAGGTTTTTTATAGGGTACGGATTATACGGCCGAGGTTTCTACCTTGGCTTTTTTTGTAGCCTTTTTAAGTATCCCCAATGGACTCAAATCGATATCCCAATGTGCTAAAATAATTAAGCACCAAGGGTAAAGCAATATGTAAACGATCCCAAGCTTTAGCACTATCGTGAAAAACAATAATGGAACCTGGCCCAGCATTTTTAATCACATTTTTAGCGCATTGTTCACCTGTAATTTTTTCGTCAAAATCGGCACTCAATACATCCCACATAATTATTTGCTGTGGCAAACTTGCATCTGATTTTATACTTTTTATTTGACAACGTTTTATGCGACCATAGGGCGGCCTAAATAAGTTAGAAGCTATTAAATTTCCTGCACTCTTAATATTATTAATATAATCATCCGTGCCAACCTTCCACCCATTTAAATGATCGTAAGTATGATTACCTACTGCATGACCATGATGTAAAATAGACTCGTAAATATTAGGATAGGAAAGTACATTATTACCAATACAGAAAAAAGTTGCCTTGGCATTATATTTATTTAATTGTTCTAGCACAAAAGGCGTAGCACAGGGATGTGGACCATCATCAAAACTGATATAAATCACCTTTTCATTGGCAGGTTTTCGCCAAATGCAATTCGGATAAATTGCCCTAAGCCAAAAAGGTGTTTTAATTAAATACATACCCAAAGATAAATAGTTCTTTTGCCCAATTGAATATTATCTTTGTGTAAATAAATTATAACATGGATTCAAAGGTCAGAGTAAGGTTTGCACCCTCTCCTACAGGTGGGTTACATATTGGTGGGGTAAGAACCGTTTTATTTAATTATTTATTTGCAAAACACCATGGTGGTGAATTTATATTAAGGATTGAGGATACCGACCAATCACGTTTTGTGGCTGGTGCAGAACAATATATTATGGACACATTAGCCTGGTGCGGCCTATCTCCAGATGAAAGCCCAGCAGTGGGTGGTGCCTATGCGCCCTACCGACAAAGCGAGCGCAAACAATTGTATAAAAAATACGCAGACCAACTCATTGCAGACGGCTATGCTTATTATGCATTTGATACCCCTGCAGATTTGGAAAACAAAAGAAATCAAATCCCTAATTTCCAATACAATAAGGCGCATCGCAAGGAAATGAAAAACTCCATTTCATTAAGTGAAGAGGAAGTTATCGACTTATTAAAAAACAATACGCCGTATGTGGTTAGAATTATTATGCCGGAACAAGAAACCTTGTCCTTTAATGATTTAATTCGAGGAGAAGTTTCCTTTGATACTAGTACGGTAGATGATAAAGTTTTATTGAAAGCAGATGGCATGCCAACTTATCATTTAGCGGTTGTGGTGGACGATCATTTAATGAAAATTACACATGCCTTTCGTGGGGAGGAATGGCTTCCAAGTGCACCCGTACATATTTTACTTTGGAAATATTTGTTTGGCTTAAATCAAATGCCCCAATGGGCGCATTTGCCATTGATATTAAAACCAGAAGGACACGGAAAATTAAGCAAACGTGATGGCGAAAGATTAGGTTTTCCTGTGTTTGCAATGGACTGGATGGATCCGAATACGAAAGAACAAACCATTGGATTTAAGGAAAGAGGTTTTTTACCTGAAGCACTGATTAATTTATTAGCATTATTAGGATGGAATGATGGAACAGATAAAGAAATCTTTAGCATCGACGAATTAATCGCGCAATTTTCATTAGAGCGCGTTCATAAAGGAGGTGCGAAATTTGATTACGAAAAAGCAAAATGGTTCAACCAAGAATGGATCAAGAAAACAGAAAATGAAAAACTTGCTTCATTAGTAAAACCATTTTACGATGCTGCACAAATTGAAGTTCACGAGCCCACCTATTTGGTAAAAGTAATTGGACTTATAAAAGACAGATGTCATTTACTAACCGATTTTATTTCCCAGGGCAGTTTCTTTTTCAAAGCGCCTTCTGAAATTGATACCGCTTCCATTTTACCAAAATGGGAGGAGAAGAAGCAAGCCTTTTTTACGGCTTTGTCTGCAGCTTATGAAGAAATGATCAATAAGGGCGATGCACAGCCAAGTGCTGCTGATCTTGAAATACATTTCAAAACCCTCGCCACAACCCATGAAATAAAAACAGGTGACCTTATGTTGCCTTTTAGAATCATGTTAGTGGGTGGTAAATTTGGACCTGGTGTTTTTGAAATCATTCAATCTATTGAATTAAAAGACGCAAAAGAAAGAATCGAGTACAGTTTAAAATTACTTTCCAATAAATAATGTAAATTGTATTAACACTTAACATGAGTAATGTGAAACCGATAAGAGTATTAGTTGCCAAAGTTGGATTAGACGGACATGACCGTGGCGCTAAAATTATTGCAACCGCTTTAAGAGATGCCGGGATGGAAGTTATTTATACTGGCCTACGTCAAAGTCCTGAGATGGTAGTTCAAGCTGCCTTACAGGAAGATGTGGACGCAATAGGCATTAGCATTTTATCCGGAGCACACATGACCGTTTTTCCAAAAGTGTATAAATTAATGCAGGAAAAGGGATTGACAAATGTTTTACTAACAGGTGGTGGAATTATACCTGAACAAGATAGTATTGTTTTAAGAGAGATGGGTATTGGTACCTTATTTGCACCTGGCACTAATACCACTGATATCGCAACCTATATTCGAGAGTGGGTAGCGAAACACAAAAAATAAGGTGCAATAAAAAATTAAATTTTTTATTATGTCGTTCCAAACTTTGTTTACAAAATTAGAAGACCACACCTTAATTATTACCATTAATCGTCCAGACGTTTTAAATGCGTTGAACAAACAAGTCATCAATGATTTGGATGCTGTTATGGATCGTGTATACAAGTTTCCAGAAATTAAAAGTGTCGTGATCACAGGTGCAGGACTTAAAAGCTTTGTAGCGGGCGCAGATATTAAAGAATTTGAATCCTTAACAAAAGAGCAAGCAGTGGCTGTTGCAAAAAGAGGACAAGCCGTTTTCTCAAAAATTGAGCATTGTCCTAAACCAGTAGTTGCATGTGTTAACGGATTTGCGCTTGGGGGCGGATGCGAATTAGCAATGAGTTGTCACTTTGTAATTGCATCTGAAAGTGCCACTTTTGGACAACCTGAAGTAAACTTAGGTATTATGGTCGGCTATGGTGGCTCGCAAAGATTAACCCAAAGAGTAGGCAAAGGCAGGGCCATGGAATTAATCATTACAGGTAAAACCATTAATGCAACACAGGCCATGAATTATGGCTTAGCCAACTATGTGGTTCCGCAAAGCGAACTATTGGATAAGGCCTTTTCTATATTAAGGGTATGTCATCAAAAATCTCTAATTGCGGTTGGTAACTCCATTAAAGCCATCAATGCAGTGTGGGATGAGCAAGTAAACGGCTATGATGTGGAAGCTGAATTATTTGGGGAGTGCTTTGTCACCGATGATTGCAAGGAAGGAATTCAAGCATTTATTGATAAAAGGAAACCAATTTTCAAAGGGCACTAACGCCTTTTTTATTCGAATTTAATACACCCAACTGACACAATTTTATCATTGCTGTAGTACCTTTGTGTTATCAAAATTTACGATATGGAATACAGAATCGAGAAAGATACCATGGGTGAAGTAAAAGTACCTTCCCATGTTTACTGGGGTGCTCAAACACAAAGAAGTATTGAAAATTTCAAAATAGCGCAAGACATTAACCGAATGCCGAAAGAAATTATTCGCGCATTTGCTTACTTAAAAAAAGCAGCAGCTTTAACCAATTGTGATGCAGGGGTTTTACCAAAAGAAAAATGTGATTTAATTGGACAAGTATGTGATGAAATATTAGCAGGGAAACTAGATGATCAATTTCCATTAGTCGTATGGCAAACAGGTAGTGGTACCCAAAGCAATATGAACATGAACGAAGTAATTGCGTATCGTGCGCATGTAATTAAAGGGGGCAGTTTATTAGATCATGATAAATTTTTACACCCGAATGACGATGTAAATAAATCACAATCTTCCAACGATACTTTCCCCACTGCGATGCATATTGCTGCCTACCAAATTTTAAAAGAAATTACCATCCCTGGTATTACCGCTTTAAAAAATACATTGGATGCAAAAAGTTCGGAATTCATGCATATTGTAAAAATTGGTCGTACCCATTTTATGGATGCTACCCCACTAACATTAGGGCAAGAGATTAGCGGATACGCAAGCCAATTAAAGCATGGTTTAAAAGCAATTGAAAATACTTTAGCCCATTTAAGTGAATTAGCATTAGGTGGCACCGCAGTAGGTACAGGTATTAATACTCCCAAAGGATATTCAGAAAATGTTGCAAAACACATTGCTCAATTAACAGGCCTGCCATTTATTACTGCAGAAAATAAATTTGAAGCATTGGCTGCACATGATGCGATTGTGGAATCACATGGCGCATTAAAAACAGTAGCAGTAAGTTTAATGAAAATTGCAAACGATGTTCGGATGCTTTCTTCAGGACCAAGAAGCGGTATCGGTGAAATATTTATTCCAGATAATGAACCAGGATCTTCCATCATGCCAGGCAAAGTAAATCCTACACAATCTGAAGCATTGACCATGATTGCTGCACAAGTAATGGGTAATGATGTTGCCATTAATATAGGCGGATCCATGGGTCACTTTGAATTAAATGTATTTAAACCAGTCATGATTTATAACTTTTTACATAGTGCAAGATTGATTGGAGATGGTTGCATGAGCTTCAATGAAAAATGCGCCATTGGTTTAGCACCTATCGAAGCCAATATCAATAAGCACGTGAACAACAGCTTAATGTTAGTGACTTCTTTAAATACAAAAATCGGTTATTACAAATCTGCCGAGATTGCGCAAAAAGCACATAAGGAAGGAACCACATTAAAAGAAATGGCAGTTAAATTAGGCTATGTTACCCCTGAAGAATTTGATGCATGGGTTATCCCTAAAGATATGGTCGGGTTGTAGTTTTATAAGATTCATCTTTTAAACATTATATTTCATCTTTCTCTGCTCGCCATTTAACGCTAAAATTCATAAATTCAAACTAAAAGTCAGAACTCGCACTTTGTGCTCAGACATGCTGACTTTTTTACGTTAGAATTTACAAATTTCTTTACGCTATGGCTCAATGTTCAAGAGTGAAATATAATATTCTCTGATGATCTTTTTAATATTTTGGTGGGCAAAAACTATTAATGAACCCGCTCTCCATTCAAATAAGTACGCTTCACTTTTATTTGCAAAATACTATCCGTTGGCACCTTCATTAAGTTCTTATCCAAGATAATAAAATCAGCTTTCTTCCCTACTTCTAAGGAACCAACTTGTTTTTCCATACGGTTTGCTTTTGCAGCCCAAATAGTCATGCCTCGAATGGTTTGTTCGCGTGTTAGTGCATTTTCCATTTGAAAGCCCCCTGCAGGAAAACCTTTACTATCCTGCCTTGCCACTGCCGCTAAAAAAGTTTTAAACGGATTGATTTCTTCTACAGGAAAATCTGTTCCCAATGGAAGCCATCCATTCTCATTTAACAATTGTTTAAACGCATACCCTCCTTTTAATCTTTCTGCACCTAATCTATCTCCCGCCCAATACATATCACTGGTGCCGTGCGTAGGTTGCACCGATGGCACTATACTATTGTCACCAAACAAATGGAAATCGGCAGGATTAATAATTTGCGCATGTTCAATTCTCCAACGCTTTTCATTCTTTCCTTTTAAATATTTCGCATATACATTTAATATGGTACGGTTGGCGCTATCCCCAATCGCATGGGTACACATTTGAAAATCGGTGTTAATTAATTTTGCAGCGATAGAATCAAAATGCGCTTGACTACTTAATAAAAAGCCCGACCAGCCTGCTTTATCTGTATAGTGTTGTAATAAGCAAGCACCCCTACTTCCGAGTGCACCATCTCCATATACTTTTACACCTTTCACTGATAAACGATCGGTAACATAACCACCTTCCGTAAAATATTTTGAACGATAGGATTCGGGTTTATCACTCAGCATGACATACAAACGCATTTTTAAATCACTGCTTTTTTGTAATGCATCTACTTGATCAATATCAGAAGGACTTAAGCCACAATCCGTAATGGTGGTTAATCCTGTTGCAAAACAATTTTGCTGCGCACTGATTAACCAATTTTTATAATCCTCGGTTGTTGCAGCGGGCATCATTTTATCAACCACGCCTACTGCATTGTCTACAAGCAATCCGGTTAATTTTCCATCTTGCATTAAAAACTGCCCACCATCAATAGTTTGGCCTGGCTTTACCCCTGCCAACTGCAATGCGAAATCATTGGCAATGCCTGCATGCCCATCTACTCTTTCTAATAGGACTGGCCTGTCCGGAAATAACTCATTTAACAGCTTGTTGGTAGGAAATTGTTTGTCTGAGAAACGATTCTGATCCCATCCTCTTCCTTTGATCCAACCCGTTCCAGGATGCTTAGCTGCAAAGTCTTTCACGCGAGCAATGGCTTCGTCCCAAGTAGGTACAAACATTAAATCTACTGTGTAAAGCGATTGACCATATCCTAAAAAATGCGCATGGGCATCAATAAAACCTGGGTAAACACTTGCGCCATTTGCATTTACAACACTATCTGATTTGTATTCTTTTAAAATTTCATCATTATTACCAATGGCCACTATTTTACCATCCTGAATAGCCATTGCTTCTGCTATACTAAATTCATTATTCACGGTAAAAATTTGCGCATGATGTACAATCAAATCAACTCTTTGATTAATGCAGGAAGGCAATAAAAATAAAATGGCAATCGCTAGTAAATTTCGCATAGTGATGATTTGAAAAATGAAAATAACTAAAATTAAAGGAAGAAACTAAAAAATAGGATAAACGAAATACTTATTAATTCAACAACTCACAAGGTTTTAAGCCGGTATGCTTTTTAAAGGCTGCAGAAAAGTGAGAGATAGAAGAATAGCCCAATAATGCGGATACATCCGTCACACTTAAT
>CAXNDZ010000086.1:0-8398 GCA_964201225.1 Chitinophagales bacterium | reverse complement strand
TTCTTTTCCAATTCATTCATGATGGCCTTCATTCTTTCCTCAAACTGGCCTCTGTATTTTGTACCAGCCACTAAAGCAGCTAAGTCCAATGATATAACTCGTTTGTCAAATAAAACGCGACTTACTTTTCTTTGCACAATTCGCAAAGCCAATCCTTCCACAATCGCGGTTTTACCCACCCCAGGTTCTCCAATTAAAATAGGATTGTTCTTTTTACGACGACTTAAAATTTGACTCACTCTTTCAATTTCGGCATCTCTACCTACAATTGGATCCAAGGAATCCATTTCAGCCAGCTTAGTAATATCTCTTCCAAAATTGTCAAGTACCGGTGTTTTAGATTTACTAGTTGTAGCTGTTTTTGCTTTTGGACTAGCCCCAAAACCGGAACCCCCTCTTTTCTCTTCATCAAATTCATCCTCTGCATCATCCGGAAATTCTGCAGCTGGTGGATTAATGGGTTGCGTAGGTGTTGAACCCACCATCCCTAATTCAGAACGGAACAAATCATAATCAACATCAAATTGATTTAAAATTTGCGTAGCAATATTTTCTTTATTTTTTAGAATGCTTAAAAGTAAGTGTTCCGTTTCTACCATCGGACTTTTTAAGGCCTTTGCTTCAAGCACCGTCACCCTAATCACTTTTTCAGCTTGTTTGGTTAAAGGAAGGCTATTAATATTAGTAATATTTTTACCCGACTTATCTTTTACTGCTAGTTCTATTTCCTTGCGCAACTCCCCTAGATTTACATTGAGTTGTTTAAGCACTTTGATGGCCGTATTTTCTTGGTCACGAATAAGCCCCAACATTAAATGCTCTGCACCAATAAAATCATTCCCTAATCTTAATGCCTCTTCGCGGCTATAAGCGATGATTTCCTTAACTTGTGTTGAAAAATTATTATCCATTATCTTAATTTGGAGTTGTTACAAGATTAACGAAAATTTTTGACCTAAAGTATGTCAATCATTACTAGTTATTCACCTTTTAAATGAAATCACATGCAATACAAAACAGACCTTAAGGAAAAATTTACTGTCGTCACCTTCCTCGATGCTTCCTTAACTTCAAATAGTGTGCCAGAAATCAATGAATTAACCCAAAAAATACTGTCACAAAGCCCTAAAAACCTGGTTGTAAACTGCGGCCAAGTAAAACAATGGGACTCTTCAATCATTGCGGCTTTGGCCAATGCCCAAGAGCAATTTTATGACAATAATGCCTCTTTTGTCATTTGTGCATTGTCGGGTACCCTACAAAATAGCATTGACAACTCGGAATATGCCGAAATGATGAATTTAACTCCTACTGAAACAGAAGCCTGGGATATTGTCCAAATGGAAGAAATTGAAAGGGAGCTATTGGATAGTGACGATATGGAATTTTCAGCTGAAAATTAAATCACCATCAAGGGTGTTTAAGATCGTTCAACCGCGTCAATGGGCATACTAACATAATTCAGGCCCATTAACCGATGACTTTGATTAAGATTAACCTACAAATTAGCTCAAATTAGTTATTTTCGCCGTCATGATTACCGCGCAAACCATACAACAAATTACAAACCGCATTGATATTATTGATGTGGTGGGGGAATTTGTTAAACTTAAAAAGCGCGGAACCAACTTTATCGGCAACTGCCCTTTTCACAACGAAAAGTCACCTTCCTTCACCGTTTCCCCAGCCAAGGAAATTTACAAATGTTTTGGTTGTGGTAAAAGCGGAAATAGTATTACTTTTTTAATGGAACATGAAAAGTATAGCTATGTAGAAAGTTTGAGATGGTTAGCCGCAAGATATAATATAGAGATTGAAGAAACTGAATCCAGTCCTGCACAAAAAATGGCGCAACAAGTGGCTGACAGCTTGTATGCAATCAACCATTTTGCCATGGACTTTTTCATGAAACAATATTGGGAAACGGAATCAGGTGAAGCCATTGCGCAAAGCTATATGCAACACCGTGGTTTTTTAAAACCTATAGTTGAGAAATTTAAAATTGGATATAACCCAAGCGAAAGAGATAGCTTGGCAAAAGCCCTGATACAAAATCAATTCAATCCCGAACTTTTTGCTAAAACTGGATTGGTGGTGGAACGCAATGGCGAATGGCAGGACAACTATCGGGATAGAATTATTTTTCCCATACATAATACCACAGGAAAAGTCATTGGATTTGGCGCAAGACAAATTGCAAAAAACGACAAGTCACCAAAGTACATTAACTCCCCAGAGAATGACATTTATGTAAAAAGTAAAGTGTTATATGGCTCCTACTTTGCACGAACCTCCATTGATAAACTAAATGAATGTTTGTTGGTGGAAGGTTATACCGATGTGGTCAGCCTACACCAAGCAGGAATTGAAAATGTAGTGGCAAGTGGCGGAACTTCCCTAACGATTGATCAATTAAGATTAATAAAAAAATATACCCCCAACTTAACCATCATTTATGACGGAGATGCGGCTGGTGTTAAAGCAGCACTTCGTGGATTAGATATGGCTTTGGAAGAAGGATTGAATGTGCAATTGGTATTGATCCCAGATAAGGAGGATCCAGATAGTTATGTAAATAAAGTAGGACCAGATGCCTTCAGAGAATTTGTACAATCCGCCAAAAAAGATTTCGTCCTATTTCAATTAGAAGTGCAGTTAAAGGAAGTAGGCAATGATTTAAATAAGAAGAATACTTTAGTTAATCAAATAGCAGAAACACTTAGCAAAATTAACAAACCCGAAGATTTTACTAAGCTACAAGAGTATGTAAAAAAATGTAGCACTTTATTACGCATTGATGAAACAGGCCTGACACAATTAGTCAATAAATTTAAACGGGACAAGATTGTAAAGGAGGAAAAGAAAATGTCCTATGACGAAGCAGCTATATTAATGCCGAGCTTCCCTAGCACTCCATCTGAAACAGATGATATTGATTTAGTCATGGACCGCGACCTAGTCCATGAGAAAAATTTAGTACGTGTTGTAATTGAATTTGGAAATGAATTATTAGCCGATGGAAGGAAAGTGTCCACTTGGGTTTGGGAAGAACTAGAATCATTCCCTTTAGAAAATCCAGATATGATTCATGTAATGCAGGCTTATAAAAAATGGCAGGATGATGGTAAAATGCCTAATGGTAAATCCCTGCAATACCATGAAGATGAAAATGTACAAAAATGGGTATTGACCCTATTCGCCCCAGAGCATGAATTGAGTTTAAGATGGAATGAGAAACTAGGGTTAAAAAAGCAGCAGGAAGAAAAGAATTTTTTAGTGGAGGTTGAGATAAGCTTGATGTATTTTAAATTGCGAAAAGTAAAAAAGATGATTGCGCAAAATCAAAGCGATTTAGAAAATGCAGACCCGTCGGATGAATTACACTTGCTACAAATCCACAAACACTTAAAACAAGTGGAGCGTGATTTAACGCAACATATTGGGACCGTTATTTTCAAGTAACACCACCCTTCCCCGATTTAATTTTATTAAAAAAAATATTTAAGCTACTTCTCACTTGGGTTTTGCTTCCCAGCCAATAACTTTTCTAATGTAGCTTCTAATCTTTTTTGCTTAGTTTCTTCCTTTTTTGCGCCTTGAATCCAACTCAAATATTCCTTTTGATTGATGATAGAAAGAGAAGTAAAAAATTCTCTTGCCTCTTCATCGGCTGCAAATAATTTATCTAATTCTATAGGAAGGGCTATTAATCTTTTTTCAAAATCGTCCACTTTAATATCTGCTGATTTGAATTCAACAAAGGTTCTGTTCTTATTCGGTAATTGATCTACCTTTTTAAAACGCATCGCAGTCCAAACATGATCCAAAGTCACCTGACGGATCGCTTCAAAATCGTTTTTAGAAAGTATATCCCAGCTGGCATCCCTATTTAAGTCAGATACAATTTTTGAAGTTGTTTTAGGGTAGGCAATCCACAATTTACAATCTCCATGCAAAGCGGTAAACAACTCCTTCAATATATTATTCAACTGAAACTGATTGATTGCGAAAATAAGCGCAAAGTCAATTTTCCTAGTCTTTAAAAGTGGGGTTAAATTTTTATTGTAAGAAAGCTTCGCAAACTGCTTCTCTACAGATGAGGGAAGGCCCTGAATCAATAAGTTTTTTTCATCCTTCAACTGTAATTTCTCCAAAAGGTGCAGACTACTCATAATACTTAGGATTTAAAAGAGGGCGAAGTTACGAAATTCTACATTGTTAATGTTAAAAATAGGAGATAAAAGTTAATACTTATTGATAATCAACCAATTAGATACATAACTATTTGTCTCTTTTCTTGAAAATTGGGAGCTTAGTTTCAGTTCCCTTGTATAACCTGGAGATATTTTTATGATGTGTTACCACGACCATTATTGCGACAATCATTGCAAAGTAACGATACAAGATTTCTTTTTCGTTAAATACATATAGTATAAGAACCATAAAAGCTATGGATGCTAAAATGGAACTAAGGGATACAAAACGAGTTGAAATCAATGATATCAAAAACACAACCAAGCAAATAAAAGCTACAATAGGCTGGATGGCTAAAGTCATTCCTAATAAAGTTGCTACCCCTTTTCCGCCTCTAAAATTTGCCCAAATTGGGAAAACATGGCCCAAAACAGCTGCTAATCCCAACAGGATCATAAAATTGGTTCTGGCTAATTCATTGGTCAAATAAAAAGGAATAAGAATATATAATGAGGTTGCAATGATTCCTTTTGTTACATCGACTAACATGACTAAACTACCCCATTTTGAACCTAAAACTCGAAAAGTGTTGGTTGCGCCGGCATTTCCACTTCCGTAATCACGTATGTCTATACCAAATATAGATTTACTCACCCAAACCGCAGTTGGGATGGATCCGATCAAATAAGCCAATAAGATTAAAACAATTTCAGTCATCTTAAAAATTCTGGTGGGAGACAAAGATACACCCAAAAAAATTAATGGTTTGTTAACATTGCGAATAAATTCCTTGCTAAAAATTAAATAATAGGCTCACCCAGCCATTTAAAGGCTGTGATTTTACAAAATTCCAACCATTTTTAGCCGCTAATTGTATCATATCATCCTGATCTTCAATTAATAAGCCGCTTAGGATTAATTCAGATCCCAAATGTGCGACCTTCGTCAATTCCTGCATATTGGCTTCAATAATATGCCTGTTCACATTGGCTAAAATGATATCGAATTGGCGATCCTGATAGGCGGAATCCACCTTTTTGATCAATATGCCCTTAATATCGTTGTTTAGAATATTTTCTGTCGCATTTTCAATACACCAATCATCATTATCAACAGCCATAACATCAACTGCTCCTAGTTTTTCAGCAAGGATGGCTAATACTCCGGTGCCAGTTCCAAAATCATACACCGACTTCCCCTTAAAACTTACATGCTCCATCATTTGCATCACTGAAAAAGTGGTTGCATGATGACCAGTTCCAAAACTCATTTTAGGGGTAATCTTTATTTCATATTGTACTGCTGGGTCGAAGCTTGGATGAAAATGGGCACGAATCCCTACAAAATCACCTACCCTTACTGGTTCAAAATTGGATTCCCAAATTGCATTCCAATTTTCTTCTTTAATAATTGATTTTGAATAAGTTAAACTATGTTGATTAAATATTATATCTAATTCTTTTTGTATTTCCTGTCCATCAAAATCAGTTGACAATATAAAGGTTTTACAATGACCAGCGCCGGCGCCTAATGCAGTTGTGGTCCCAAGAATACTACTCATTCCTACGCCATTATTAATTCCTGTTGCAGCCTCCTCCTCATTAAATCCGTCAAAACCCAAATCAGCTAACTGGGCAACTAGCATATCTAACTGCTCCTGGGTATTGAAATTAAAGGCAATTTGTATATAGGTTTTGGACATTTTCTTGTGTTATGGGAGGCAAAGATACCAATAAAAATGCCCTCCCGATTTACGAGAAGGCATTTTGAATATTTCTAGCCTTTATGAAAGGCTTAAAAAATTAAGCTTGTGGACCGCGGTCTTCACGAGGTGCTTGTTCAGGGCGAGGCAATAATGCCTTATGGCTTAATTTGAACTTACCTGTTTTAGGGTCCAAACCAACCAATTTCACCTTCACTACATCACCTTCATTGTAAATACCTTCCATCGTTTCCAAACGCTTCCAGCTTATTTCACTAATATGTAATAAACCTTGTTTGCCTGGCATGAATTCAACAAAAGCACCAAACTCCTTCACTCCTTTTACAACACCTTCGTATTCATCTCCGATTTCTGGAACGGCAACAATACCATTGATCCATTTAACTGCAGCATCCAAGCTATCCTTATTCGCAGAGAAGATACTTACTTCACCATGGTTACCCACTTCTTCAATATTAATAGTAGCACCCGTTGTTCTTTGCATTTCTTGAATAATCTTACCACCTGGTCCGATCACTGCTCCAATATACTCCTTATCAATAATCAACTTAACCATTCTAGGTGCATGTGGTTTCACATCAGCACGCGCTGCTGGCATACATTCATACATGGCATCTAAAATATGTAAACGACCTTTTTTCGCTTGAGACAATGCCTCACGCATAATATCCATACTTAAACCGTCCACTTTAATATCCATTTGAACGCCACAAATACCATCACGCGTTCCTGTTACTTTAAAATCCATATCACCTAAATGATCCTCATCTCCTAATATATCAGTTAAGATAGCATACTTGCCATCTTCTCTTGAAATTAATCCCATCGCCACACCACTCACGTGTTTAGGCATTGGCACACCTGCATCCATCAATGCTAATGAACCAGCACAAACTGTTGCCATGGATGAAGAACCATTACTTTCTAATACATCCGAAACTACTCTCAAGGTATAAGGGAATGTAGTTGTATCAGGTAACATTTGTTTTAAAGAACGCATCGCTAAATTACCATGTCCCACTTCACGACGACCTACACCACGCATCATCTTCACTTCTCCTGTAGAGAATGGCGGGAAATTATAGTGTAAGAAAAACTTAGTGTATTCAGCGCTTGCAGCAGTTTCTTGCATTAACTCATCCAACTTCGTACCTAATGTTACGGTAGTTAGTGATTGTGTTTCTCCTCTTGTAAATAAAGAAGAACCATGTGGTGTTGGTAATGGATCTACTTCCATTGCCAATGGACGCACTTGGTCTAACTGACGACCATCTAAACGAATACGCTTATCCACCATCATATCTCTTACTACTTCCCATTTCAAATCCTCGTAATATTTACCTGCTAATTTCTTTTGCAAGTCGGTGATCTCTGTGCCCAAATGTTCAATGATTTCTTTTTTCAACGCAGAAAATGCATCGCTTCTTTCATGCTTGGCAGAACCTAATTCAGCAATCGCATTAACTTTTGCTTTTGCAAAAGCGTATACTTTTTCTTTGATCGCTTCATCTTGTTCTGGTTTCTTATAATCACGCACTTCTGTAATTCCGACTACTTTTCTTAATTCCGCTTGTGCTTTAATTTGTTTACGAATCGCCTCATGTGCAATTTCTAAACACTGTACTAATTCTTCTTCTGAACATTCTTTCGCCTCACCTTCCACCATCATTAAATTTTTGTCAGTCGCAGCAATTAAAAATTCAAAATCAGAAATTGCTAATTGTGCTTTAGAAGGGTTGATAATAAATTCACCCTTGATGCGTCCAATACGAACTTCAGAAATGATTTCCTTAATTGGAATATTAGATACTGCTAATGCAGCAGATGCTGCTAGGCAAGCCAATGAATCAGGCATTACATTTTCATCACTTGAAATCAAGGAGATCAATACTTGCACATCGCACAAATAATCTTCTGGGAACAAAGGACGCAAGGCACGATCAATCAAACGGCTTGTTAAAATTTCATAGTCATTTAAGCGCGCTTCTCTTTTAAAGAAGGATCCAGGAATACGACCTGCAGATGCAAATTTTTCTTGATAATCTACGCTTAATGGAAAAAAATCTTGACCATCTCTAGGGTCCTTATTCGCTACGACAGTTGCTAATAAAATACAATTGCCTTGTCTAACGGTAACAGCACCGTCCGCTTGACGGGCTAATTTGCCAGTTTCGATAAATACCTCCTGACCAGGATTGATTTCGAATTTAACTGATTTGGGTTGTGCTAACATGTTAATTTTTTTTAAATCTTTTCTTATTAGAAACGATTGTATATAAACAACTAATCCCAACCGTGTTGTACAGTTGGGACAGCTATTATAAGATTGTTATGAATTATTTTCTTAAGCCTAATTTTTCAATTAGAGCGCGGTAACCAGTAAGGTTATGTTTTTGCAAATAAACTAACAAACGCTTACGCTGACCCACTAATTGCATTAACCCTCTTTGAGTTGAATGGTCTTTGTGGTTTTCTTTCAAA
>CAXNDZ010000085.1:0-8402 GCA_964201225.1 Chitinophagales bacterium | reverse complement strand
TTAGATGCGAATCATTCTTTGGCAGGACAGGATTTAACCTTTGCTTTAGAATTAGTAAGTATTGATACTCCTTCTAAAATAATTATGCCTTAGTAGGATAAGATATTTTTTTGAAAGGCTTTCTTGTTTTCGTCTAAGGATGCGAACAGAAAGCCTTTTTTTATTGCTTAATTCAAATTATCTTCAAGCTTCATTTTAGTAGTAAAATAGTTTAAAAATTCAATTATGTCATTTGATCAGTTAGTTATTGCAGAACGGTTTATGCGTTATGTTCAAATTGATACACAGAGTGATCCTGATAGCACCAATTTCCCCTCAACGGACAAGCAACTTAATTTAGCCAAATTATTGGTCGAAGAATTGAAGGAAATGGGAATAGCACATGTTGAAATGGATGCCTATGGATATGTGATGGCAACAATTCCTTCGAATAGGGAGGAGCAAAAACCGGTTTTGTGTTTTTGTGCACATATGGATACTGCCCCCGATTGCAGTGGCACTGATGTGAAACCTATTTTACATAAAAATTATAATGGAGAACCATTGGTATTGCCCGATGATCATTCACAAGTAATTTCAATAGAAGCTTATCCTTATTTGAAAAATTTTATTGGAAAGGATATTATAACAGCATCTGGAAAAACTTTATTGGGTGCTGATGACAAAGCGGGTGTCGCGATCATTATGTCCTTTGCACAATATATAATGAATCACCCAGCAATTTTATACGGAACCATTAAATTATTATTTACCCCAGATGAGGAAGTGGGAAGAGGGACTGACTTTTTGGACTTAAAAAAATTGGGAGCCGACTTCGCATACACTTTAGATGGAGGTGAATTGGGTTGTTTTGAAATGGAAACTTTTAGTGCTGATTATTTAACGATGGATATTCAAGGGGTCATTGCGCATCCCGGTGCTGCGAAAGGGGTGATGCAAAATGCCATTAAAATAGCAGGTGAAATTATAGCTGCATTACCTAAACAGGAATGGAGTCCAGAACATACCGAACAAAGGCAAGGCTTTGTGCATCCGAATCATATTTCAGGAGGGGCCGAAAAAGCAAGATTGGAATTTTTAATTCGTGATCATGATACGCAGCAACTAAAAGAACATATCAGTAAATTAAAATCGATTGCCGACCATGTTTTATTGCAAAATCCTGATTTTTCTAAATCCCATATTAGGTATACGATCAAGGAGCAATACAGAAATATGCGTGAGGTCATTGACCTTCATCCCATTTTAGTGGAAAACGCATTAGCTGCTTATAAAAAAGCAGGCATTTCACCCATTGTGGAACCCATTCGAGGGGGCACTGACGGTAGTAGGTTAAGTTTTTTAGGTCTTCCTGCGCCCAATATATTTACGGGTATGCAGGCGATACATAGCAAACATGAGTGGATTGGCGTATCTGATATGCAAAAGTCGGTGGAAGTGCTTGTTAATTTGGTGGAAATATTTTAACAAATTGATAGTTATTCACATGCACCCTTTTTCAAATAAAACCTTTTAACTTTAAAAAATAAATTGAACACCATGTTATTCTTGTTACAAGTCGCAGAAAATAAAATATCCTTATTCAGCTTATTGCAAAAAGGGGGATACATCATGTATCCATTATATCTTTTATTAGTGATTGCGATCTATGTTTTTTTTGAGCGTATGATTGCTATTAAAAAAGCGGGAACCATTGATCCTAAGTTCATGCTTATTATTCGTGATAATATCATTTCAGGAAATTTGGTCGCCGCTAAAACTTTGGCAAAAAATACAGATAATCCTGTGGCTAAAATGATTGAAAAAGGAATCATGAGAATTGGTAAGCCATTAGATGCTATTGAAAAGAGTATGGAAAATGTAGGGAAACTTGAAATGTATTCCATGGAACGAAATTTAAATGTATTATCATTGGTGGCAGGTATTGCGCCGATGTTTGGGTTCTTAGGTACGATTATAGGTATGGTACAATTGTTTTATGGTATTGCCTCTACTGGTGAGTATACCTTAAATACCATTGCGGGAGGTATTTATACCAAAATGATCACCTCTGCAACAGGATTAATTATTGGTTTGATTGCTTATGTAGGGCATAACTATTTAACCACACAAATTGATAAAACTGCCAATAAAATGGAAACAGCGAGTGCTGATTTTTTAGATATGTTACAAGAGCCTACAAATTCTTAATCTATTTTTATGAATTTAAAACCTAGATTAAGACATTCGCCTGAAGTACATACTGGAGCGCTGAATGATATCTTATTTATATTATTATTATTCTTTTTGATTGTGTCCACTTTGGCTAATCCAAATGTGATTAAAGTATCAAATCCTAAATCATCCACAGATACTAAGGCCAAACAGACAGTGGTGGTAACCATTGATAAGGATCAAAAATTATTTATAGGCTCGGCACCTGTATCAATTGATTCATTGGCTAGCCAATTAAAAATATTTTTAGCAAAGGAAACAGACAAACCTTCGGTGGTGATTAATGGAGATAGTGTTGCAAGTTTAGGTACTACGATTAGGGTAATGCAGATCATAAAGCAATTAGGCGCAACACCAGTCATCGCCGTTGATCCTGCGCGCTAATTATAGCGCTTTTTTTGGTTTTAAGCTTGCTCGAATCATTCGATCTTTTCCAAACATATCTTTTCTTAATTCTGCATGATAGCCCATTTCCTCAAATAAGGATTGAATTGCTTTACCTTGATCGTAATGCATTTCAAAAAATAATTGTCCATTGGGATTCAAGCATTGCTTGGCCAATCTTGCAATGATTCTATAAAAAATTAAAGGGTCTTCGTTGGTTACAAATAACGCAAGTGCTGGCTCGTAATTTTTAACTTGTATTTGCATATTCACTTTTTCATTAAAAGGAATATAGGGTGGGTTGCTTACAATAATATCATAATTACCTGGCATGGAAGCGGACATTAAAATATCCTGGGAAATCCATTCAATTTGGGTATTTAATTTTTCTGCATTTAATTTGGCAACGGCTAATGCGCCTTCGCTAATATCTAATCCACTCAAGGTGCAATCAGGCAATGCTGTTTTTATTGCAATGGGAATACAGCCCGATCCAGTTCCAATATCAATAATAGCTAATGGTTTATTAATAATTTCTGCATATTCGATTACCCATTCTACTAATTCTTCAGTTTCGGGACGTGGAATTAATACCTGATCATTAACGATATATTCCTTGCCCATAAACCAGGCCTTTCCTAAAATATATTGAATGGGTTTTCCATTGGCTAATGCGTCGGCATATTTTTTCAGATCTATTAATTGCGCTTCGCTTAACACCTCGTTTTTATTAATGACTTGTTGTAGTTGGTTATTTCTAGTAACATGTTCAAATAACATGGACAATAAGCTGTTCAATTCAATGGCGTCAAATTGATCTGCTAATTGTAATTTTAAACCCTGCTTGCTTTCGTGTAAAGTCATACTGCAATGTTACTAATGATTACGCATTATGAACTAGCTTTGCATCAAATAATTATAAATACTATTTATTCCCGCAATGAGCCCCTTTCATTATAATACCATCGAGCAAACGGCTATGGCTGAATTTAAGGATCGGGGCAGCAGATTTATTGCATATGCTTATCCTGCTCAAAGTATTGATCAATGTAAAAAACTAGTCGCACAATTAAAAAAGGAACACCCAAAAGCGGTACATCATTGCTTTGCTTATCGCCTCGGTGTTGATGGTGTAACTTTTAGAGTCAGTGATGATAGTGAACCGGCTGGGACGGCGGGGCGTCCAATTTTGGGTCAAATGGATAGCAAAGAGTTAACCAATATATTGGTTGTAGTTGTTCGTTATTTTGGCGGAAGTTTATTGGGAGTGCCTGGTTTAATTAATGCCTATAAAACTGCTACTTCATTGGCATTACAGTTAACGCCACAAATTCAAAAAGCGGTGGAGCTGAATTATGAAATTAATTTTGATTACCATCAAATGAATGAAGTGATGATGGTACTGAAACAATACAATTGTTCTGTGGTTTCACAATCAGCACAATTATTTGTTTCTTTAAAAGTGGGCATTCCTAAAATACGATTGGATGAAGTGATGAATAAGTTGAATGATCTAAAAGGGGTAAGCTATTCCACCACCTTAGTTGTTTAATGGCTAATTAATATTTGTAAAATCCTTCTCCTGTTTTAATGCCTAATTTTCCCTCGGCGACTTTTTGTACTAATAAATTGGCAGGGGTATATTTTGAATTGTTCAATCCTTTTTCCATAATCTCTAAAATGTTCTTACAAACATCAAGCCCAATATAATCGGCTAACTGTAAAGGTCCCATGGGATGGGCCATTCCTAATTTCATAATTTGATCAATGGTGCTAGCGTCACTCACGCCCTCTGATAAAGCAATGATTGCTTCATTAATCATGGGCATTAAAATTCGATTGGCGATGAACCCAGGAAAATCATTTACAACACAAGGAATTTTACCTAATTGCTCCGTTAAGGATACAATTGTTTTCGTCACCAAGGGATCTGTTTGCTTACTATTAATTACTTCCACTAATTTCATCACTGGCACGGGATTCATAAAATGCATCCCTATCACTTGGCTAGGTCTTTGCGTGGCCGACGCTAAATCGCTTATTGAAATGCTGGACGTGTTTGTCGCTAATATGCAATTTGGTTTTGCATATTTATCCATCTCGGTGAATATCTTTTTTTTAACAACACTATTTTCGGTGGCTGCTTCAATAATTAAATCGGTATCTCCAATTCCTGAATTTAAATCGGTAAATGTTTTGATATTGGAAAGAAGGGTTACTTTGGCAGTAGCATCAAGACTTCCTTTGGCAATTTGTCGGTCTACATTTTTCTCGATGATAATGAGGGCTTTTTCTAATGCTGACTTATCGGTGTCAATTAAATGTACCAAAAAATGATGTTGTGCAAATACATGTGCAATACCATTTCCCATGGTCCCTGCGCCAATGACTGCAATCATTTTCATGTATTATTTTTTTCTTGATTTATAATCGCCCCTTTTCCATGAGTTAATAAAACTTTTCCAAGCCACAGGATTTAATATGTTCATTGGTGGCAATTGCCCTGAATAATAATATTTTGATGCTTGTTGGTTAAGTGATGCGCCAACTGCCTCCTTACCATCAAAAGGCAAACTTGATAAGATGATTCTTTTTTGACTTGCGCTTGTATTTTTTCTTGCCGTTTCGTATAAGTCGTCGTCAATTTTCGCATTTACAAAATCACGTTCAAATTGCGCTCTGGTAGGGCGTGGTTTTAATATAGTCGCAGGTAAAAAATTTGTGTCATTAATCATTAACTGAATAACACTGTATTGATTGCCTTCTAAATTTTCAGGGATTAAGATAGTTCTGTTTTTGAATCCAATACAGGAGAAGGTAATAATTTCACCCTTATTGACTGCAATCGAAAATACGCCATCATTGTTGGTGATGGTGCCTCGCCCTTTTTTGTTCACTACCACACTTGCAAATGGAATGGCCTTTAAGCTATCTGCGGTCATCACCACGCCATATAATTGTACTACTGAATCGCGATTAATATCTGGCACGGTAGTTTGCGCAAAATTAGTGAATGGCGTTAATGCAAAAACGATAAAAAGTATAAATAGGTGTCCTTGTCGCATGTGTTGCAAAATTAAGGGGCAATCCTTAAAAAACCGCAGCATTTTTTAGGATCAAAATGGGCTGTTTTTTAAATAATTATGGATAATCCTCCAATTAAAACTGCAAAATAAGCCTATTGAGACTTAACTTTGCACGTCGCTATTTTTTTAACAAAAACTTTCAAAATGACAGTGGATTTGATACTAAAGGCATTAAGTAATGTGCAGGAGCCGGATTTGGGTAAGGACTTGGTTACTTTGAATATGATTACCGATTTAGTAGTGGATGGTGATCATGTAAGTTTTACAATTGTATTAACTACACCAGCATGTCCAATGAAGGATTTGATGAAAAATGCTTGTGAAAATGCGATTAAATTATTGGTCAACAAGCAGGCGATTGTTACCGTGAACTTTACTTCAAATACTACCAGTAGAAGACAGGATGAAAAATCGGTTTTAGCGCAAGTGAAAAATATTATCGCGGTAGTTAGTGGTAAGGGTGGTGTTGGTAAAAGTACGGTATCTGCAAATTTAGCATTGGCATTAGCAGAAGGTGGTGCAAAAGTTGGATTAATGGATGCGGATATTTATGGGCCAAGCGTACCTATTATGTTTGGTGTTCGTGGACAACGCCCGTTGATGAAAGATGATAATGGAAAAGGAATTATTTTGCCTTTAGAAAAATTTGGTATTCGTTTAATGAGTATCGGTTTATTAGTAGATGAAAAAGATGCTGTTGTTTGGAGAGGTCCAATGGCAAGTAGCGCCATTCGCCAATTCATTACTGATGTGGATTGGGGAGAGTTAGATTATTTAGTGATTGATATGCCTCCTGGGACAGGTGATATACATTTAACAATTATGCAAACGGTGCCTGTTACAGGAGTAGTGATTGTGACTACACCACAAACAGTGGCACTCGCAGATGCTAAAAAAGCAATCGCTATGTTTGGCCAAGCAAATATTAAAGTACCGATCATCGGGTTGGTTGAAAACATGGCTTATTTTACACCTGCAGAATTACCGAACAATAAATATTATTTATTTGGCAAGGAAGGTGGTCGCAACTTAGCGGAAGAATATGATTTGCCATTCCTTGGTCAAATACCATTGGTGCAATCTATAAGAGAAGGCGGAGATGAAGGTGTTCCTGCGATGGTTGGGACCGATGAAATTTCTAAAAATGCGTTGCGGACCGTAGTTTCACAAGCGGTGCGACAAATTGCCATTCGCAATGCCAATCTTCCAAAAACGCAAACCATTAATGTTGAATAATGGCTAATCAAAAAATAATTATTGCGATTGATGGATATTCCTCCTGTGGTAAAAGCACGTTGGCAAAAGCCATGGCAAAAAATTTAGAATATGTTTTTATAGATACCGGGGCCATGTATCGTGCAGTTGCTTTATTTTTTTTAAGAGCAGGAATTGATTTTGACAACACTTTGGATATTGCAGCTGCGTTAAATAAAATCACCCTTCAATTCAAATACAATCCGGCAACTTTGCAAAGTGATATGTATTTAAATGAGGAGAATGTAGAACAAGAAATTCGGGAAATGCGGGTAAGTCAAAAAGTAAGTGAAGTAGCCGCCCTTGCCCTTGTTCGAGATTTTGCAGTCGCGCAACAACAAGCCATGGGTGAATCAAAAGGAATTGTCATGGATGGGCGTGATATTGGAACGGTTGTTTTTCCGAAAGCGGAATTAAAAATATTTGTTACTGCCAGTCCTGATATTAGAGTGCAAAGAAGATTTTTGGAATTAAGTGCAAAAAGTCCTGCAATTACAGTTGAAGAAATTTCAGAAAATTTACAACACCGTGATTTGATTGATACTACCCGGGAACACAGTCCTTTGAAACAAGCGGATGATGCTTTAGTTTTGGACAATTCAAATATGAGTAGAGAAGAGCAGCTGACCATTGCATTACAATGGGCGCAAGCGCGCATCAGCCAAGCCAATAATTAATAAGTATATTTTATTTAATCCATTTTGCTTCTAATGCTATTAATGCATCTGAAACATGATAATAGTCGGCTATTTGTCGAATAACTGCTTCCACGACTGTATCTGGGCAGCTAGCGCCACTGGTCATTAAGATGGTAGTGGGTTGTTGTGTTGGCAAATAATTATTAACAATGGTTTGTTCTTTGTTTCTCCAATTGGTATTAATTAGGGAGTTGGCATCAATGAGCTTTTCGGGACCATCAATAAAATAAGTGGGTAATTTATTTTCACAAAGCTCCACCAAATGGGAACTGTTACTACTATTTTTTCCGCCCATGACAAATGCGATATCTGCAGGAATTTCTAATAAGCTATTGACTGCAGTTTGATTATCATTGGTGGCATAACATAAAGTGTCACGGGTATCTGCAAAATGAACGGGCAGTTCGGATTCGCCGAATTTGTTAACCATCACAGTTTTTAAATAGTCCGAAATGGCTTGGGTATCTGTAGCTAATTGCGTGGTTTGATTTACCACTCCAATTTTTTCTAAGTCAGTAGCGGGGTTAAAATTTTCAGAATATTTTCCGTTGAAATAAGAATAAAAATGGGATACAGGTAATTCGCCAGAAATAATTTTTCCTAATTCAATGGTGTCTTCCATATCATTCACAATCAATGTAGGACTATTTGCAGAAGCATGAGAAAAAGTGGCCCTTGTTTCTTCATGCTTAGGCTTTCCATGAATAATTATAGAATATCCTTTTTTTGAAATTTGAGCACTTCTGTTCCAAACTTTTTCAACAAA
>CAXNDZ010000084.1:0-8409 GCA_964201225.1 Chitinophagales bacterium | reverse complement strand
AACAATTGGCCCATAAATTCCTTTCAAAACAATTTTTATTAGGCGATCTTCATTTCCCAAAACCCACTTTGATTCGGTTAATGGCGGAAATCCAGAGGCGGCTAAGCCTTTACCATTCGGTTGGTGACAGGTATTACAAAAACCATCTCTTAAATAAATTTCTTTTCCTGTTTGAATTAAAGTGGCGCTTACTTCACCTGCAACATCTTTGATGGCTGGTACTTTTTTAACAACCACATTGTGCCCTTCTAGGTGTGCTACTGCTGTTTTATGTGCCTTAATCATCCAACTGTCTAATGGTTTTTTGGCAGCTTCTGCTTCAATAGCCAAACCCTTTTCTTTTGGTAACCAAGATGCGGCTACAACGGCTTCTAATCTTACGCGGCTATTTTCATCCTTCGCCGCATTCAATAATAAGTTCGCTTGATCTGGTAATTGTTTTTCATTAAAACGCACTACCTCAACCGCAGCGGCTCTCACTTTATAATCTTTCGCATTTAATAATTGACGAAGTAAGTCTTGATCCACTTTATTTTGACCCCAGCTCACCCACAAAGCTTCCATTAAAAACTTTTCATACGTTGGTGCTGTTTTATCTAATTGTGCTACCCATGTTTTTAATTTCGGCAACACTTCGCTTGCTGAATGTGCACGCAATTCACGACGTGTTCTGTATCGTGTACGATATTCAGGAAGGGTTAAATTGCTTAATAATTGCTCCACCGTTGCGCCTGCTACTTTAGCTGGAACAACAAGAGGACGTGAAGGATAAGTAATGCGGTAGATACGACCGTGCACATGATCTCTTAATGGATCGCGCGCATTATGTTGCATGTGACCAATTAATACATTGTGCCAGTCTGCGATATACAAAGAACCATCGGGCGCAAATTCTAAATCAACAGGACGGAAATTAAAATCAGATGAGGTCATGATATCATGACGAAGTTTGCTTTTATATCCAGTACCGTCTTCAAACATTTGATGTTGCTTAGTTCCTAAAAAACCAATCGTAGTATTAATTAATAAATCACCTTGTACATTATCAGGAAAATGACGACTAGATACAAATTCAATTCCTGAAGTTGGGCGCACCATTTGGCTTTCCTCAATAATGTTCGCAGCCTTTGGAGTTGCTTCAGCATACCTTGATTTAACAGTACCAGGCATCATCCAAGTAACTTCGGGTCCTGATGTTTCTGCATAAAAAACCTGACCCCACTCATCAAATGCAATACCCCAAGGATTTGGAATTGAAAGTTGTGCGATGCGATCTAGTTTTTTATTTTTTGGATCGTATCTAAAAAATCCACCATTGGTTCCGCGAACGGGACCATAAGAAGTTTCAATATCGTTCACTAAAAAAACACCTTCCCCCATATATATTGCACCAGATGGATCAGTTGTATAGGCATGATGTGCATGGTGTGTATCATGATCATCAAAACCACTTAATAAAATTTCACGCTTATCTGCAACGTCATCACCATTCGTATCCTTTAATAACATTAAATTGGTTCCTTGAGAAAGATAAACACCCTCTGGAGCCAATTCAAATCCCAAAGGAAGCTGTAGTCCATCTGCAAAGGTGGTTTGTTTGTCAGCCGTTCCGTCGCCATTCGTATCTTCTAAAATAATTAATTTGTCATTTGGTTTTGGATCACCTGGTTTCCAATGCGGATAAGTAGGCATCACCGCTACCCATAATCTTCCTTTATTATCAAATGAAATTTGAACAGGGTTGGCTAGTTCAGGAAATTCCACTTCAGAAGCAAATAAATTTATTTGATAGCCTGGTGCCATTTTAAATTTGTCAAGCGCATCTTGACCGTATAAATATTTTGGCGTTTCGCCTTTCCCCTTTGGCATAAAATTAGTTTCAACAACGGGAAGTGGTGATGTTTTTGCATCAGCAGCAGCAAGATCATATTTTTTTCCTTTTGCAGCACTCCAAACAGCAGTGTCGCGTATAACCGTCATCTCTCTAATCTTTTGTAATTCAGCAGGATAATTTCCTGGGCCAAATGGATCATAACGACGACCAAATACGTGAACACCGTTCGGTGCTTTAATATCATTGTGCCACATCCAATCTTTTTCTAATACCGCGGCCAATACATCTGCGCGATTTGATTCATTAACGACTGGGGTTTTTCCAAAAACAGCATCCACTAAAAATGGTGCGAATTTTTTATACCCGTCATCATTTAATTGAGATCCGTCAATGGTTAAATCGGTTGTTGTATTATCAAGCCAATTTTTTGTTGGCGTAAATGCATCAATAAAAAGCACCCCATTTTTTAAAGCCACTTGTTTCATGGCCTCTTTATAAAGTAGTAGGTTTTTATTTTCTGCTTGTCCGTTGGGTAAATCAAATTTATTTGAAAGATCTTCAAATGCAATAGGAGAAACAATCGCTAACTGTGGTGCGGAAGTACCATTGTATTTTTTTGATAGCGTGTGTTTTATAAAAGCTTCTAATTCTGCTTTGTAATTTTCAACACCGGCTGGTCCTTGAAAAGATTCATCAAAGCCAAACATGGCAATAATAATATCGGCCTTATGTGTTGCAATCCATTCGTCGGGATAAGCTAAAAATCCTTCCATACGTGGGTTGTCCGCTAATTCGGTTTGAAATTTTTCTGCTCCAGGAAAAGCCCATGGGGTGGGGCGTCCAGAGTGTGGACGAAAACCAGGTGTATTTCCACCGTCACACATATTACGAACAATTAATTCATTATTAGGATATCGAAGCTGAAGTTCGGTTTCAAAATATCCAAAGTTCATCATACGCGACCCTAAATTATTTCCTACTAAAATAATATGTGCTCCTTTTTTTACTTGTAGTTTACTTGGTGCTGCAGGATTAAATGCCAACAAGCCCACAACCACAATAGCAGCGGATGCGAAGATGATTTTGTTTAAACTTTTTTTTATGTTCATTTTTGGTATTAACGTGTGTGACTAATAAAAATTAAATGCGGGTTATGATAAAACTAAATCTGGATTGCGTGGACCGAAATGTTTTAATATTACAATTGGATCGGTATCAGAATTGTTTACAATTTTTACGCCGTCTTTTGCCGCAGCTTCGCTTATAAAAAATTCATCGTTGGTTAGTTGACCATATCTAATGAGTGCGGGTGTTTCAATATCCCAAACACCCATTGTACCGCGTCCTTGCATTACAATAATACCATAGGCTGCGCTGTCTTTAATAGTAACAGTATGTCCTGGGAATACGGTTAATTCTTTTGCACTAAAATCATGTGACTTATAACAAATCCAGTTTTCAATATATCCCTGTGCCTGCATTTCATTTACATCATGCACTGGTTTTGGTGCCATAAAACGATTTTCCATCGTGTTCGGGTCCACATTTAATTCCCAATCCAACACATCTAGTAATGCATCATAATCACCAATACTTTCTTTAGGTGTGCCATTCCATAATAGTTCATCAGGTATAATAGCTTCGTTCACCAAGGATTGATACATTGCAAAAACATCCGATGCTTTTTGTGGTTCATACGTACACATACTTCCCGGTGCGTGTAATAATCCAGGAGGTACATCCCAACCAGTTCCTGGTTCTAACTTATACGCTTGTGAATAATTGGTAATTTTATTATCTCCCTTGGAAAAATTAACCAAGCACTCTCTTATTTGCTCCTTCGTGGTGCCCGGTGCAATACCAATAAAAGTATACGGGAAGTCGCCGCCGTGGTTGTTTAACTGGGGAGGAAAATAATACGCTTCTGGTTTTCCTTTTTGTCCGATCAGCGCCGCCTTTTCATCATTATGATGAACGTGGTGGGGTAGTGGTCCCATATTATCAAAAAACTTTGAATACATTGGCCAGCTTTTATATTCATTCCATAAACGATCGCCAATAATCTGTCCTTTTAATTCATCAATTACATCTTTTAATAAAACTTGTTGGGTTGTTTTTCCATCATTAAAAACAACAGGACTAAGTCCTTCGTTTTCGCCGGTCAACGGTCCGTTTTTTGCAGGCGTTGTGGATGACAACCAGCGCTCATCAATACCGCCGCGCACGCCACCTAATACATAATAATCATCGGGGTGAAGTTTAATACGACGACCCGGTACACAAAAAGATCTTGGAACCCAAGTAGGTGCAAGTCGTAATATTCCTTTTCCTTGTTCTAGTGCTTTTTGTGCGATGCTTTTATTTTCCATAATTATTTATTAAAAGTTTGATTGATTTCATCTTGGTTGTGTAATATTTCTATTTGTAAATCATATTGTTTTGTTTCACCTGGTGCAATAAAAATAAGTGAACCATCGGCACGTGCCTTTGATTGACCAATGGGTGGATGCGTGCCGGGCTCAATGCCGGTTACATATTCGCCCTTCGACCAGTGTTGCCAGTTCGTTAACCAGGGCATTTGTTTTTTTGGAAATTTTAATACCGCAGCAATACCTATTTTTTTATTTTCTATACCACAAATACAATCTCCATTATTATTTGGCTTTGCATCTATAAAAAAAACATCCTGGCCGGGACCATTATGTTTATCATTAATGCTAGGACAGGTTTTTGGCGCTTCGCCATTACAAAATATTTGTGCGTCCTCGTCGGCAAGGGGCCAACCAAAATTGCAATGATATAAAAGCATATGCGGCGCAGCTTCGTTGCCCCGGTTTATTATTTCATCATGAATTTGAATGCTAGATGCGCCCAGTGTAGCAGAGATGGTACGCTTTAGTTCAAGCGTAGGTCCAAAAATTTTAGCTTGTTTAATTATACCTGTAATACTCATGGTATAAATTCCGCGCGCGGGGTCGGGTTGAATGATTGAAATTATTTCAGCGGGCGTGTTGCTGATTAAGTCGTGAACGCCGCGTTCTCCATATTCATCTTTTTCATCACCGCCTACATGTGATAAACCACAGGTGGTTACTAGTCCGCCACTAAATGTGCGCAACCAGTCTGCCCCTTTATTTGAAAAGGGCTGTGGTGCCATTACACCGGGATGGCTAAGCCAAGCAATACTATATTGATTAAAAAAAGCATCTGCTATATCCATAGCGCGATCTATCACCACCTTAAAACGAAGTCCGGTTCCGGTATTAAACCAAGCAATACGAACACCGCGGCCAAGACCATTGTCTAACACCGAGGTTTCAATGCCGCCCACCTGTGCAACATTTGAAACCTTATCACTCCATATGGCGTTGGTTGCCTGCAAGATTATGTTTATTTTTTACTTGTATAGGTTGCGTGGTTTTTATTTCCACCCGATTTTAAATAAGCAATCAAATCACTTAACTCTTCGCTATTTAATCCATTGATCATTCCTGGTAACATGGGAGATGTTTCAGAAACGCGCGTCCTTGCAACTTCTTTTTTAGATAGCGCACGAACAACATCTGTCGCAAAAGGATTTTGAGAAATATAATAGTTTTTACTATCCTGACGAATTAAGCGACCCAAAACAGATCCGCCTTTTTTAAGGAAAAAAACAGTAGATCCAAATTGATCTGAAATTGTTTTACTTGGTTCAATAATTGATTCTAATATATCTTTTGTACTGAACCTTGTTCCTAGTTGGGTAAGATCTGGTCCTGCAACGCCGCCTTCTCCTTTCATTTGATGACAAGAAGAACATAAGGTCGCAGCGAACATTGATTTACCGCGCGCAAAACTTCTAACACCCGTGCTGGAATCAACGGCATTCACCGCGATGGTTGTTTTCCAATTTTTTCCTGGGCCCTTCGGCATTATTGTTCCAGCAGGAACACCCGATCTTGAAATACTAACTATTGAATCGCCAGAAATTTTATTATACATTTCAAACTGATCTTTAGGAACATTTGCGAGTGCATTTTTACGAGCGGTGTTTATAAATCCAACATAACATACGCCGCCCTTGTATCCAAAAGCTTTATAATACCACTGAAAGTATTTTTTTTGTGTGGCTGGGGTCCAACCATTTTTTGCCTGGCTTAAAACATTCGCATACCAGGTTTGTTGTGCTGGTGGCACTTTTGATAACATAGAAGCAATATCCATTCCATATTGCGGATTGCGTAATATTAAATCAGATGATTCTGAAATTGATTTTTGCCCAGTAGCGTCATCTTTTGCTGTTGCTAATAAAGCCATTGTTTTTTCAACAGCTTTTGGCGCATCTATATAAACCAATAGTTTGCTTAATTCGCGATTAAGTGAATTTGTTTTAGCTGGGTAGCTTGGGCTTAATGCAGCTGATACTAAATTTTTTGTCTCGGTATCTGGGTCACCCAAACGAATAAAGTTTAATTCAATAGCGCGTAGTAAATCTAGTTGTTGTGGTTCGGTTAGTTTTGTAAAATCTACTTTAGATAATAATCCAACCACCGCCTTTCCTGTTCCGGCAACACCCTTACGTGCGTTTGCAATGGCGGCATGTGTTAATATAATTGGATCTTTTTCGTTAAGTAATTTATTATACCACTCTTCTACGGGTTGATTTTCAATCGCTATTCTTGCTGCATATCTAATAAAACGATCAGCGTCTTTTAAATAAGGCCAAGCAAAGTTTACAGCAG
Organism: Chitinophagales bacterium; assembly: GCA_964201225.1. GTDB lineage: Bacteria > Bacteroidota > Bacteroidia > Chitinophagales > Chitinophagaceae > Sediminibacterium. The sequence continues at coordinate 1,851 of CAXNDZ010000084.1, read as the reverse complement.
CTGGATTTTTAACGCCATGAAAAGATTCAAGTTGTCTACGAATTTTTTGTGCGTTTGTTAATTCGGTTACAGGAAGTGGGTCGTTTGTTAAAGAGTTGTCTCCATAATAAACACGGTATAAATCTGATTCAAGGCGACGGCCTCCTGTTAAAAAATATAGCGCGCCATCAGGTCCAATGACGCCATCGGTTAAAGGAAGTGGTGCACCGGAAATAAATTCTTCTCCGGTTGTTTTATAAGATGCCCCATCGGGTTCGTTATAAATAGCATAAATAATACCAAAGCTCCAATCAAAGGCAAATAATGCTTTGCGATATTTTTTAGGAAATCTTGCGTTTGTTCCGCTAACCAGGTTGGTAGGAGATCCTTGACCAACATTAATAACCGCAGGAAGATTGTCTGGATATTTTGGTGACCACTTGTCTGTTCCTGGTCTCCATCCAAATTCAGAGCCACTTGTTACATGAAGAATTCTTGTAGGGCGATACCATGGTGTTCCAAAGTCCCACTCCATATCAGAATCATACGCAAATAAATCACCCTGATCATTAAATGATATATCGAAAGGATTTCTAAATCCAGAAGCAATTAATTCCCAGTTTGTACCAGCTGAATCAAGATGCGCTACCCATCCGCCGAGTGTTTGTACGGTATTATCGTGACCGTTAGGATCTTTAATTAATGGAAATAAATTATCAATTTTACTTTCTGGTACGCTTCTATAAGAATTAAGTTTTGGAATTTTTGTAAAGTTTCCTGCAACTACATAAATTGATTTTTTATCCGGTGATAATATTACACTGTGTGGTCCGTGTTCTCCTTCTCCATCTAATTCTTTTATAAGTGTAATTTTATCAAAAGTATCATCCCCGTTGGTGTCTTGTAATCTATATAAACCACTTCCTCTTTTTAATTTATCATTAGATCTGTTATTAATCATAACATACAAACTATTAAACGCCCATAATAAACCGTGCGCATATCCAATAGTTACTGGTGATTTTGTTTTTATCGTATCACCATATATTTTTAATTCTTCAATACTTGTTTTTGTAATTGTATCTCCAATCGCTGGAACCTTTAAGCGATAAAGGGCGCCATATTGATCAGATGCTAATATTCTACCCTTATCATCAAATGTCATAGATACCCATGAGCCTTCTCCTTTAGCAGAAGGTCCATATAATCTTTCAGCATGAAAACCTTCAGGTAATTTTAGGTTTGTAATTTTAGGATCTTTGGGTTCTTGAAAATTATCTTGTTTAGATTTTGTAAAAGAAACAATTAACACTAGTAAAAAAATAGTGCTTATTGCTAAACTGATCGTGGTAATTTTTTTATTCATTTTTGATTTGATATTTTCAAAATATTACGCCTACTTTTATTTTTATAAAAATTCGTATACTAGTCTTAAATTAAATAAAAGCAAGCAAAAATTGTGTATGAAAAATTAAGCTTTATAGGGCAAATAAAAAAGAGGATGATGAGTTATTATTTAAAAATAAAAATGAACTGAAAGTAGGGGAATGTGTAAAAATTGAATTTATGTAAGTACTAAATACTAACAATTGTTATTTTATGATATTTTTTGTTTATTATATTGTTTTATAATTATTTAAATATAATATTTATTATTAATATTATATAATTAGGTTCATTTTTTTTATTTTATCTGGTGCTTCATTGATTATTTGGTTGGTTGTATTTTTTACACGTTGAAATTAGTTAATTTAAATTAACTATTCATATTACCAATGTGTATATCCATCGTAGTATTAAGTATTAATACATTTATATAAATAACCTAATACTATTACGGCTGTTAATATCTTAATATCTTTTTTATTAACA
>CAXNDZ010000083.1:0-8413 GCA_964201225.1 Chitinophagales bacterium | reverse complement strand
GCTGATTTTAATATTGATATTTCTGTTTTAAAAGGCTTGATATTCAATAAGCGTAAGGGAATTATTAGCGAAATCAATGAATCCAGAAAAGCACGTAACATTGAAATTGAGGATGATTCATTTTTATCTAAAACACAATGCAAGTTTGGATTAATTGCCCCATTTTTAGACAAAAAAAATTTAGTAGGTGTAATTATACTATTTGATAAAGAGTCAAGGCTAGGGCTTTCACCTTTTCATGATGCTGATGCAAATATGTTGTCAGCGATTGCAACACAGGCAAGTGTTGCCTACAATAATATTAAACTGATTGAAAACATTAAGGAGGCTAAAACCTTCAATGATAATGTAATGCAATCAATCGTGACAGGGGTTTTTACCACCAATTTAATGGGTGAAATAAATCACATTAATAGGGCTGCAATTGCTATTATTAATCTTGATAAGGAAAATGTATTAGGCAATCACTATGAATATGTATTTGAATCAAATGAATACATTACACAGCTCATTACCAAATGTGAACTGGAGTCGGTTACTATTTCTGAAAGTCAAATTTTATTGGAATGCAATGGAAAATCCACCACGGTAAATATTTCGGTTTCGCCATTAATGAATGACTCGAATGAACCGATTGGGTCGGTGGTTGCCATGGAAGATTTATCTAATCTAGATAAATTGAAATCTACCTTTAAAAAGTATGTTTCAAAACAAATAGTTGATCAGTTATTGGAAAATGATGAAATGTTGAATTTAGGTGGGCAGGAACAAGAGGCAACCATCTTATTTTCAGATATTAGGGGCTTTACATCCATGTCTGAAACCATGGCTCCGAATGAAGTAGTTGAAACACTAAATGATTATTTTAATTTAATGATTGAAATAATTTTTAAATACAATGGTACTTTAGATAAAATTATAGGAGATGCTTTAATGGTCATTTATGGTGCCCCCAATTCAACGGAACAGGATACCGAAAATGCGGTTCTTACTGCTATTGAAATGCAGGAAAAATTAATACAATTTAATCAGGATCGGATTATTAATTTGAAACAACCCATTAAAATTGGTATTGGAATTAATAGGGGAAAAGTAATTAGCGGGAATATTGGGTCCAAACAACAAATGAATTTCACTGTTATTGGCGATTCTGTAAATTTAGCTTCTCGTTTATGCTCGGTTGCAGCTGCTGATGAAATTATAATTTCTGATACAGTTTGGAAAAAAGTGAAGCATTTAAAATCATTTAAATCAAAAAAACTTACCCCTGTTAAGGTAAAAGGAAAAGTTAAACCTATCGAGATAAAGGAAATACAGTACCATCGTCCAGAATTTCAATACGAACTTGCGTGCGAAAAAATAGAGCAGTTTTTAGTATTAAATTTACCTCAGCAGTATACCTATCATACGATAGAACATATAAGAGATGTGGTACTTCAATCAGAGCGAATTGCTAAAAAAGAAAAAATTGATAAATCAGTTATACAAGATATTAAGCTGGCCGCTTGGTTGCATGACGTGGGCTATATATGGGAGCCGCAGAGGCACGAAGCCAGGGGTGCTGAATACGCTACAGCCATTTTAAATGAAATGAAATTTCCTAAATCAAAAATAAGTTTGATTACAGGTATGATCATGGCTACTAAAATTCCACAGTCACCCAAAAATCAATCTGAACAAGTTATTTGTGACGCCGATTTAGATTACTTAGGCCGAGATGATTACGACACCAACAGCAAAAATTTACTACAGGAAATAGAATTGTTTAAAAAAATTACGCCTAAAGAATGGTTACAAATTCAAGAAAAGTTTTTAAAAGCACATGTCTATTTTACAACTACGGCTCAAAAATTAAGAAATAAAAATAAGAATACTGTTCTAAACAAAATTCAACAACAATTAAAAAACATATAGTTATGGCACAAGCTGGACATAGTGTAAACAAAACAAATTTTCAATTGGATCGCATTTCATTTTTTACGGATGGAGTTTTTGCTATTGCAATCACATTATTGGTCATTGAATTTAAAGTTCCTGTCATTGAACACCCAACAGATCATTTACTTTGGGATGCACTTAAGGAAATGTCATGGAAGTTATTAGGATTTATCATTAGCTTTTGTATAGTTGGTTATTATTGGTCCGTACATCATCGCATTTTCGGCTATGTTGAAAAGTACACATCAAGATTAATATGGTTAAATTTGTTGTTTTTATTTTCAGTGGTATTATTACCATTTACCTCTGGATTACTAGGGGAGTATGCTTCTGACACTCATTTATTAATACCCTATAGTGTTTATGTGATGAATATATGTTTGACAGCAATCATGAATGCGGTATTATGGTTTTATGTAAGTAATCCTAAGCACGATTTATTAACCCACCATATTTCGAAAGAAAGAGTTTCATTGGGCTTTTATTTTACATTAGTAGTGCCTGCATTATTTATCGTTTCCCTATTGGTTGTTAATTACAATCCAACCATAGGACGATTAATTCCATTAACTATTCCGTTTGTTTTAAAATATGGATTAAATGGTTTAACTGGCCGTGCCATAGCTAAAGAGAAAAATAATTAATGGTAATGATCAAAATTAATTAAAACACTAAATCCTAATTCAAATGTCAAAGCACGACCACCTGAAATTTATCAGCGGGCATCCTAATTGCGAGGTAAAACAAAATATGTTGAATGAGCAAATTGGCTTATTCGCCACGACTTCGTTTTCTAAAGGGGATATTATTATTGATTTTGATTCCTCAAAAATTGTAACCACTCCGAATTATTTAACTGTTCAAATTGGGGAACACAAACACATACATTTAAGTCCTGAATATTTACAATATACCAATCACTCTTGTGAGCCGAATGTATTATTTAATACCACTACCATGCAATTAGAATGTTTAACAAACATTGCAATCGGCGATGAAATAACTTTTTTTTATCCAGCTACAGAATGGATGATTTCGCAAAAATTTAATTGCCATTGTGGAAAACCTTCATGTGTAGGTCTTATACAAGGTGCTGCCGAATTACCTACTGAAGTTTTAAAGAAGTATAAATTATCTGATTTTATTAGTTCAATGGCAAGAAAATACAATCGGTTATTAATATTTTAAGGTTAAAACATTTTATTTAAAACTTTGAAAACTTGCTCCTTCGTCATAAACAAAAACCCGTCCCCCCGAGTACTCGGGGGGACGGGTTTTTAGTGAATGCTATAACCCAAGTTTTAAATGGGATTAAAAATATTTAGTTACTCCTGGTACTGAAATTGGATAAAATCCATCTGCATTTGGAACTACTGGAGGAGCTGCATTAAAGTCATATACTTTTGGTTGTATATCTATGCCTGAATTAATCACTTTATCCCACTCAATCATTTGACCGCTATAAGTCGCCATACGACCCATGATTGAAGTCATGGTACTTTTAGCGCCATTCTCTGCATCAGCATATTTATATTGCCCTTTTGCAATTGCAGCGAATAATTCATCATGCTCATTTTGATACGGATCTGGTTCTCCTTTTTTTGCAAATTGGAAAAGCACTTTTCCGCCATGGTCAACAATTTTTGCTTGACCACAATGTATTTTACCTTTCGTACCCACTAGTAATTCATCTACCTTACTCATAGTACCTGGTATATGTCTACATTGGCTATTTAAAATAGAACCATCTGCATAATGATATTCTACAAAGTGATGATCAAAAATTTCACCATGCTCCTTGCTATTACGAACCTGTCTTCCTCCAAACCCTTGTGCCTTTACTGGGTATCCTTCCTTGAACCAGTTAATTACATCTAAATTATGAATATGTTGTTCATTGATATGATCACCACATAACCAGTTAAAATAATACCAGTTACGCATTTGATATTCCATTTCAGTTTGTCCTGCTATACGAGGTCTCGTCCAAACACCATCATTATTCCACCAAGCTTGCGCAGATGTAATTTCTCCAATCATATCTTTTCTTTTGAAAAGTTCGCGATAGGAATTTTGATAATGCCTTTGTAGACCAACAACCACATTTAATTTTTTTTGTTTTGCTATTGCTGCAATTGCTAAAACTTTTTGAACGCCTGCCGGATCGGTTGCTACTGGCTTTTCCATAAACACATGCTTACCTTGTTTAATGGCTTCTTCAAAATGGATTGGTCTGAATCCTGGAGGTGTTGCCAATATGACTACATCTGCTAATGCAATTGCTTTTTGGTATGCATCAAAGCCAGTGAATCTGCGCTCTTCAGGCACATCCAATCTTTTACTGATATCACCAATACCTTCATTAATTTCTTTTGTTAATGCTTTATGACAATTATCAACATTGTCTTTAAATGCATCTGCCATAGCAACAATTTTCACATTTTGTTTGCTTGATATAGCTTGCATCGCAGCACCAGTACCACGGCCACCACAACCAATAACGGCTACTTTGATAACATCGTCAGCGCCTGAAAAAAAGTTTGCTTTTGATAACATGGGCATCGCCATAATCCCGCCTGCAATTAAGCCGGTATCTTTCACAAAAGTTCTTCGTGAAGGGTGGTTGTTTAAATCCTTGTGCATATTATATATTTTTAAAAATTAAAGAATACCACAATATTAGCGGCATCGTTTGTTACTTGTAAGTTAAAAAATTATTCGATAAAAAGGTAGGTTTTGAAGAATTCATTTATCTCTTGTTCAGAAGGTTGCACCAGGGGCCTAACCAATCTAATTCCAATATTTTTAGCTTCTGTTAGCCACCACTTACTTTTGGGTATTTGGGGGTCTCGTTTATTCCAAACTGGGTCAGAATGAAGCCTGTTGGCCGATCTTAATTCAATGGCAGTTTCGGAAAAACCACCTCCTCTCACCGATTTTGGATATTTTTTAGGATTGGCTACTGGTACACTATCTATCGATTTATAATTCACATAAGCATTGGGCGTATAATGGTTTAAAGTCCACTCCATTAAATTACCTAGCATATCATACAAGCCCCAAGGGTTTGGTAATTTTAGGCCTACTTTATGAAATTTGTCTTCACTATTTTTTGCGTACCATGCGTGTTTGCTTAATAATGCTGGATCATTTCCAAAATAATAAGCAGTTTGAGTGCCCGCCCTACAAGCATATTCCCATTCCGCTTCCGTTGGTAAGCGATAAAATATTTTTGTTTTTTCATATAACCATCTGCAATACATGATCGCAGTTCGTTGTGACATACTATTTGCTGGATAGCCACCTTCCTTTCCCATGCCCCAACTTAAATCAACATATTGTGCACTTGGTCTTGTAATCGCATCATCAGTTATATTTTGACTTGTTGATTCGTCTTTTAAAAAAACATCTAATTCATCACGGGTAACTTCATAAGCGCCCATCCAAAAAGCAGGGACTTGAATTTCTTTTTGTGGACCTTCGTTAGTTTTTCTATTTTTTTCAGTTGCCTTACTACCTATTATAAATTTACCTGCTTGAATAGGCATCATTTTAAATGATAATGCAGAGCCATCAATTTTTTGTTGATATGGCGCAAAAGCAGTGGTATTGTTTTGCGCGTTATTAGTACAAAAAACAAGTAACAATATAAAAGAAATATAAATTGATTTCACTGATGAATATTTGAAAATTTAAGATAATATTTTTTTTGTAAAAAGGGTAAGATTATTGTTTTTCTTGTATGAGCGGTAGTTCCCAATATTTATCAAAACCCTTAGTATTGTTGCGTTTTAATTGATTGTTGACACTTTCCGTAATTAAAAGTTCTGCATGTAAGGATAGTGCTAATTTTTTAGCTTCGTTGATGGGCAAAACACTACAGGCAGTGGCTAACCAATCCGCCAGCGCACCATCATTTGCAATCACCGTAACATTTCTGAGTGAGGTCACACCATATCCAGTTGCAGGATCAATGATATGAGAATATTTTTTACCATCATGTTCAATAAATTGATATACATCTCCAGAGGTTGCTATTGATAAATTATGCAATTGCAATTTTTCTGGCAAAAGATCATCCGCTTGCTCTGGTTGATTTACACCGACAATCCATCCTTTTTTATTGGGTGGCGCATCTCCAAATACAATATCTCCGCCAGCATCAACCAAGGATGAAGTGATACCTTCTTTTTTAAGATAGTCAATAACTTTTTGTGCAATATAGCCTTTGCCAATTCCACCAAAATCAAGTTGCATTCCCTTGTCAGATAAATAAATACTATGGTCTTGATTATTCAATTGTATTTTATTAAAATCACATAGTAATAGTTTTTCTTTTATTTGTGCTGTTGTAGGAAATTTTTTCAAGCGTCTTGCTGTTCTCCATAAATACGTAAGTGGCCCCATGGCTATGTTATAGGCGCCTTTACTTTTAATATAAGCCTCCTTTGATTGCGTAATTAACTCCCACATCAACGGCGATGCCATACTTTTAGCAATGCCTGCATTATTGTTTATCCTCGTTAGTTCACTACTTGAATCGTAATTGCTAAAAATATGATTTAAGGAATCAACTAATTTAAAACAAGCCCTCGCTTGTTTCTTAGCGATCATGCTGTCCTGCGCATATAAAATGATATTTAGGGGAGACCCCATTTTTTGTTCAGAAAAACTAAACCTAGCCTTTTGTGCATTGGAACTGAAATAAATCAGGGAAAATATAATTAGCAAAGAGAAGCGAAAAGGATAAACTAATGCGTACAAACTTGTTGGTATTGATTCTTATGCCTAAATTTAAGCTATAAAAAAATACTATACTATGGAAAGGAGAAATTTTTTAAAACAAAATATGTTAGCAACTGGCGCCTTATTGGGAACCACTAGTTTATTGGCCTCCAATGCAAATAATGCTTCCAAAAAAGATGCCCTAATGGAAAATACTGCTCCATTTAAATGTAATTATGCTTTTCACGATGGGATGTTTAGAAACAATGCCGGACCTGATTTTATCGAACAGATAAAATATGCACATAGTATGGGCTTTAGAAGTATTGAAGACAATGGCATGATGGGTAGAACCCCTGAAATGCAACAAAAAATAGGAGACACCCTGGCATCTTTGGGTATGAACATGGGTGTATTTGTGATTGCTTTTTCAAATAATGATAAAATCAATTTAACGACAGGCACGCAAGAGTGGAAAGATAAGTTTGTACAAACTTGTAAGGAATCCGTGGAAGTAGCAAAAAGATGTAATGCTAAATGGATGACCGTTGTTCCAGGAAATTTTGATCGTAAATTACCTATTGGCATTCAAACTGGTAATGTAATTGATGGATTAAGACTAGGCACTGAAATTTTAGAGAAAAATAATTTAATTATGGTTTTAGAACCATTAAGCGATACCCCAGAATTATTTTTACGTTATTCTGATCAAACCTATACGATATGTAAAGCAATTAATAGCCCTTCTTGCAAAATTTTATTTGATATGTACCACATGCAAAAAAATGAAGGTAATATTATCAATAACATAAACAGGTGCTGGAATGAAATTGCCTATTTCCAAATAGGAGATAATCCTGGACGTAACGAGCCGGGTACTGGCGAAATGAACTATAAAAATATTTTCAAACACATTAGCGGCAAGGGATACAAGGGTATTTTAGGAATGGAACATGGCAATGCTACTAAAGGTGTTGAAGGTGAAGCCGCTCTTATTAAAGCTTATCGTGACGCAGACAGTTTTTAAAATTCACACCGCATAAAAATGATGGGTATGCGAGGGAGTGCATAGTTATTATTGATGCGCTTATTGGTATTATCGTAATTGGTATAAACTCTATTTTTTCGATCAGTTACATTCTGGATGTCGGCGCCATAGCTCCAAGTACTTTTATTTTTATTTTTCTTATAACTAAAGGAAAAATCTGTTCTCCAATAGTCTGGATATTGCGCACTAAATAATTTTGTATTATCTAAGATAGTGGTTGACCTCGCTATAGATTCTTTTAAATTGATGGGGGTGTAGCAATTCCCACCCCTTAATAAATATCGTATGTTTATTGAAATACTATTGTTCTTTTTCAATTTAAACTCCTTCCCAATAAGTGCATTGCCCGCATAACTATTATTGTAGATAGTATTGCGCCATATTTTATTTTTATTTTGAAATTTAGAATCAAATATAGAGGCGGTTATTAAATAGTAAAAGTTTTTTGAATAAAACTTTTCAATTGTTAATTCCAGCCCCTTGTTTTTCCCTAATCCCGAATTTTCTAAAACATTAATTGGAATACCTCCACTGGTGTTTAAAATAGAATAACTGCTATTATATGCTGTATCAATAGGGACGCTGGTTAAGTTTTGAATATAGGCTTCTAGCTTCACCTTGGTTTTATCATTTATTTTTTGTTCATAAGAAGCAACATAGTGAAATGCGCTACCAGGGTTTATATTTTTATTTGGTTGTGTA
>CAXNDZ010000082.1:0-8486 GCA_964201225.1 Chitinophagales bacterium | reverse complement strand
CTACACGGAAAAAGGCGACCCCTGCATCATACATTTCACCATTACGGGGAATGTTATTGCTATAAAGGAAGAGGGTAATTGTGGTAATCACCGCAACATGACCTGCTATTTCAATGACAGTTACGACAAAAAAAGGAAACGGAATAAGAAGAAATAATCCACATTTTTGTTCATAAAAGTCATCTTTTCCACAGTTTAATGTGTAAAATATACATTTTAACTAAATACCATTATATTGCAGGCATATAATCAAACCCAGATTTATGAGTTTTAGAAACTATCAGGTGCCATATGAGATAAATGAACAGTTTAAGAAGAAGGCGGCTTATTTTTCTATGGAATTTGCAATTCATCAGCCTTTGAAAATTTACAGCGGCGGTTTGGGCTTTTTAGCGGGTTCTCATTTAAGAAGTGCATTTGAATTAAACCAAAATTTGATTGGGGTTGGTATATTATGGAAGTATGGTTATTATGACCAAGCAAGAAACCAAGACCAAACATTGCAGGTCACCTTCATGGAGAAAATGTATAGCTTTTTAGAAGACACCGGTATTAAATACCAGATTTTGATTCATGACCACCCTGTCTGGGTAAAAGTGTATTATTTGGCACCCAATACTTTTTGTAGCGCCCCCTTATTTTTATTAAGTACTGATTTACCAGAGAACGACTATGTATCTCAAACAATTACACACCGCTTATATGACGCCAATGTCGCAACCAAAGTTGCTCAATTTATTTTGCTAGGCGTTGGCGGGGCTAAATTGATAGACGAATTAAATTTTGATCCTGAAGTATATCATTTAAATGAAGCACATGGATTTTCAGCTGCCTTTTATTTATTAAATAAATACAAGTCATTAGACGAGGTTAAAAAGAGACTGGTATTTACCACCCATACACCCGAGGAAGCAGGTAATGAAAAACACGACATTTACCTATGTCATAAGATGGGTTATTTCTGCGGCTTAAGTTTAGATGAAGTAAGGAAATTAACAGGCATAGATGATGATCAATTTAATCATTCTTTGGCTGCACTAAGGTTTGCCCGAAAAGCAAATGGGGTTTCTGAATTACACGGACATGTGAGCAGAGCGTTGTGGGGAAAATATGAAGGCATCTGCCCTATTACACATGTAACCAATGCGCAAAACTGGCGTTATTGGGCGGACAAACAATTATATCGTTTTGCGGAAAGTAATGATACTGTTGGATTTGATGACCGTAAAATGTATTTGAAAAAAAGAGCATTTGAAATTGTTGCCGATCAAACCGGTAAAGTATTTGACCCAAATGTATTGACGATTGTTTGGGCAAGAAGATTTGCAGGATACAAACGTGCCGACTTTTTATCATGGGACATGGATCGTTTTGAAAAATTACTATCCAATAAAAAATATGCAGTTCAAATTATATTTGCAGGCAAGCCTTATCCGGTGGACTACCCCGCTATTTCGCAGTTCAATAACCTAGTTCATTTAAGCAAAAACTATAATAATGTTGCTGTATTAATTGGATACGAATTAGGTTTAAGTAAAAGAATGAAACAAGCATCTGATATTTGGTTAAATAATCCACGCGTTCCAAGAGAAGCTTCGGGTACTAGCGGAATGACCGCTGCGATGAATGGCGCTGTGAATTTTTCAACAGATGATGGATGGATACCTGAATTTATAAATCATGGTAATAATGGTTTTGTGGTTCCAAAAGCCGATTATGATAATATGTCCACACAACAACAAGACGACTATGATTTAGATGAAATGTATAAAATATTAGAAGAACAAATTGTTCCTATGTATTATGACAACAAAGAAACCTGGCGTCAAATTACACAAAATGGAATGAATGATGTTCGCTTCCAATTTGACAGTAACAGAATGGCAGAAGAGTATTACGAAAAAATGTATAAAATCTAAAGCTTACGACGTCCCTAGTTTTTATTGTAGCACTTAGGCACAATAATAGTATTAATAATTACTTACACTAACCCAGCTAATAAAAATGCCCCTCGAGTTATCGGGGGGCATTTTAGTAAAAAACGATTTTATTTAATCAAAATGAACAGTGTTGTACTTGATTAATATTTAAATGGTTTGCCATTCACCATCACTTCTTGTGTTTTTTGGTCAAAAGTAACTTTTGCACCTGTCCTACAAGCAGCATTCGCCATGATGGTAGCAATAGAATGTTGGTAGCCTGCTTCCACTGGTGCATTGGGTTGTTTTCTGGAACGAATACATTCCATCCAATTACGAACGTGCGCTGATGTTAATGGATCACCTCCGGTATTTGCAGCGGATGAAACTTTTATTTCCTTATCTGTTAAACTGAATTCAGGTAATAAATTAGCTTGCATATTCATTGCATCTGCAAATCTTTTACTCAATCCACCTTTTGGAGAAACCTTATTATTCACCAAGTTTAATTCACCCCCATTAGAATAATACATTTCTGAAGCATTATCATCTCCATTGTGCATACGAGACATAAACACCACTTGGAAACCTTTGCTCATATCATCTAAAGGTCCGTAATCAAATACAGCTGTAGTGGTATCCCAGTTACGACGACCATCTTTCCATGCATAAATACCGCCATTCGCAGTTACGCTACGAGGATGTGGTAATTCACTGAACCAGTTTACCGTATCAATTTGATGACTCATCCATTGACCTGGCATACCAGATGAATAAGGCCAAAATAAACGATATTCTAAATATTTTCTAGGATCAAAATTTTCAAATGGACGATTTAATAAAAATCTTTTCCAATCCAAATCCTCCTCCTTACACTTTGCCACTAAATCTGGTCTTCTCCAACGACCTGGCTGATTTACATTCCAAGTTAATTCAACCATAGTAATAGGGCCGAATTTTCCTTGTTGAATAAAGTCAGCTGCTGCTTTATAGTTTGAACCACTACGACGCTGAGATCCAATTTGAACAATACGGTCAGACGCTTTAATTACTTTAAATGCATTTCGGTTGTCCTCCATGGTTTCTGCAAATGGCTTTTCACAGTAAACATCCATACCTGCTTTAACCGCTTCAGTTGCATGTATTGCATGTTGAAAATCGGCAGTGCTTATAAATACACCATCAATATCCTTACCTGCATATAACTCATCATTGTTACGTGCCGAGCGCACACCATGACCCATTGTTTTCTCCAAAAATGCAGACCCTTCCTCTCTTCTTACTTTCCAAAGATCAGAAACGGCTACAATATCAAAATTTAATTCCTTGTAATGATTTAAGAAACATGGTAAATGGGCTTGTCTGAAGCGATCAGAATAACCTACTACCCCTAATCTTACGCGATCATTGGCGCCTAAGATATTTGCATAACTTTTAGCACTAAAGCCTAAAGTAGTGGCATAGGTAACAGCCGCTGCCTTAGCTGTTTGTTTGATAAAATTTCGTCGATTGTTTTTCATAGCAATTGTTTTATGATATAAATTTAATTTTTATTGATAATTTATGATTGATTTTACTTGATCTTTGATGGCAGTTCCCCATACTTTATATCCTTGCACATTATAATGAAGCTTATCGTTCTTATATAAGCTTTTAATTGGTAACCCATCTGCACCTAAAAAATGATGCTGAAAACGAATACTAAATAAATTTGCTTGCGAATTACAATATTGTTCAATAAGTAAGTTAGCCTGTTGCACTTTATCCCAAACCTTCCAGCGTTTTTCACTGGGTGAAATTTTGAGCCATGTAATTGGAATAGACGGTTGTTTCACACGAATTTCTTGTACTATAAATTTAAACAACTCGAAAACTTGTTCAGGATCCTTATCATTATTAGCATCAACGATATCATTCCCCACATAAAAAAAGATTCCTTTGGGATGATGTGAAGCCAAAATCCTATTGATATAATAGGCCACATCTCTTAGATTGCAACCACCAAAACCACGATGAATAATGTCATTATACGCAATATCATTTCGAATGTTTTCCCACATGCGTATATAGGAACTTCCAAAAAACAAAAGTGCACTATCCGTATGCTTCTCCACACTATTTAAGCTTTCAAATCTTGCAAATGTAGTATCATACTTCCAGGGGCCATTAATCGTATTGTTATTATTTACTCCATTTCGTTTTAATTGGGTAAACAACCAATGTTCCATCGATAATAATAATGTATCCTGGCGCAACTTATTATCTCCCACATTTCCCTGACCAGGAATATTATTTAATGTATGGCCTGCATTATAAAAAGGGCGCCATGCGGTTGGAATACCTAAACGCAAACAATGTTGATATAGGATCGATGGCCCATATTTAAAACTATGGTAATCAAAGGAACTATCATAGGGCACTGTTAAATCAGCAAGACCAGCTGCATTATACAAGGGAGCATCTCCTTTTTTTATCCATTTATAATCAATGATGGATCCCCATAAATTAAATACACCTTGTACTTTTGAAGAATACCCTTCGCTACCTCCATTGCCTTCCAAATTTCCCCATTTCGACTGATCAATATCTGTAGGGATCTCATCCTGATCCATATAGGCAACCGATAAAGCAGTCATAGAACCCGCAGAACTTCCTGCTAAAAAAATTTGATTTTCATCTATTCCATATTTTAAGGCATTTTTTCTGAAAAACCGAACTGCCGCGCGCGCATCCTGTTGCGCCCTGTACATGGCTTCATGATAATCCTTATTTGTATTTGTTTTTGCAATACCTAAACGATAGTCAATAGAGGCAACCACAAACCCCTTTTTCCCTAACCTGATTCCTAACTTATTACTTATTGAACTTGACTTATTGTTATTTCTAAAACCACCCCCATGTATAAAAATAACCAGCGGTCTTTTTTTAACTGTATCTGATGCTGGAGGAGAAAATACATTCAATAATAATTTTTCATTTTCCCCTTTTAAATTAATAGCTTCTCCATAAGGAATATCTATCAAAGAATCAATGTTGGTAAAAATATCAATTTTATACCTTTTTAAAGCAGCATTCTCTATTTGCGTATTGTTTTGTGCCAATGCATTTAACTGCATCAAAATCAATAATATTAAATTAAAATAAATTATTCGCTTTTTCATTAATTATTCCATTTCAAATTAAAATCCTTTGTACAAAAAATTATATATTTTTTCGGAACTGGCTTTTGTAATTACAAGTTGATAATTTTTTCCTTTGGAACCAATGATTTCATAATGCTCCATGCAATTAAATATGCCACTGCACAAAAAGCAAACATCATTGCATAGGCAGTCGTTAATGAACCACGAACTGCTTCCTTTTGAATATGAATAAACAACTCATATTGTGAAGGATCCACCGCTTGTAATTTTGCTTGAATATCTTTGGTTAAATTTGACCAATCTTTTTGTGCCACATTTATCAATATGCCTTTTTTATCGGTAACGTTGAGCGAAACCACTTTGTTTAAATAATCTGAAAAGCCCGTATTTGTCGCACTTGACCAAGTCGCATTGACCGCTTTCAATTTGTAGCTATCAAATAACCAACCGCCTACTTTTGAAACCACAACGCCACCTAATCCACCAGCCATTCCTCCAATACCTACGACTGTTGCAATGGATCGTTTTGGAAACATATCAGATACAGTGGTGTAAATATTTGCTGACCATGCCTGATGCGCTGACGCGCCAATACCTATAAAAATAACGGGTACCCAATAACTCAAATAACCCAAAGGTTGTACCGCTAAAACCACCAAAGGAATAAATGCAATCATCAACATGGCTTTCATACGACCATCATAAGGTTTCATCCCTTTATTGATAAAATAAGTAGGGAAATAACCGCCACCAATACTACCTACCATCGTCATACTATACAATACCGTTAACGGGATGATAATTGCAGTGCCTTCCATACTATACTGGTCTTTTAAATACCCTGGTAACCAAAATAAGAAAAACCACCAAACCCCATCTGTCATAAACTTACCAATAGCAAAAGCCCATGTTTGTTTATAACCCATTAATGTAGCCCATGAAATTCGATTGGTCACTTTTCCATCTACCACAGTATCCTCCACCTCAGTATGATCAGTGATGTATTCCAGCTCATCTGCAGATAATCTTTTTTGCTCTGCGGGCTTATCATAATAGATAAACCAAAAAATTAACCACAAGAATCCAATAGCCCCAATGATAAAAAATGCTTCCTCCCAACCCCAAGTGGTTACGATCCATGGAACAGATAGTGGTGCTAATATGGCACCTACATTCGTACCTGAATTAAATATACCTGTAGCAAATGCTCTTTCTTTTTTGGGAAAATACTCGGCTGTTGCTTTAATGGCTGCTGGAAAATTACCCGCTTCTCCGAAACCTAACAAAGCCCTTGATAACATAAAACCTGCAATTGAAATTGGAACTGCAGTAATTCCTACCCAACCTAAAACGGTTGCTACCATCATACCCGCTGGCACCGCATAAGCATGTAAAATTGCAGCTAATGACCATATAATGATCGCCCAAGCATAGCCTGCTTTGGTACCTAATTTATCAACAATACGCCCAGCAAATAATAAACTGATCGCGTAACTAAATTGAAATACCGAAGCTATGTTTGCGTAATCACTATTGCTCCAATCAAATTCACGCTCCAAGGTCGGCTTTAATAAACTCAACACTTGACGATCTAAATAATTTACGGTTGTTGCAAAAAACAATAACGCACAAATTGACCAACGATATTTTCCAATAGTAGTTTGTTTCATTTACTTGGTTTTAATAGTTTGGATAAGTTCCAACACTTTTATTGTTTCTGTTTCAATAGTCGCATATTCCTTTGCTTCCATTAATTTTTTACTAATTAGCTTACTGCCCATACCCACTGCACATACCCCTGCTTTAAACCAACCTTCAATATTTTCCCTAGTCGTATCTACACCACCGGTAGGCATAAATAAAAGTTTTGGAAATATATCTTTGATGCCACTTAAAAATTCAGGGCCCAATAAATTACCCGGGAATAACTTAATAAATTTTACCCCATTATTTTCAGCTGCAATAATTTCCGTAGGCGTCATACAACCTGGCGCATACAATAAACCTTTAGCGTGCGTATAATCAGCTACTTCAGCAACATAACCAGGACTCACTAAAAAATCAGCGCCTGCATTGATATAATCTGTGGCTTGCGCTACATTTTTAATTGTGCCCACCCCCATTAATAAATCAGGCATTTCTGCATTTCTAATTGCGACCATTGCTTTGAAGTTTTTTAAAGCCGCTTCACCACGATTGGTATATTCCACTGCTTTTACGCCAGCTTTATAAATGGAACGCAAAATTTCGATACTCACTGACTCATCAGCATTAAAATATAAAGGCAACATTCCTTGGTGAATGATTGCGTCGATTGCTTGTTGATTTTTACTCATAATTTTTTTTATTACTATTAATATTAAAATACAATGAACCCGACATGAATCGGATTATCTATATGCGCACTTTTATGACCATTTTTGTAATTTCACCTGCCCCAATCATTGGCGCATGAACGTCCTCAGGAAAGAAAATAACAAATTGGTGATCGGTTAAACTAAAAAAAGTATCCGGTTGATCCAAATACAATTGCACATCTTTTTCAGCGTTGTAATCCCCATTAGGCAATACACACTTACTCCTTGGCTTCCATCCCATTTGTTCCTCCCCTTTGATACAAAGTTGAATATCAATATTTTTATTATGACATTCAAATTTTGCAACACTCGCTTCCGCTGTTTTACCAACCGCAGTATTGTTAATCACTTTTAATCCATCGGATATATCAAACTTCCCTGTTTCGATAGCCGCTAAATTTTGCGCAGCTATATATTCAAAAGCTGTTTGAAACAAAGGATGTACGCTGTAATATTTGTGTGCATTCTGAATGGTGTCTATAATCATATTATTCTGTTTTAATTCGTCAATTTAAAAAATGAATGATGCGACTTATTTGAGTCGCATCATTAGTAAGTTACTATAATTATCGTTGCACACGACCACTACCATCTCCTTTCATTAAATCTTTAACATCACTTAATGTTGCGTGGTTCAAATCACCTGGAATCGTATGCTTTAAAGCACTCGCGGCAACCCCAAACTCAGCAGCATCTGCCATGGACATACCTGTTACTAATCCATAAATCAAACCACTAGCGAAACTATCGCCACTACCTACTCTGTCCACAATACGAACATTGTATTGTTTGCTATGGTAAAAATCAGTTCCGTTATATACCAATGCACTCCATCCATTATCACTTGCACTATGGCTTTCGCGTAAGGAGGATGCAATAAATTTAAATCCAAACTTTGCTTGCATTTGTTTAAATACATCTTTAAAACCATCTAGGTTTAACTCCCCTTTGGTCACATCTGTATCAGCAGCTTTAAAACCTAAAGTAGTATCAGCATCTTCTTCGTTACCGATACACACATCCACATGTTTACATAATTCAGTCATCACTTCTCTTGCCTTTTCCTT
>CAXNDZ010000081.1:0-8487 GCA_964201225.1 Chitinophagales bacterium | reverse complement strand
GGCGGACATGGTGTTCGTGTAGATAGTCACGTGTACGCAGGTTATGTCATTCCTCCTTATTACGATTCAATGATTGGTAAATTAATCACTGTTGCGCAAACGCGTGAAGAAGCGATCAATACCATGTATCGTGCCTTAAGTGAATACGTGATTGAAGGGGTGCACACAACAATTCCTTTTCATTTGCAATTAATGCAAAACGAAGATTTTAGAAAAGGAAATTTCACTACGAAATTTTTAGAAACTTTTACATTGAAGTAATTTTTATGTAGCTTTTAAGAGAAATATAAAAGCTACATAAAATTCTCTGATGAAATTAAAAAGGGAGCCCCATAAAGGAGCTCCCTTTTTAATTATTTTCTTTTTCTCTAACGATACTAAAAATGTCCCCCGATTTCTCGTGGGGACATTTTTTTTGATATTACCTCTGGGGAATATTTTATTTCCGCTGTAAATGATGTTATCTCAAAAACAACATCTCTCTGTATTTAGGCAAGGTCCATAATTCATCGTCTACCAATTGCTCTAATTTATCAACGTGGTAACGGATTTTGTCAAAGTATTGTGCTTTTACTTTTGCTTCATAAGCAATTGCTTTTTCTCTTGAATCAGTAATGTTATTGGCTACTTTTCTTTCTTCCACCATTGCATATGTGTTTTCATACACTTGTTGGATATGCGTACTTACATCTTTTAATAAAGTTAATTGACCCTTGTATAATTTTTCAGGTAATGCAGCTTCACGAAGTAAGCTTACATTTTTCAATAACTCATTTTGATATTTAATTGCCGCTGGAATAATATGATTGGTTGCCAAATCACCCATCACACGCGCTTCAATTTGTACTTTCTTAATATAAGTTTCTAATTCAATTTCGTAACGTGCTTCTAACTCCGCATGCGTGTAAATACCATTGTCCTTAAATAATTTCTTTGATTTTTCGGTCACCATTGCATCTAAAGCAACAGGGGTTGTTTTTAAATTAGGCAAGCCTCTTTTCTCCGCTTCCTTATGCCACTCTTCGCTATAGCCATCGCCCTCAAATAAAATCTTTTTACTAGATACAATATACTTTTGAATTACTTGCATGATCGCGATTTCCTTTTTATCGCCTTTCTCAATTAAAGCATCCACTTCTGCAGCAAATTTTACTAATGTATCTGCAATAATGGTATTTAACACTGTCATTGGATGACCACAGTTCGCAGTGGATCCTACTGCACGGAATTCAAATTTATTTCCAGTGAATGCAAATGGAGAAGTTCTGTTACGATCGGTGTTGTCAATCAGTAATTCAGGGATACTTCTATGTAAATCTAATTTCAAAATGGCTTCATCCTGCTCATCAAATTTTCCACCGACTCTTGTTTCCACATCATTCAATACTTTGGTTAAGTATTCACCAATAAATACGGAAATGATGGCTGGAGGCGCTTCGTTGGCACCTAATCTAAAATCATTAGAAGCAGAGGCAATGGATGCTCTTAAGATATCAGCATAGTCATGAACTGCTTTAATAGTGTTTACAAAAAAGGTTAAGAACATTAAGTTGGTCTTAGGTGTTTTACCTGGTGCTAATAAATTAATACCAGTATCCGTAGCCATACTCCAGTTATTGTGCTTACCACTTCCGTTAATTCCTGCAAATGGTTTTTCATGTAACAATACCACCAAGCGGTGACGCTTTGCAACACGGGTCATCACGTCCATTAATAAAATGTTATGATCCACTGCGATATTACATTCTTCAAAAATAGGCGCACACTCAAATTGTGCAGGTGCTACTTCATTATGTCTTGTTCTTAAAGGAATGCCTAATTTGTATGCTTCATTTTCATAGTCACGCATGAATGCATAAACTCTTTCAGGAATAGATCCGAAATAATGATCTTCCAATTGTTGCCCTTTTGCAGGTGCTGAACCAAATACAGTACGACCACATTGTACTAAATCGGGACGAGCATTGACCAAGGCTTCATCAATCACAAAATATTCTTGCTCCCAACCTAAAGTAGGTACTACTTTAGAAATATTTTTATCAAAATAATTACATACGGTAACAGCTGCTTTATTGACTGCTTCCACTGCTTTCATCAATGGTGCTTTATAGTCCAATGATTCACCCGTGTAGGCAATAAAAATTGTTGGAATACATAATGTTTTACCACTACCAATTTCAATAATAAAAGCTGGTGAAGATGGATCCCATGCAGAATATCCTCTTGCTTCAAAAGTGGCTCTTAATCCACCATTCGGGAAAGAAGATGCATCAGGCTCTTGTTGTATTAATGCAGCGCCATCAAACTCTTCGATAGCAGTGCCATCTGATTTTAATGTAAAAAATGAATCATGCTTTTCAGCAGTCGCACCACTCAAAGGTTGAAACCAGTGTGTAAAGTGTGTAACCCCTTTACTTTCTGCCCATGATCTTAAACCTGTAGCTATTTGGTTAGCCACCGCACGATCAATTTTTTTGGCGCCCTTATTACTATTGACTAAACTTTTATAAGCTTCATCACTTAAAAATTCTCTTGCTGTTTTTAAAGTAAAAACACTTTCATTAAAAATGGTCGTGATTTTGTGTGCATTTACAATAGGTGTATTTGTTGCAACATGACTTACATGTTTAACGGCCTCTGTTCTTAGTGACATATATGATTAAATTTTATATTAGCAATGAAACAAAGTTAGGGGCAATTTGGTAGGAGTAATCAACAAAAAATCCCCCAAATTGGGGGATTTTGATGAAAAACGGGTTACGATTGCCGACTTAAGTCAATTTAAACATAATTATTGAACCTTAAACTTTTGCAGTTTTTACTGTTTTAATAATTCTAGCAGCTACTTTATAAGGATCAGCAGCTGAATTTGGACGACGATCTTCCAACCATCCTTTCCAACCTTTTTCTACCGCACCAATTGGAATACGGATACTTGCACCTCTATCAGAAACCCCAAAAGAAAAATCGTGAATAGATGCAGTTTCATGTTTACCCGTTAAACGTAAATGATTATCTGCACCATAAACATCAATATGCTCTTTTACAAATGGGCGGAATGCTTCACAAATAATATCATAAGTTTCTTTCTTACCACAAGTTCTTAAAGTGGTGTTAGAGAAATTCGCATGCATACCTGATCCGTTCCAATCTAAGGTTCCTAATGGTTTACAATGCCAGTTAATAGCTACACCATAAGTCTCACCAATTCTTTCTAATAAATAACGTGCAATCCAAATTTGATCACCAGCTTCCTTCGCACCTTTTGAAAATATTTGGAACTCCCATTGTCCTGCTGCAACTTCTGCATTGATACCTTCAATGTTCAAACCAGCATCAATACAAGCGTCTAGGTGTTCTTCAACAATATTTCTTCCATAGGCGTTTTTAGCACCCACTGAACAATAGTAAGGTCCTTGTGGTCCAGGATAGCCTCCTTATGGAAAACCTAATGGTTTATCAGTAGCTGGATTCCATAAAAAATATTCCTGCTCAAAGCCAAACCAAAAATCATTATCATCATCTTCGATAGTTGCTCTTCCGTTAGAAGGATGAGGTGTACCATCAGAACTTAAAACTTCACACATCACTAAAAAAGCGTTTTTACGTTGTGGATCCTTGCAAATAAAAACTGGTTTTAACAAACAGTCACTTGAACCTCCTGGCGCTTGCTCGGTAGATGATCCATCAAAACACCAAACATCGCAGTCAGCTAATTTGCCACTGAAATCTTTTTCAACTTTTGTCTTACTTCTTAATGACTGCGTTGGTTTGTAACCATCTAGCCAAATGTACTCCAATTTAGAAACTGCCATAGGGTAGGATATTTAATATTAATAAATAAAATATATGTTTAAAAAGGTAATTTTTATTCGGATTTGAGCGAAAATATATAAGAAAATTAAAAAAGTAAAATTTATAACTCAAAAATTTCAAGTTTTTTCCATAATATATTAACATTAAAATAATAATTAATATAAAAATCTACACAAAAGATTGATACTCAATAAACGAAATTTAATAGCAGTGGATACACATTTTAGTTGGGTATATGTTGGTAAATCAAGCGAATGCATAAAGGCTCATTTTGTACCTTCGCGTCATCTTAAAACGAATAATCCGATCCGAATGGAAATTACTGTCAAAACCGCGCAACAACTTAGATTAACGCCTGATGAATTTGAAAGCATCAAACAAAAATTAGGACGTACGCCCAACTTTACTGAGCTATGCGCTTTTAGTGGCATGTGGAGTGAGCATTGTAGTTATAAAAATTCCATCAAGTGGTTAAAAACTTTGCCGCGTGATGGCGGAAGAATGTTAGTGGCAGCGGGTGAGGAAAACGCTGGTTTAATGGATATTGGAAATGATTATGGTGTGGTATTTAAAATTGAAAGTCATAATCACCCAAGTGCGTTGGAACCATTCCAAGGTGCAGCTACTGGTGTGGGTGGCATACAAAGAGATATTTTTACGATGGGTGCCCGTCCCATTGCTTCCTTAAATAGTTTGCGTTTTGGAAAATTAGCTGATGCAAAAACTAAAAGATTATTAGCAGGTGTAGTACATGGTATTGGACATTACGGAAACTGTTTTGGTGTTCCAACGGTAGGGGGCGAATTATATTTTGAACAATGTTATCATACCAATCCTTTAGTGAATGCGATGAGCGTAGGTATTGTGAAAGCAGGGAAAACAGTTAGCGCCATTGCACTTGGAACAGGTAATCCTGTATTTTTTGTAGGAAGTGCTACCGGTAAAGATGGAATTGGTGGTGCAAGTTTTGCATCGGCCGAAATTACTGCAGACAGTGTAGAGGAATTACCAGCAGTTCAAGTGGGTGATCCGTTTCAAGAAAAAAAATTATTAGAAGCTTGTTTGGAAGTGATTGAAACAGGAGGTATTGTGGGTATGCAAGATATGGGTGCAGCAGGAATTATTTGTTCCACTGCCGAAATGAGTGCAAAGGGTCAAGTAGGTATGCGCATTGATTTGGATAAAGTGCCTACACGTCAACAAAATATGAAAGCTTGGGAATTATTATTAAGTGAGAGCCAAGAGCGTATGTTGATGGTGGTGGAGAAAGGAAAGGAAGCGCAAGTGTTAGCGGTGTTTGAAAAATGGGATTTGTCTTGTAGTAATATTGGTGAAGTGACCGATGATGGGTTGCTTAATTTTTATATGCATGGCGAATTAGAAGCTTCACTTCCTGCGTATGAATTAGTATTAGGTGGCGGTGCGCCAGTATATACACGCGAATATTCGGCGCCTGCTTATTTATCAAAAGTGAATGCTTTTGATATGAGTACTGTTGCAGATACTACCGATCTAAAATCTACTGTAAAAGAATTAATTCAAATTCCTAATATCGCCTCAAAGCGATGGGTGTATACACAATATGATAGTATGGTGGGTGCTGCAAATACTTCCACGAATGCACCTAGTGATGCATCCATAGTCATTGCAAAAGGAACTGGTAAAGCATTAGCGATGACGGTGGATTGTAATAGCAAATATGTTTATGCAAATCCCGAAGTAGGTGCAATGATCGCAGTAGCTGAAGCTGCACGTAATATTGTTTGCTCTGGTGGCGAGCCTATTGGCGTAACCAACTGTTTGAACTTTGGTAACCCTTATGATCCTGAAGTATATTATCAGTTTGTAAAATCGGTCGAAGGGATGGGGGCTGCATGTCGTAAATTTAATACGCCCGTTACTGGTGGTAACGTAAGTTTTTATAATCAAAATCCGGATGGTCCTGTATTTCCAACACCCACCATTGGTATGGTAGGTATTGTGGAGGATATGAAAAATAGAATGACCTTAGATTTTAAAAAAGAAGGGGATGTTATTGTTTTATTGGGTACCCAAAGAAATGATATTGGTTCCTCAGAATATGTAAATAAAATCAGAGGGGTTGAATTTTCTCAGGCCCCTTATTTTGATTTGGAAGAAGAATATAATTTGCAACAATTAGTTGCGGGATTAATTAAAGCAGGTAATGTAAAAAGTGCCCACGATATAAGTGAAGGTGGTTTAATTGTTACTTTATTAGAATCAGCGTTTACGAACAACAAAGGATTTGAGGTAAACGCAGTAGGAGCTGCATTAAGAACAGATGCCTATTGGATGGGCGAGGCGCAAAGCAGGGTGGTGGTTTCATGTGACGTAGCAACTATTGCAACTATTGAAGCTGCGGCAGCTAAATTTGGAATTGCAGTATCGGTCCTAGGTAAAGTAAATGCAAGTGATGTAGTGGTGAATGGCGAAAATTGGGGTAGTATTATAGAGTGGAAAAATAATTATGATACTGCCATAGAAAAACAATTAGCTAAATAAATTCAATCCATGTCAAAACAACCCACTTTAGTTGTTACAGGTACAGCTGGATTTATTGGTTCCGTTTTTGTTCAATATTTAAATGAACAAGGATTTAATCAATTAATATTAGTGGATGATTTTGGCGTGGAAGCAAAAAGAAATAATTGGGAACAAAAGCAATTTTTAAAAGTAATTGAGCGGCAGGCTTTTTTAGAGCAACTTCCTCTATTGGATTTCACTATCGATGCTATTATACATTTAGGTGCCAGAACAGATACCACTGAATTTGATTACGCAGTGCATGATGAATTGAACGTGAAATATTCAAAAGCACTGTGGTTATATGCTACTGAAAAACAAATTCCATTTATTTACGCATCCTCCGCAGCTACTTATGGTAGCGGGGAGCAAGGATATGAGGATAGCCATACCATATTGGATCAATTGATTCCTTTGAATCCCTATGGCGTTAGTAAAAATGAATTTGACAAATGGGCGATTGCGCAAACGAGTCAACCACCTGTTTGGACGGGTTTGAAATTCTTTAATGTGTATGGTCCAAATGAAGGACACAAAGGCCGTATGGCAAGTGTTATTTTTCATGCGTTCAATCAAATTAAAGCAACTGGGTTAGTCAAATTATTTAAAAGCCACCGTCCTGATTTTAAAGATGGCGAACAATTACGCGACTTTGTATACGTGAAAGATGTTGTTAAAGTAATTGGTTGGATGTTACATGAAATGTTTGCGCAACATTGGAGCAAAGAAAAAAATGGTTTGTATAATTTAGGTACTGGTAGCGCGCGTAGTTTTTATGATTTGGCTGCCAATACTTTTACTGCACAAGGGTTACAACCCAATATTGAATTTATTGATATGCCAATGGATATCAGAGACAAATACCAATACTTTACCGAAGCCAATATGAATAAGCTTCGAGCCGCTGGATATACCGCGCCTTTTTCAAGTTTGGAAGAAGGGGTTGGGGATTATGTTGCCAATTATCTTGTTAAAAAGCAATTGTATTAGTTAAATACAATTTTGTTTCAAAAAAAAGAGAAAGAAATACTATTCTGAGCGAACATTTGAGCTTGCGATTGAGAGACGAAGAATATTGTATTTTTTCTCTTTTTTTTTATCAAAAATAAGCTAGTGTGCTTTTAAAAATGCAATCGCTTTCGCATAAGCATCTTCAGTAGCAGCAGCATTAAAACTTGGATTGCTTGGATTCGCAAAACCATGACCTGCTTCATATCTATTCACGGATAAATTTTTACCTGCTTCTTTCATATTTTTTTCAAAATCATTCACCATGCTTGGCGAAGGACTTTGGTCTTTATTTCCAAAAAATCCGATGATATCACATTGGATGGATTTTAATTTATCCATATTCGTTTCAGGACGACCATAATACATCACCGATCCTTTTGCTTGCGGCCCAGCAAGGATGGCAGTTTGTAAACTCCACATACCGCCAAAACACCAACCCACACTATAGATGGCAGCTTTACTACCGGCATACTTGATGGCACCTTGCATAATAGCAGTCATTCTTCCCATATTAGCACCGCGCATTAATTTCATCGCACTATCTGGCGTAGCGGCCACTTTGCCGTCATACATGTCCACGGCAATTACGTTTACATTACCTAGGTCGGTATAATATTTATCTGATTCCATTTTCACATTGTCATTCAAACCCCACCACTCCTGAATCACAATTAAATATTTGTTGGTTTTCTTTTTAGCAGGAATAAAATAGGCGTATGCTTGTTTGCCATCGGCTGCTTCAAATTCAATCATTTTGCCCAACAAATTTTCTGGATTTACCACCAAAGGGTTCGGGTGCATCGCCGCGAAAGCGGGGGTGCTGGCCTCCAGTTGATAAGCTTGTTGCGTTTCCATATTGAGGCATTCAATGACCTCTTTTTTATCGATTGTCGGATGTTGGTTTTTGGACCATTGCCAGCTTAACAAACTAGCCGCAAACAGCAGGGCCAAAGTGGAATAAATTAGGTTTTTCATTTTATTTTAGTTGTTTTTAGTAAAGATGTTCACTTTTAAATAACAGTTATAAACATTTTTTGTTGGGCGTGTAGGATCATTTTTTTCCACCCCTTTTTTGATGTAGGTTTGTATGACCTCTAAGAATTTTTCCAAATAAAG
>CAXNDZ010000080.1:0-8561 GCA_964201225.1 Chitinophagales bacterium | reverse complement strand
TAATTTATAATTTTTTTACTAGTTGTAAAATCATTTTTTTACTATAAAATAATCGGATAAAAATGGCAATATGTGGATAACCGCAATGAATTTGTTTAAAATATTTTTTGAAATAGAAAAAAGTATATATAATATTGTGAAGGGAATTCAATTCCCGTACTTACTAACCCATCCATATACGAGGTCCTCTTGAGCATTCAGGAGGACTTTGTTTTTTCATACTACTGTAAAAATGGAATATTATTTAATATACAAGCCTTATCAAGTTTTATCACAGTTTACATCGTCGGATGGTAAATTATGCTTAAAAGATATCTTGAATGTACCCAAGGATGTTTATCCAGTAGGTCGATTAGATTATGATAGTGAAGGTTTATTGTTATTAACGAATGATACCAGTATTAATCATCAATTATTACATCCAAAATTTGCACATGCACGAACTTATTGGGTGCAAGTGGATGGTGCAATTACCCATGATGCAATAGAAGCACTCTCTAAAGGCGTGACCATTTCAGTAGATGGTAAAACCTATGATACTAAAAAAGCGATACTTAAAATATTACCCGATGGCTTAGCGATACCTGAAAGAAATCCGCCCATTCGAGTGCGAAAAAGCATTCCTACGAGCTGGGCATCCATACAACTTACCGAAGGTAAAAATAGGCAGGTCCGTAAAATGTTTGCAAGTGTGGGATTCCCAGTAGTAAGATTGATTCGGTCCCAAATTGGACAGTTTTCTATAGCGCAAATGCAGCCCGGCGATTGCCTATCGCTCAGCTTTGAGGAGGTTCAAAATGCTTTATTCGTTAATTGATCCTTAAGTTTTACTTTTGTACTATAATATACTATAATATATACCATCCATGAGTCAATCATTGTCAGAACAAGAAATCATTAGGCGCGAAAAATTACAACAATTAGAAGCTGCAGGCATCAATCCCTATCCAGCGCCTTTATATCCGGTGACCCACTATTCAAGTGATATAAAGCAAAATTATACGGAGGAAACCAAGGAACAATTTGCGGCCGTTTGTGTTGCGGGTCGTATTATGAGCGTGAACGATAAGGGTAAAGTGTTATTTGTAAAGATTCAAGATGATAAGGGGATTTTTCAATTATATATAAAGAGAGACGAAGTTTGTCCAGACGAGGATAAAACCTACTGGGAGGTAATGACTAAAAATGCAATGGACTTAGGGGATATTTTAGGCGCAACAGGCTATGTGTTTGTCACCAAAACAGGTGAAACCTCCTTACATGCAAGTACCATTACATTATTAGCAAAGTCATTAAAGCCATTACCGGTGGTGAAGCGGGATGAAGATGGACATGTATTTGATGCAGTGACGGATCCTGAATTTAGATATCGCCAACGCTATGCTGATTTAATTATTAATCCTGATGTAAAGGAAACTTTTGTAAAGCGCACTTTATTAATGACCACCATTCGGGAGTTTTTAAATACCCGCGGTGCATTAGAGGTTGATACACCTGTATTACAAGCCATTCCTGGCGGCGCTGCAGCTAGGCCCTTTATAACACATCATAATGCATTGGATGTTCCATTTTACTTGCGTATCGCGAATGAATTGTATTTAAAGCGATTAATTGTAGGCGGCTTTGAATGGGTGTATGAGTTTAGCCGCAACTTTAGAAACGAAGGAATGGACCGTACACATAACCCAGAGTTTACCGTACTTGAATGGTATACTGCTTACAAAGATTATTTCTGGATGATGGAAATCACAGAACAATTGTTTGAAAAAATTGCAATGACCTTACACGGAAAAACAGAATTAACAGTAGGCGATACCACCATCAATTTTAAAGCGCCGTTTCGTCGTATTACTATTATGGAGGCAATACAGGAAAATACGGGTATTGATATTTCAGCAATGGATGAAGCAGGATTAAGAGCCGTTTGCAAGCAATTAAATATTGATGTACCACCCACTATTGGCAAGGGTAAATTAATAGATGAAATTTTTGGTGCGACCAGCGAATCAAAATATATCCAACCCACTTTTATCATTGACTATCCAGTGGAGATGAGTCCGCTAACTAAAAAGCACCGTTCAAAAGAAGGCTTGGTAGAGCGTTTTGAATTAATGGTGAATGGAAAAGAATTAGCGAATGCTTATACGGAATTGAATGATCCTATTGATCAACGCAAGCGTTTCGAGGATCAAGTAGCACTCATGGAAAGAGGAGATGATGAAGCCATGTTTATTGATCATGACTTTTTAAGAGCCTTGGAATATGGTATGCCACCTACCTCGGGTATTGGTATCGGGATTGATCGTTTATGTATGATGATGTTGAATCAACCATCCATACAAGATGTATTATTCTTCCCACAAATGCGCCCCGAGACATTTGACTAATCTCTATACCCTCGATGCGCCCGTTTATTGGGCGCCTCGAAAAATCATAAGATGAAATTATAGAGATTAATTATTTTCTTAAAAAATCATAAGAGGTTTAAGTAAAAGAAGCGTAAATTTTTTTAACGCTTCTTTTACTAACTAATCTCTATAATTCAGAGCGGGTTTAATGTCGCCTAATAGTGCTTTGTATTTATAATCTCCAATAGATGATTTAAGTTCTTGGGTTGCTTTTTGAATTAATAAGGGATTACTCATTAAATCAATTGCAGTTAATGCCATTGCTTTACTAGCAACCAACATTCCTTTCGTTCCAATCTCTGTACCACCTGCTGCTACTGCTTGCCAGCTATGTGCCGTTGTTCCTGGCACCCAGGTAGCAGCACGAAGTCCAACAGTGGGTTTTATATAGCTAACATCACCCACATCGGTTGAACCGGTATTACCACCACCCATTTCATAACTAAGTGGTTTAATCCTTGCTACTGTTTCCATCGCAATGGGCGCGCCCAAAAAGCTGGGTTGTATTTTTTTCGCAAATATATTTTCTTCGTCCGAATAAGTAACGCCACCGACAATTTCCAAGTTGCTTTGCATTACTTCAGCAAGTGTCTTATTAATTAATAAATCGTGTGTGCCTCCTATGATATCATAACTAAATCTCGTGCCAGTTCCCAAAGCAGCACCTTCTGCAGCTTTTACTACTCTGTCAAAAATTTCTACGACCTCTTTGCGTTTTGGATGACGTACATAATAATATACTTCTGCAAAGTCAGGAACCACATTAGGTGCTTTACCTCCATTCGTAATCACATAATGAATTCTAGTTTCTTGCGGAATATGTTCCCGCATCATGTTCACCATATTGTTCATGGCTTCAACGCCATCCAATGCGGATCTTCCTTGATCAGGTGACATGGATGCATGTGAAGCCACGCCATAAAACTTAAACTTGGCCGATTTATTGGCAAGCGCCACTGAAGTACTCACTGCATTCACAACATCTGGATGCCAATGAATAACTGCATCTAAATCATTTAAAAGTCCAGCGCGCACTAAAAATACTTTACCACTACCACCTTCTTCTGCAGGGGAACCATATACTTTAATGGTCCCTTTTAATTTACCTGCCGCAATTAATTCTTTAATAACGATGCCCGTTGCAACACTTGCAGTTCCAACCAAATGATGACCACATGCATGTCCAGCAATTTTTCCAGCAATGGTATTTTTTTCAGGGCTAGCTGTTTGCGCCAAACCAGGCAAAGCATCATACTCAGCTAAAATACCAATCACCGGCGAACCCGATCCGTAAGTGGCTACAAAGGCAGTAGGAATATCTGCTACACCTGTTTCCACCTTGAAGCCTGCTTCTTTTAAATGTTGCACATGTAATGCAGCACTCTTGTTTTCCTTATAACCCACTTCCGCAAAATCCCAAATTTGTAACGCCGTTTTTTTATCTAAATCATAGCGATTATTTAAAAAAGTGATTGTTTCGTTTTTGGTAGTATTCAATTGTGCAACCATTGGATCTATTTTATTTTTTTTCTGCGCAGTGGCCGATAAAAATAAAAGTACCATGCTTAATAATAAAGTAAGTTTCCTCATATCAATTATTTATTAAAATACTATTAAATCAAATTATAAAAACAAATCGTAAAATAATTTAGCTCCAGGAACAACGGAATAATGTGCTAAGTCGGTAATGCCTTCTGCGGCTAGTACTTCTTCATCAATAAATGTTTTACCCGTGTATTGTAATTTTTCTTTACTTAAAATAAATAATGCCGCATCGGCAATGATCGCAGGCGTTCGGCTCATATTGGCTAACATTACACCACCCAACAAATTACGCACTGCAGCAGTATCGATGGTGGTACGAGGCCATAATGAATTACAAGCAATTTGGTCATCTTTAAATTCTTCTGCCCAACCCAAGGTTAACATACTCATATCGTATTTTGACAAAGTATAGGCAACATGTGGTCCCAACCATTTTGGTGCCAAGTTAATGGGCGGAGATAAAGTTAAAATATGTGCATGCGATGATTTCTTTAAATAAGGTAGCGCGTGTTGCACTACTAAAAAAGTACCGCGTACATTAATGCTGTGCATTAAATCAAATCTTTTGCTTGGTGTATTTTCGGTATCTGTTAATTGAATCGCACTTGCATTATTAATAACAATATCAATACCTCCAAATTTTTCAACAGTTTGCTTCATAGCTTCTGCAATTTGGGATTCATCACGAATGTCCACTTGCACTGCCAAAGCCTTTACACCAAGGGCTTCCACCTCGGCGGCTGCTGAAAAAATGGTACCACCCAAGCGTGGATCTTCTTGTACCGATTTTGCAGCAATCACAATATTTGCGCCCGCGCCAGCTAATTTCAGTGCCATTGCTTTACCAATGCCTCTGCTTCCGCCTGTAATAAAAACTGTTTTTCCTTGTAATGACATAATAAGTTATTTTAAAAATTCAATGATTACTTTTTCTGTTTCAGCGCAAGCCACTTCCAATACCTCGTTTTTAATGATGGCATTAAATTCATGACTAAAGCTAATTTCATAAGCTGCTTTATCCAAACGTATTTGAATACTTTCTGGCGTTTCGGTTTTTCTATGTTCCAACCTTTCTTTTAAAATTGCTATAGAAGGCGGCTGAATAAAGATGGACAAACAGTTTGCACCTAATTGCTTTTGCACATGAATAGCCCCTTTCACATCAATATCTAAGATGGGTATTTTTCCAAGTGCCCAAATTCTTGTTAATTCCGATTTCAAAGTGCCATAGTAAACATCCTTATACACCATCTGCTGTTCCAAAAATTCATTTTGATTAATCAACCCTTCAAATTTAGCTAGGCTAATAAAATGGTATTCAACGCCATCTATTTCTGCACCCCTTGGTGCGCGGGTAGTGGCAGAAACGGAAAAGGATAAATTAGGAAAACGCTTTAATAAAAATTGGGCAATGGAAGTTTTTCCAGCCCCTGAAGGTGCCGTTAAAATAATTACTTTTTGCGATGGGTCAGACATCCGAACTCGGTTTTAAAATGGCTTAATTGAACTTGTCTAAATTACAGAAATACCGCCTAAATAAATTAAATATTCTCGCGATTATGAAACTGTATTTATGCCGTATATTTAAAGTATAAAATTAATTATATAAACAATAGCATCATGCAAAAACAAATTTTCACTGCCTTGTTACTTGTAACAACGCTTTTTGTGACAGCGCAAAGGCCCACTATGGAACCGCCTACTGCTGCAGCACCTAAGACCGCCGAAAAAGACCAGTATCCTGCATTTAAAAGAGAAATTAGTTTGGAACAAAAAACCGAAACCAAGGGAGAGGTTACGGTAAAGGGTCAAAAAATACCCTACAAAGTTACTGCCACTACACAGCCAGTGTGGGATGAGGATGGCAAAGCGATTGCCGCATTATTTTATGTATACTATGAACGCACGGATGTAACGAATAAGGAAACAAGACCCTTGGTCATCTCCTTTAATGGTGGACCCGGTACTGCAAGTGTTTGGATGCACTTGGGATATACTGGACCCAAAAAATTAAAAATTGACGACGAAGGCTATCCAGTGCAACCTTACGGATTTGAGGACAACCCGCAATCATTAATTGATGTAGCTGATATCGTATACATTGATCCAGTGAACACAGGATTTTCCCGCATTCTAGATAAATCAGTACCCACATCTAAATTTTTTGGCGTCAATGCGGATATAAAATATTTAGCGGATTGGATTAATGCATTTGTAGCGCGTCAAAAAAGATGGGCGTCTCCTAAATTTTTAATAGGAGAAAGTTATGGTACCACACGCGTTTCTGGATTGTCATTGGAATTGCAAAATAGACATTGGATGTATTTGAATGGCGTGATTTTAGTTTCGCCAACCGATTTAGGTATTGATCGTGATAGAGTTTCAGATGCTGCATTACGCATTCCATACATGGCAGCAACTGCATGGCACCATAAAAAATTAGCACCTGAATTTCAATCCAAGGATTTAACTAAATTTTTACCTGAAGTAGAATCCTTTACCATCAACGAATTGATGCCTGCCATTGCACAGGGTGGAGCATTATCTATGGAGAAAAGAAAAGACATGGTTAAAAAAGTTTCAAAATATATTGGCTTAAATGAAACCGTGGTTGCACAACAAAGTTTAGAAATTCCTTATAATTATTTTTGGAAAGAACTTTTACGTGATCAAGGCAAAACCATTGGCCGCTTGGATTCGCGTTATATTGGTATTGACAGAATTGATGCTGGTGAAAAATCAGATTACAATTCTGAATTAACTTCATGGGAACATTCTTTCACGCCAGCAATTAATATGTACTTAAGAGATGAGTTGGGTTATAAAACAGATTTAAATTATTTTATTTTTGGTTCAACGTATCCTTGGGATAACACGAATAATAAAACAGGTGATAATTTACGCCAAGCCATGATGCAAAATCCTTATTTAAATTTATTAGTGCAATCAGGCTATTATGATGGCGCATGTGATTATTTTAATGCACAATATAATATGTGGCAAATGGATCCTGCAGGAAAAATTCAAGATCGTATGTTCTGGGAAGGATATAAAAGCGGACACATGATGTATTTGCGTAAGGAAGATTTAGCAACAAGTAATGATCACTTAAGAAGTTTCATTAAAAAAAGTATACCGCCTCCAGGAACACCTGCTATATTTAAATAAACACTTTACATATATTTCAAGTAAAAAGGGTCCCGATACATCGGGACCCTTTTTACGTATATAACCTATTGGAATTGAATGAATAAGTCCTGTTTGGTTATAACGTTTATAAGTTATAACTTTATTCAAATTTATACCATGGAAGATCGTCCACTTTACACCACTACCGTTCGAAAAATTGGTAACTCTAATGGGGTGTTGTTAAGCAAAGCCGTACTTAAAAAATTGAAGATTGAAAATGGACAAGCCATTGATTTTATTTTGAAGGAGGATGATACACTGGTATTGAAACCGGTGAAAAAAATAATCAAACCAAAACGAAATAAATTAAATCTTTCATTGGCCACTTGGGACAAACAATTTCAGCAAGCCATTCAAAATAAGGAACTACCCGAAACAGATGTGTTTGAAGGGTTGACCAATAAATTTGATGAACATGAGTGGTAAAAATTATTTGCAATTTGATATTTGGTTAATTGATTTAGATCCAACCAAAGGCAGTGAGGTTCAAAAATCAAGGCCCTGTGTGATTGTTTCTCCAAATGGCATGAACAATAATTTAAACACGGTCATCATTGCACCCTTATCTCATTCCAATAAAAATTATCCATCTCGCATACCTTCTTTATTTAAGAAAGATCCTGGACAAATAATGTTAGATCAAATAAGATGTGTAGATAAATTAAGGCTTACTAAAAAGATGGGTAAGATTGATTTCAACACTTCTGTCGATGTGTTGAAATTATTAAGAACGATGTTTTCTTAATATCTCTTTTTAAAATTGCGATTGTTGTTATTGCGTCCACCACCGCTACCACCGCTTCCGCCAGGACCACCAGGTCCGCGACCACCGCGATTATTATTGTTGCGGTTATTTTGCCAACGGCCACCTGCAGGTCGGTAATCCTCACTAAAGTTTTGATTACGATGCTTGATATAAGGCGTGTTGCTAAATTCTAATTCACCGCCAGTAATTGCATTCAACTCACTACGAATTGCATCATCTTGCACTAATTCCTTATGCCAGTTACTGTAAGCCAATTTCATATAATGCGCAATTGCATGGGCAAAGCCGGCTTTCTTTTCTTGGTCTGTTTCCGCCATTGCTTTATCAATCACCAATTCTAAGTTTTTACCCAAATGCGCATATCTAATTTTACGCTTAGGGTAAGGCAAAGGATCGGGCTTTTGCTTATAGGTTTCCTTCGTAGGAATTGGATAAGGACTCTCTACATCCAATTGAAAATTGCTCATAAAAAACAGGTGATCCCATAATTTATGCCTGTAGTCTTCGATATTTTTAAGCTGGGGGTTAAGAAAACCCATTAATTCAACCACTATATGGGCCTGCTCCTTTCTTTTGTCGCGGTCCTCAATGGTCATAAGATGATCAACCATCCTTTGAACGTGACGGCCGTATTCCCTCATCCCCATTATGCT
>CAXNDZ010000079.1:0-8700 GCA_964201225.1 Chitinophagales bacterium | reverse complement strand
GAGGAACTTATGTTTTGATATTGTCGGATATTTTTTAGTGAAGTTACAATGACATCATCCTGACGCATCATTGCACTTGAGCCCTTTGATTTTAATAAACCAATAACACGGTAAGGCTTACCTCCCACTAAAATAACTTTGTCAATACTTTTTTCGGGATTGTTGGGAAATAATTTAGTGGCCACATTACTGCCAATCAAACAAACATTACGACCACTTTGCAAATCCACATTATTTAAGTTTCTACCTAAGTCTAATTGGTATCCATTGACCCCTAAATAATTTTCATCGCCACCCCACATGGAAACCTGCGGATTGGTTTTATAATTTTTATAACGAAGTTCATTATTCCCATTACCACGTCGATATACACTTACTTGTGCCCTATTAAAACCATAATTATCCTTAAAATAAACTGATTCCTCTAGTTTAATAGGCTTGTCTAAATTTGATTTTTTTTCCTTTTGGCCTACCTTCTGTTTTGAAAATTCTTGCTTGTTTCTTCCGCCACCACCCATCATTCTTGCATTCATTTCCTTATAACGAATACTAAATGCGTTCGCCCCCATAAAAGAAAAGTTTTCCTTTAAGCTTTGATTCATCGCTGATATTGCGGTAATTATACCAATCAGCGCCATGATACCAAAAGCAATAATGGCCACCGTAATGCCCGTTCGTAGTTTATTGCTTTTTACAGTGCGCCAAGCTAAAATAAAGGAATCCTGAAGCGTCATGCTAATTATAATTATTGAACATTAAAGGTAGGACAGATTTATGCAATGATACCCCTACTATTTGAAGAGCGGTTAAAAGTAGAGATAATTGAACAATAAATTAGGGAAAACACCTAGAACAACAATCAAAACGGCAATGACGACCAACTTGTAAGTATAGGTTTTATCTAATTCGCCAATCGCAGGTGTCCCTGGTATAAAATACATGGCTTGAATCAATTTGAAATAATAATACACACTGATACTAGCAAAAATCATTGCCACCACCACCAACCAGATACCTGCACCCGCTATTAAAACAGCATTGATCATATAATATTTCGCAAAAAATCCACCCGTAATGGGGATACCTGCTAAAGAACATAAAAACACAGTCGTTAAAAAGGCTAATAATGGATGCGACTTGGCCAAGCCGTGAAAAGCTTCAAAACTATTTTCTTTCATTTTAACCAACACAGCAAAAATACCGATACTTGCTAATGAATATACAACAATGTATAAAAGTATTCCTTCGTTAGCAAAATTTGAAGTACCATACAATGCAAATAACATGAAACCTGCTTGTGCGATACTAGAATAAGTTAACATTCTTTTTACGCTTCGTTGAAATACGGCAGTTACATTCCCCACCATCAATGTACTTATAATGACCAACGGCAATATTATGCCCCAAGTTTTTTCAAACGGCTTATATTGAACAAGGTAAATATTAATGAATGCGATAAACCCTGCCGATTTAGCAATGGTTGCCATGAAGGAAGTGAATACAGTGGGGGCGCCATCATATACATCCGGCGTCCAAAAATGAAATGGTGCTGCAGAAACTTTAAAATTCATTGCAGCAAATATCAAAATGAGTCCGGCCGAAAACATGAACTGCTCATTGAGTATGCTAGGATCAGGTGGGATTATTGTAAAGCTGCCCGTTGCGCCATAAATAAAAGTGCTGCCTAATAATAGTATGCCTGTTGAAAAAGAGCCCATTAAAAAGTATTTAATAGCTGCTTCATTACTGAATAAACTTTTTTTATCTGAGCCAGTTAAAATATATAATGGGATGGATAAAATTTCAATGCCAATGAACAACATTAATAAATTATCAAAAGAGGTTAATATACTCGCACCACAAAGCATAAAAAAGAATAAGGCATAAAAATCGGCCGCATGATTTCCAATTTTTGATATTTCTTCTCCATTAATCCATATGTAAATAAAAGTTAAGCAATAAAATAAGGTGTTGGTATACAAACCGAATCTCGTAAACGACAACATATTATTCGTATCTACATCCACTACAAACCAACCATTCAATTGCGCTAGATTAGCTACAATCAAAAAAAATAAACCAAATAAAGCAATATTTTTTTGCTTATTTTCTCCCTTGACACTCCAGGAAGCAAACATCATTACAACGCCTAAAAAAGCAGAAACTATAATTGCATTCATTACTAATGTGTTTAAATTTATTTAACGATTATTTGCTGTAAACTATCGGCCGTTAAATCGAATAAAGGCTGTGGAAATACCCCTGTAACAAAAACGATAATCAATAAAACGATTAATACAATTTGCGCAGGTTTATTTATAGTTTGCATTTGATTGATAGATGTACTCACTTCGCCGTAGGCTACCTTTTGAACCATATTTAAGGTATAGATCGCTGCCAATATAATACTTACTCCTGCAGCAGCGCCTACCCAAACATTATACTGAAACAAACTATTAAACATTAAAAATTCGCCCACAAAAGCATTGGTTAATGGGAGCGCGATATTGGCTAAAGCAAAACCCACTAACAATATCGCAAGCGTAGGTTGTTTTTTTGCAAGTCCCCCCATTTGTTGCATGGATCTAGTACCCGTTTGTTGTTCAATAATATCTGCAATAATCCATAATCCCAAAACATTAATGCCATGTGAAAATAATTGAACCATTGCCCCTTGTATACCAATTTGAAGGTGCGAAAATATAGCAGCATTCATTAAACCAATATGTGCAATAGAGGAATAGGCAATTAAACGCTTAATATCATCTTGCCGAATCGCAATAAAAGAAGCATATAAAATACCAATCACTGATAAAATAACAACCACATTGATATGTGCTATAAATGCTGTTGGGAATAAAGGCATTAACCACCTAAGAACGCCATACAAACCCATTTTAACCATCACCGCACTCATCACCATGGTGACTGCGGTTGGAGCTTGTTCATAGGCATCTGGCTGCCAAGTATGTAATGGGAAGATGGGCATTTTGATGGCAAAGGCAAGAAAAAATAATGCGAAAGCTGTGACTTGTTGCCCCCCAGTTAAATTGGCTTTTGCAAAGGATTGTATCAAAAAGCTTTGATCACTGGTATGCATGTAAACGAATACAATTCCAATTAGCATCATCAAGGAACCCAAAAATGTATAAATGAAAAATTTAAAAGTAACTGCAATTCTTTTTTCACCACCCCAAATAGAACTTAAAAAGTAAACAGGGATTAAGGCTAATTCCCAGAAAAAATAAAATAATAAAGCATCCCCTGCTAAAAATACCCCCATGAGTCCACTTTGTGTAAAAAGTAATAAAGAAAGAAATATATTTTTTTGCTTGGGCTGATTTTGCGAAGTCGCTATAATGATGGCCGGAAAACTTATTGCAGTTAATAAAACTAAAATTTTTGCTAAGCCATCTGCATGTAATAAAAACTGTGCATTTAAAACTGGAATCCATGGCGCATTAAAATCAACTGCCCCGTTACCTGCTGCTACTAATGCCGCCACCAAAGTTCCCAATGTAGAAACAATCGCTACTGTGTTTGCCGATTTATCATTTTTAATAAAAAGCAATAACAAGGCGGTAACAAAAGGAATTAATATAAATGATAGTAACATATAGCTTATTAAATAATTTATTTAATCAAATTGTGAAAAAAACGCAATAATAATGTGTCATTAAACCAAAGTAAAAACAATAATACAATTCCTAAAACCATAAATAAAATATAATACCCTACTTGTCCATTTTGTATCAATCTTAATTGTCTTGCACTATACTGTACTAATTTGCCCGTACCATTGACTGCACCATCTATCACTTGTTTTTCAATAATATTTTTTAAAAATCCAGCAAAACGATTTAAAGGATTTACAATTGCTGAATTGTATAATTCATCTATATGCCATTTATTATAGAAAAATTGACCAATGAAACTAGTAGGCGCTTCATCTGTTTTCTTTTTGTAGATGTTTACCGTCAACAATAATGCAATCACTGCGATGCTCACCGACACTGCCATTAATACCCACTCCGTTGTGTGTGATAATCCAATCTCAGTAGGCTCCCCGACAATGGCGCTTAGCTGATGTGATAACCAATGATGTCCGCCCAAAATTTCAGGTACCCCAATGGCGCCAGCAATTGCACTAGCCACTGCTAATAAAATTAATGGTAAAGTCATCGCCATAGGTGATTCATGTAGATGGGCTTCTTGATTGTCTGTCCCTCTAAACTTGCCTAAAAAAGTAGTGGCATATAAACGGAACATATAAAAAGCAGTCATCGCAGCACCAATCACACCTAATACCCAATACACCGGACTTTTCGCAAAAGCCGCGGCAAGTATTTCATCTTTTGAAAAGAAGCCACTAAATGGAGGCACCCCAGCGATGGCGATACAACCTATTAAAAAAGTAATATGTGTAATGGGCAATTTTGATTTTAATCCCCCCATTTTACGAATGTCTTGCTCGTGATGCATTGCATGAATAACCGAACCTGCACCTAAGAATAATAAAGCTTTAAAAAACGCATGTGTTATTACATGAAAAACTGCACCTGAATAAGCACCTACGCCTAATCCTAAAAACATATAACCCAGTTGACTTACTGTTGAATAGGCCAATACTTTTTTGATATCGTTTTGTTTGATCGCAATAGTCGCCGCTAATAAAGCTGTACTAATACCTATGATGGCAATGACAGTTTGTGTGATTTCACTATGACTAAATAAAATATTGCTACGGGTAATCATATAGATGCCTGCTGTCACCATGGTTGCGGCATGTATTAACGCAGATACAGGGGTTGGACCTGCCATTGCATCAGGAAGCCAAGTAAATAAAGGTATCTGTGCACTCTTTCCCATGGCACCTACAAATAGTAATAAAGTAATTCCTGTGATATCTGCACTGCTTAATTTAGCCAAACTTTCTGCAGTGAGCACTTCGCTATAGCTTACTGAACCCAACTTGAAAATGATCCAAAATATCGCTAATAAAAAACCCAGATCTCCAATACGATTCATAATAAACGCTTTCTTAGCCGCATAATTAAAATCGCCATTGGTAAACCAATAACCAATTAACAAATAGGAACATAAACCAACGCCTTCCCATCCTATAAACATAATTACGTAGTTATCTCCTAGAACCAATAACAACATCGAAAAGATAAATAAATTCAAATAAGCAAAATACCTTGCATAATGCGATGACGACTCCTCCTTCATGTATGCAGTCGAATATAAATGAATCAAGGACCCCACACCCGTAATGACTAATAAAAACAGGGATGATAATGCATCTACTTTAAAATCAAATGGGATTTTAATGGTTGCTGTATTGATAAAATCAAAATAATGAATACTGGTGGCACCATGCTCTTGTACATATATAAAAGTAAAAATGCTTGCAATAAATGAGGCTACAATATAGCCTGTTGCTTTATATGCAATTACCTTTTTACTCCAATAGTTGCGTCCCAACCCATTGAATAAAAATCCAGCAAGTGGCCATAATATGATCAACCCTACCAACACTTTCATTATTCCCATTGCATTAATTTTTTAATCTATTTAAAAAATTGATATCTACTGAATGTGTATTGCGATACATCATTACAATAATTGCCAATCCCACACTTACTTCAGCAGCTGCTACCACCATAATAAAAAATACAAATATTTGCGCATCTATTCCTGTCGTTGATGCTGCATTCTGAACCAACGCATAACCATGAAACATTTTAGAAAAGGCGACCAATAATAGGTTTACTGCATTCAACATAAGCTCAATGCACATAAAAACCACTATTGCATTACGACGTGTTAATACACCTGTAACACCAATGCTAAAAAGTGCTAAACATAAATAGATATAATATTGTATAGGCATACCGAATAAATTTATTTTTTTCCAATAATTACTGCTCCCACCATTGCACTTAAAAACAAAATACTGCTTATTTCAAATGGAACAACGTAGTCGGTGAATAACGCTTTTCCTAAAGGATGAATGAGTCCAATAACGCCATCCTTCATTAACAAATTCCTTCCTTGTATTTGTGCAGTTTGTTTTACTAATGCCACCAATAAGGTTAAGAAACTACCACCGGCAAGCACCCCCAGTAATTTTACTAAAAATTGTTTTTGCGGTTCACTATCCTTTTTCACATTAATCAGCATGATTACAAACAAAAACAAAACCATGATAGCGCCCGCATATACGATGATGTTTACAATAGCTAAAAATTGTGCATTTAATAATATGTAATGACCTGAAATCGCAAAAAATACCAATATTAACCAAAGTACACTGTGGATTGGATTTTTACTGACCAGCACCATAATAGCGCTCCCTATCGCAAAAGCGGATAATGCAAAAAATAAAATTTGAATGATGCTCATAATTATTTATGCTTGTGCTCCTTTCGCCTTCGCATAATCGGTTG
This sequence comes from Chitinophagales bacterium, assembly GCA_964201225.1. Taxonomy (GTDB): domain Bacteria; phylum Bacteroidota; class Bacteroidia; order Chitinophagales; family Chitinophagaceae; genus Sediminibacterium. The sequence continues at coordinate 2,248 of CAXNDZ010000079.1, read as the reverse complement.
CGTTGGTCAATGGATTTGGAATTAATAAATCATTTTTGTCATAGATAAAACCTTTGCGTGTGTAATTCGCTGGCGCAAATGTTTCACTTAAATAAATAGCGTCCTTAGGGCAAGCTTCTTCGCATAGTCCACAAAAAATACAACGCAACATATTGATCTCGTATTTAGCAGCATATTTTTCTTCCCTATATATATTTTCTTCCCCGGCCATTCTTTCTGCTGCTTCCATGGTGATGGCTTCCGCTGGACAAGCCACTGCACATAAACCACATGCAGTACATCTTTCACGCCCTTCCTCGTCTCTATTTAAAACATGTAAGCCTCTAAACACCGGACTAAATTCCCTTTTTTGTTCAGGGTATCTGATGGTGGGTTGTTTTTTGAACATATGACTAAATGTAATCATCATGCCCTTAATAATATTAATCAAGTACAAGCGCTCCCAAAAAGTCATGGGTTGTCTTTGAACGGCTAGTGCTTTGTTTGTTAATGTTTGCATGTTAAATATTCGTACAGTTTTTTAAATTAAAGTTTCGCTAATATTAAAGCCCCGGTTAATAACATATTAAATAAAGCCAATGGAATCATCGTTTTCCAACCTAAATTCATCAATTGATCATACCTGAATCTTGGGATGGTCCAACGAATCCACATAAATAAAAATACAAATAGCACTATCTTAATAAGTAAAGTGCCTAAACCAATCATGGCTGCAATATTTGGTGCTACTGTAGTCTCGTCAAAAAATGGTAAATCATAACCGCCAAAATACATTGATGCCATAATTGCACTACTCATTATCATGTTTACATATTCAGCGAATAAGTAAAATCCTAATTTCATTGATGAATATTCCTGATGGTATCCAAAGTTTAATTCATTTTCAGCTTCAGGTAAATCAAAGGGGGTACGATTACACTCGGCCATCGCACAAATAAAAAATATAATAAAACCCAATGGTTGATATACCACATTCCACCAAGGTCCTGCTGCTTGATCCGCTACAATTGTTTTTAAACTTAAACTACCAGTAGTCATTAATAAAGCAATCAGTGCTAATCCCATTGCAATTTCATAACTGATGGCTTGGGATGCAGCTCGTAATGCTGACATCAATGAAAATTTATTATTCGATGCCCATCCTCCAATCATAATCCCATATACGCCCATACTCACTACCGCAAATATGTATAAGATACCAATGTTTACATCGGCTACTTGCAATGCAATGGTGCGCCCAAATATATGTATGTCCGTGCCCCAGGGTATTACTGCTGATGTCATCAAGCTAGCCGTCATCGCTATGCCTGGTCCTAAAATAAATAACCACTTACTTGCACTTGTTGGAATAATTTCCTCCTTCATGATTAATTTCAACCCATCTGCTAATGGTTGCAATAAACCAAAAGGACCCGCTCTATTGGGACCTGGTCTATCTTGTAATATGGCCGCTACTTTACGCTCACCGAAGGTGGTGTATAAAGTGATTAATAAAGTGGTCAATACAATAATTACAATTAATATTAATTTTTCAATAACCAAAGCCCAATCGAATGAAAGAAGTGTCATACTATTTTAATTAGGCGTTATTAATATTATTGTTAAAAGTAGCAGCATTGGATGGCCCTTCGTTTTCACCTAAGCGAATATTGGGTTGATTCACTTCACTCTCATTATGAATATCCATTAATAAATGTGGTGTCCTGCCATTATTGATTGCTGCAAAAGTTTCCGTTGGTATGGTCGTTCCAATATTACCAGCATAATGCCCTTGTGCAATAACTGATTGTCTACTTATTTCACGCGGTCCTTCAATCACCCAGTCCGTTGTTTGTTTTTTATCAAAACGACAAGTGTTACAAATCCATCCTGGCTTTCCGTCGGGCGTATCTTCAATTTCACCCCATTGATCCTTACGTGCAGTAACTCTATACACTTCATCTCCTCTATTCCATAAAGTAACACGACCCGAACAGCTTGGACAATCACGGTGCGCATCCATTGGTTTTAAAAACCATACCCTATTTTTAAAGCGGAAAGTTTTATCGGTTAAAGCACCCACTGGACAAACATCAATCACATTGCCTATAAATTCATTGTCCAAACTTTTTTCAATATGCGTAGCTATTTCAGCATGATCTCCTCTATCTAAAATACCATGTTCCCTTTTATTAGTTAATTGATCGGCAGTGAAAACACAACGGTAACATAAAATGCAACGCGTCATATGTAATTGAATATGCTTTCC